>DATNHO010000161.1:0-4977 GCA_035604895.1 Terriglobales bacterium | reverse complement strand
CCTCGGCACCTCATTCACACAATGAATGAGATCGGAATGAATCTGACGAACGGTGACCAGTGGCCACGGCTTTTTGCCGGTGGCTGCACCGAGTTGCTGTAAGAAGGCGGCTCGGTTGCGTTCGACTGCGCTGTGCGAGTCTTCCTTGGTAAACCCGAGGTTGAGAGCGCGGCCGCCATAGACGCGGGAGAACCCGCCGAGTCTCGTGCTGAATCCATGAATCAGCCATGGAATGAAAGTGAGGGTTTCGGCACGAAGGACGGTCAGCGAAGCCTTCTTGGCAGTTTTGATCGGCACCAGGACATACTACCAATGCAATCAACGCGAGCGCCGACCGGGCATCGGAGGGACATGAAAGCATTGGTCCGTGGTGATCGAGCAGGTTACGCCTCAACCAGCTTTGGGCTGCGTTTGTGCCACGCCGTAGCTTGCTCAAACGTATACCCAAGCTGCAGAACTCTGTCCTCCCTCCACCGCGGGCCGATGATCTGAAGTCCGATGGGAAGGCCGGCGCTGGTGAAGCCGCACGGAATCGAAATCGCCGGCAATCCCCACACGTTGACCGGACGAGTATTTCGGAGCAGCAGCAGTTCGCGTGGGCGGAGGAGATCCGGGTCCCTTTTCAGCTCGGCAATCGCAGATGCGGGAACCGGCGTGGTTGGGGTTACGAGAACGTCTACGCTCTCAAATACTTTGTGAATCTCGCTGCGGATTTGTTCCAACTCGCGCCGTCTCTGCTCAACTTCGGCAGCACTGATGTCTTCGCCCCTGCGGATGCGGCGTAGGGTTTCCGGCTGGTAGAGCTCGGGACTTCGGGAGACGAACTCGGCGTGATAAGCGTATGACTCCGCCGTTTGTAATGTGCGGTCGGTGGGAACCTCAACGTCGATCTCAGAGAGATCGCCAGCCAGGCCTCTCAGAACGCCGAGCGCCTTTTCCACTGCTAAAGCAATTTCCGGGTCGAGATCCTCATAGAAGAATTTTCTGGGAATGCCGATCCTCATCGGCTCCCATCCATTGCCGATCGCCGCGAAGTAGTTGTCGACTGGCACATCTGCGCTGTTCGCATCTTTCGCGTCGTAGCCGGCGATCGCTTGCAGCATCACGGCAGCGTCTGAAACCCTGCGCGTGATCGGGCCAACATGATCGAGCGACAGCGAGAGCGGAATTACACCACGAACGCTGACTCGCCCATACGTGGGCTTCAAGCCGACGACACCGCACAGCGCCGCTGGCTCGCGAACGGAGCCGGCGGTATCCGTGCCAATGGCTCCGTAACACATCCCCGCGGCCACAGACGCGGCCGAACCTCCCGACGATCCTCCAGCAATGCACGCGGGGTCCCAAGGATTGTGCACTTCGCCGTAGTAGCTGATCATCGAACTGCCGCCGTAGGCGCACTCATGCAGGTTTTGCTTCCCCAAGAGAACGGCTCCAGCATCTTTCAAACGTCGGACGATTTCGGCATCTTCTGCCGGAACCCGTTCCTTGAACAAAGCGCTCGCGGCCGTGGTGCGGATCCCGGCGACATCAATGAGATCTTTCAAGGCAAGCGGAATCCCGTGCAACGGCCCGCGCCAATTTCCCCGCAAGATTTCAGTTTCTGCGGCGTGCGCCTGCGCGAGAGCCAACTCTCCGGTTACGGTGATGAACGCATTCAGCGCAAGGTTGAGTCTTTCGATCTCCGCCAGGCAGGTCTTCGTCAACTCCACGGGCGACAATTCCCGTTTGCGCAACATCTCTGCAGTTTCTACAATTGATGTGAACATGTTTCTTCTTGCCGTTGCGACCGGCTATCAACTAACAATTATCATTTGCCCACGTGTTTTGCTGCGCGCGAAAAGTCTATAATCTTTACTCTGCTTCCGGGGAGGTGCAGGAATTACGCCATGGCACAAATGACCGTAACTCCCGTCGCAACACATGCGTTTCTCCTGGATGGTAAATGGATCGAGGAAGGCGACCAGGTCGAGGTTCGATCTCCCTACGATGGATCTGTTGTCGGTCGCGTGTTTCAGGGAAGGCGCGAGCACGCCGAGGCGGCAATCGCAGCTGCCGTTAAAGCTTTTGGCACAACACGACGCCTGCCGGCGTTTGAGCGCCAGCGCGTGCTGCGCCGGGTGGCCGAAAGCATTACTTCGCGCAAGGAAGAGTTCGCCCAAACTTTGGCGCAGGAAGCCGGCAAGCCGATCAAGACGGCGCGGATCGAAGTCGATCGAACCATCTTCACCTTCGCGGTAGCTGCGGAAGAAAGCACGCGCATCTACGGCGAGTATCTGCCGCTTGATTGGCAGGAATTCACGGCAGGGCGCTGGGGGCTTGTACGGCGCTTTCCTTTGGGAGCGATTGCCGGCATCACTCCGTTTAATTTTCCGCTCAATCTGGTGGCCCACAAAGTAGGCCCGGCGATTGCCTGCGGCTGCACCATGGTGCTGAAGCCCGCCCCGCAAACGCCTTTGACCGCACTGCTCGTGGCAGAAGCGGTGCAGCAGGCTGGCTGGCCGGATGGCGCGCTGAACGTCCTTCCGCTGTCCAACGACGACGCTGGCTTGCTGGTAACCGACGAGCGCCTGAAGCTGATCAGCTTCACTGGCAGCGCGGCCGTCGGTTGGGACATCAAGCGTCGAGCCGGCAAGAAAAAAGTCGCGCTGGAACTGGGCGGGAATGCAGGAGTCATCATTCACAATGATGCAGATCTGACTTATGCTGCCGAGCGGTGCGTGACCGGAGGCTACTCTTATGCCGGGCAGTCGTGTATTTCGGTGCAGCGCATCCTGGTGGAGCGGTCGGTTCTGGAGAAATTCACGGATCTTTTTGTTGGACGAGTCAAGAAGCTAAGAACCGGAGACCCGCTCGATGAGACAACCGACGTTGGCCCGCTGATTCGAGAAAGTGATGCCATCCGCGCCAGTGACTGGATTCAGGAGGCAGTCCGCGGCGGCGCCCGGTTGCTTTGTGGGGGACAGCGTAAGGGGTCGATATTGGAACCGACGGTTCTGGCCGGAACGCTCCCAGAGATGAAGGTAAACTGCCAGGAACTTTTTGCTCCAGTTGTAACCATCGAGCCCTATCACGACTTTTACGATGCGCTGAAGCAAGTCAACAGCTCTCCCTACGGCTTACAATCGGGGATATTCACACGTGACGCCAAACTGTTGTTTGACGCGTATGAAGAGCTTGAGGTGGGAGCCGTCATGGCCGGCGATGTACCGACATTTCGTGTCGACCACATGCCATACGGTGGGATCAAAGAATCTGGTATGGGACGCGAAGGCCTCCGCAATGCGATTGAGGAGATGACTGAACCAAAGTTGCTGGTGATGAACCTGCGGTAAGTCTGTTCCGCCGGTCACTCAGCGAGGAATGTATCGGGCTACGATGCAATCTCTGAACGACAGTGTGTTACGGTGAGAGGGAATTATCCAAAACCATGGCCCGCTTTTTGAGGAAACAGAAAAATTTTTTAGGAATTGAATTGCGCGGACAATCACAAAGCGATGTGAGCTGTTATAATCACCAGTCTTCGTAAACAGGATCAGTGGATGTCTGTGACCTCCTAAGGCAAAAAGGCCGCAACAAACAATGAGGGATTGAGTATGGCGTCCCGGCTGCACTGAAAGTTCTGATCGATGCAGATTTTTCATCGCAGTACGAACACAATCTCCCGCGCCACGATTTACGGGGCGGTATTCCTGGTCGCGGCGTTGCTGTGGGCGGTGCTCGAGCTGCAACGGTCGCCCTACATAACTTACGCCAAGGTGGCGCGGCCCCAGCCTGTCCCTTTCAGCCATCAGCATCACGTCGCCGGGTTGGGCATCGATTGCCGCTATTGCCATACTTCGGTTGAGAATTCTGCATTCGCGGGGATTCCTCCAACCAAGACCTGCATGAACTGCCATTCACAAATTTGGTTGGGAGCGCCGCTGCTCGAGCCGGTTCGCGAAAGTTTCCGCACCGGCAAGTCTCTGGTCTGGACCCGAGTCAACGATTTGCCCGATTTCGTTTATTTCGATCACAGCATACACATCAACAAGGGCGTGGGCTGCAATACCTGCCACGGCCCCGTCGATCGGATGCCGCTGATGTTCAATTACGCTTCTCTGCAAATGGAGTGGTGCCTGGAGTGCCATCGCGCTCCGGAGAAAAATTTGCGCCCCCGAGACCAGGTGTTCAATATGCGATATGAACAACCATCCAGCGACAAGCCCGTGGCGTTCGATGGCAAGGTCTATACAGACCAGCTTTCGCTGGGAACGGATTTGGTGAGGAAATATAACTTGCGAACCGTGAGTGACATCACAAGCTGTTCGACTTGTCATAGGTGAGGCACGTTTACGAGAGTTCTAGACAAGATGGAAGAACAAAAGAACAAACGCGAGGACGTTTGTCCAGGCAAGAAGGACAAGCTCGACCTGACAACGGTTCGCGCCCAAATTGCCCAGACCAACGGCCCAGAATATTGGCGGAGCCTGGAAGAGCTCGCCGGCAGCGCCGAGTTTCAGGAGATGATGCATCGCGAGTTTCCCAAAGGCGCATCGGAGTGGCTGGACGCGGTTTCGCGTCGCGGATTCCTGAAGCTGATGGGTGCTTCGCTGGCGATGGCAGGCATGACTGCCTGCACCAAGCAACCGCTGGAGCCGATTGTTCCCTATGTGAAGCAGCCGGAAGAAGTGATCCCCGGCCGTCCGATGTTCTACGCGACTGCGTTCACACTGGGCGGATACGCGAGTCCGATCCTGGTTGAAAGCCATCTCTATCGTCCGACGAAGATTGAAGGCAACGAGCAGCATCCTGCGAGCCTGGGTGGAACCGATGTGTTCGCGCAGGCTTCAATCCTAGGAATGTATGATCCCGACCGCTCGCAGACGATTGCGTATCTTGGCGACGTGCGCACATGGGGAGGATTTTTAGAAGCACTTCGCGGACCCCTCAGCGCGCAGAAAGCGGTACAGGGAGCGGGTATCCGCATCCTGACGC
>DATNHO010000160.1:0-8373 GCA_035604895.1 Terriglobales bacterium | reverse complement strand
TCGTACCGGAACCGCCGCGCCGCCGCGCCGCTGGAAGTGAACAGCGAAGCCTGATTGCCGTATTTACTGCGCTCAAGAAATGCCAGCGCTTCGTCCAGATCGCGGGCGTGAATCAAACTCAAAACCGGTCCAAAGATTTCCGTGTCCGCCACTTCGCTCGTCGGCGAAACATCATCAAGAATGGTCGGCTTCACGAAGTTCCCTGCTTCGTATTTCTGTATTTTCGGATTGCGGCCGTCAAGCAGAACTTTCGCGCCTTGCTTTTCCCCCGCCGCGATTAAGGATTCGATGCGCGATTTGCTCTCCCGCGAGACCACAGGGCCCATCTGGACGCCCTCATCTAGACCATTGCCCACGCGGAGGTTTGCGGCGGAATCGGTGATTGCGTCGCGGAACGTTTTCTGCGCTTCGCCAATTGTGACTGCTACTGAGACCGCCAGACATCGCTGGCCGGCGCAGCCGAAAGCGCTGTCGCTGATGATCTGCGTGGCCATCTTCATGTCGGCGTCGGGTAGAACGATGACGTGATTTTTCGCGCCGCCCTGGCATTGGGCGCGTTTTCCGGTTGCGCCTGAGCGCTCATAAACATACTTCGCAACTGGAGTTGAGCCAACGAAGCTGATGGCACGCACTTTCGGATGATCAAGCAGTGCGTTGACTACAGCTTTACCACCGTTCACTAAGTTGACTACACCCTTGGGTAGTCCAGTTTGCGCTAGCAGTTCATACGTCCGCTGGATCGTTAACGGCACACGCTCCGAGGGTTTCAGGATGAAGGTGTTGCCGCAGGCGATGGCGTAGGGCAAAAACCAGAACGGGACCATGCCAGGGAAATTGAAGGGCGTGATCGCCGCCACTACGCCAAGTGGTTGGCGGATCATGATCTCGTCGATGCCGCGAGCTACGTCTTCGAGGTTGTAGCCCTGCATCATCATCGGAATGCCGCAGGCGACTTCGACGTTCTCAATCGCGCGACGCCACTCGGCTTTGGCCTCGGCAAAAGTCTTGCCGTTTTCCTGGGTGATAAGGCTGCTCAACTCATCGATGTGAGCTTCGAGAAGTTGCTTCAGCTTGAATAGCGGCTGGATGCGGTCCTCGGGAGGAGTGCGTCGCCACTCGGGATAGGCTGCTGCGGCGCCGTCCACGGCGGTCGCTACTTCGGAGGCGGCCGAGAGCGGAGCTTTCGCGATGATCTCACCGGTGGCGGGATTAGTGACGTCGAACCATTCCGTGGCGGTGGATTCGACCCATTGGCCGTTTACGTAATTGGGAACTTTGGTTAACGGGGGTGCTGCGATCGTCATTTGCTTTACCTTTGTAATCGCTATTTGATTTTCGCCGCTACGAAACTTTGCAAGCAACGTTTCTACAGTCGGTGTTGTTCTCCGTGGAGACTTAGCTTGCTACGTCTCCTGCTCGGCTGGCGGACGAGGCGTCCGCCGTTACGTGATCAGTTGCACTGACTATGCCCCGTTTTTCCGAAACCGCGTGCAGCGCGGATTCCAGCACGTCGAGACCCTCATGCATCTGTTCGTCAGTCACGACCAGCGGGACCAGAAGGCGGATCACGTTGGAATACGAGCCCGCTGTAATTGTAATTAACCCGTGCTCGTAACAGTACTGCGTCACTTCTTTGGTTTCATCTGCCGCAGGTTCGCGCTTGTCGGAGGACTTCACGAGTTCGATCGCTTGCATTCCACCCAGGCCGCGTACATCGCCGATGATAGGCCAGCGCTTCTGCCATTCTTTTGCGCGCTTTTGGAATTTGTTTCCAATTTCGTTGGCGCGAACAAGAAGCGCTTCGCGGTCAAAAATGTCTAACACGGCGAGAGCTGCTACGCAGGAAAGTGGATTGCCGGCGAAGGTACCGCCGAGGCCTCCCGGACCGGGGGCGTCCATGATTTCGGCGCGGCCCGTGATTGCGGCCAAGGGCAAGCCTCCGCCAAGTGACTTGGCTGTGACCAGGATATCCGGTTCGATGCCGTAGTGCTCGCTGGCAAACAGCTTGCCGGTTCGGCCGAAGCCGCTTTGAACTTCGTCGGCGATGAAGAGAACGCCATGTTTATGACAGATGTCGATCAGCACGCGGAAGAAATCAGGCGGAGGGACGACAAACCCTCCTTCACCCAACACCGGCTCGGCAATCACGGCAGCAACATCCTCGGATGCGACCACTCTTTTGAATGTGTCTTCGAGATGACGCGCGCAGAAAAGATCGCACGACGGATATTTTAGCGAGTAGGAACAGCGATAACAGTAAGCGTACGGGATGCGGTACACGTCGCCGGGAAAGGGCGCGAACCCAGCCTTATAGGGGTGAGTTTTGCTAGTGAGCGCCAAGGTCATCATGGTGCGGCCGTGGAACGCATCTTCAAAGGCAATGATTCCCGAGCGTCCGGTATGGGCGCGCGCGATTTTTACTGCGTTCTCGACCGCTTCGGCTCCGCTGTTGACGAATAGTGTTTTCTTGGGAAACTTGCCCGGAGTGATTTGGTTCATCCGCTCGGCTAAGTGGATGTAGTTTTCGTACGGCGTGACTTGCACGCACGTATGCAGAAAGTTCTCGAGCTGTTCACGGATCGCCTTGATCACGGGCTCACGACGATGCCCGATGTTGAGGCAGCCGATGCCGCCGGCAAAGTCGATGTAGCGGTTGCCGTCTACGTCTTCGAGCCAGGCGCCTTCGGCCTTGGCCACGTAGATCGGACTTCCGTGGGAGAGGCCGCGCGGTACGGCTGTGTTGCGGCGCTCTGCGAGCGCTTTGGACTTCGGTCCGGGGATCGGGGTTTTGAGTTGAATTGTGCTCATGATGCTTCCTGCGATATGGTGCGAATTCCGTGACGCTGTGATCGTCGTCCCGGGGACGCAAGGTCCTTCGACTCGGCAGCCTTCGCGCTTTGCGCGAAAGCCGCACTTCGCTCAGGATGACAGTATTGAATCATAATTATTGTTCAGTACCAGCCGATCGGGGCTTCGTTGAGATTGATGTGTACTTGTTTGGTTTCGAGATACTCTTCGATTCCCCACGGGCCGAGTTCACGGCCGAAGCCGGATTGTTTGTAACCTCCCCAGGGCGCTTCTACGTAGGTTGGTTGCATGTGGTTGACCCAGACGATGCCTGCGCGCAAGGCCTTTACCGTGCGGAACGCTTTGAAAATGTCGCGCGTCCAGACGGCAGCGGCCAGGCCGTAGGGCGAGTCGTTGGCGATCTTGATTGCATCTTTTTCGTCTTCGAATGGGATCACGGCAGCGACCGGGCCAAAAATTTCTTCGCGGGCGATGCGGTCGGAGTTGGTCACGTCGTAGAAGATAGTGGGTTCGACGTAGTAGCCCTTCGGGAATTTCTCGGCACGTCCTCCACCAATGGCAAGTTTGGCTTCTTTTTTCCCGAGTTCCTGATACGAGCGAACTCGATCGTATTGGTCCTGGCTGACAAGGGGTCCCATTTTCGTATCGCGATCGGCGGGCGAGCCGAGCTTGATTGTTTTCGCTTTTTCGGTCATGGCGTCGACAAACTTCTTATAGATCGGTTTGTGTACCAGGATACGGCTGCCGGCTGAACAAACTTCGCCCTGATTGATGAAGACGCCGAACAACGCGCCATCGATTGCACTTTCGAAGTCGGCGTCAGCGAAAAAAATGTTGGGGGACTTGCCGCCGAGTTCGAGGGTGACTCGCTTCACAGTATCGGCTGCTTGTTTGACTATGATTTTGCCGACGGCGGCGCTGCCGGTGAAAGCGATTTTATTTACGTCGGGATGCTGGACTAAAGGAGCGCCACAGTTCTCGCCGAATCCGGTGATGATATTCACCACGCCCGGGGGTAAGCCCACATCGGTGAGCCACTTCGCCATTTCGAGCGCGGTGATGGGCGTTTGCTCGGCGGGCTTCAATATGCAGGTGCAGCCGGCGGCCAATGCGGGCGCAAGTTTCCACGCTGCCATCAAGAGAGGATAATTCCAAGGAATAATCTGTCCGGCGACGCCGATTGGTTCTTTCAAAGTGAGGCTTACGGCATTGTCTGGAACCGGGTTCACGTATCCCAGAATCTTTGTCGCCAGCCCGCCGTAATATTCGAAGCAAGTGGCAACGTCGGCTATGTCAAATTCCGCTTCGACGATGGGTTTGCCGGTGTTGCGCGATTCCAACTCTGCCAGCATGGTTGTGTTCTGGCGGATTTTGTCGGCCAGGCGGAATAGAACGCGTCCGCGTTCCTGCGCGGTGGTCGAGGCCCATGGTCCATTGTCGAACGCGGCTCGGGCGGCGGCAACGGCGCGGTTGACGTCGTCGGCGTTCGCTTCGGGAACCTGGGCGATTATTTCTTCGGTTGACGGATCGTAGACTGGGAACGTCTTGTTGGACTTACTGTCGACCCATTCGCCGTTGACATACATCTGATAGCTGCGAACGTCGGCTTTTACTCCACCTGGCATAGCTTCCTCCCGCGACTAGTCGAGCTTTGCTCGACCGGACAGCCGAGGGCGGCTGTCCCCACGTAATTCAGTAACGATTTACTTCGCTTGCATGGACGGGCGAGTCGCCTGTCTTTACACGAGCTGCTTCTGGGATTTTCAGACGGCCGTAACCAAAGAAGAAGAATACCGCCAACGCAATAAAACCCAGCGTGATGCCAAACATACTGACTTCATATTTCCATAAGGACGTGATTTGTTTGGCTGGGAAAAAGGCAACGACGATCGCTAGCGTCGTTGTGATGAGCCCGGCCACACCGGCAAAGAGGAGCGTGCCTCGTCCATAGCATCCTTGGAGGGAACCGCGCACAGCAAACTTGATCAAGGCAGCGAAAACGTAGAGAAATGGCACCAACTGCAACACGACCGCGGCTGAAAGCATTTTCTGAAACGCTTCCTGCACACCTCCGGAAAGTGTGAAGTTGAGGACGATCAGGACGAGCGAGACCAGTCCCTGGACAATCAGCGCGACGTGGGGAGTGGCGTACCTGGGATGAACTTTTCCCATGGCCGCGGGCATGTAGGAATCGAGCCCGGCGACGAACGGGATGCGGGCGGAGCCCCCCATCCAGGCGGAACCAATGCCGGCAATCGACAAACTCAGCATGACGGCGAAGGGTGCGATGATCCAAGAAACACCAACCCTGCCGGCCATGTGGCTGACTGCTTGCACGATTCCCTGCAGCACGTTGATGTCGTTTTTTCCAATGGCGACAAGCAGCGTGAGGGTTGCGCCCACGTAGAGAACGCCGGAGATCACGCCTCCCCAGGCGACGGCTCCGGGGAGAGTTTTCTGGGGATCGCGAATTTCGTCGCCCATCACGGAGGCGAGTTCGAGTCCGACCAGACCAAAGCAAATCACGCCGAAGGAATTGAGAACAAATTTGGGGTCTGCCGGGATTCTGAAATCCGAGCCAGCGACAGGTGTTCCAAAGCGTGACCAGACGGTTATGCCGAGACCGATTAGCACAGCGGCCGCGACGAAGGTTCCGATCCCGCCCACGTTGTTCAGCCACTTCCCTACACTCAAGCCAACGATATTGAGAACAGTAAGCAACACCAGCAGAGCTATCGACGCGACCATGGCGAAATTCTTGTCGTCAGCCAGCGCAGCGTGGCCGGGGCCCATGGCGAACACCGAAACGCCGACGAAGTAGAGCATGACCGTCGGGACGTAGAGCATGTTGTTCGTCCAATAACACCAGCCGGAGAGGAAACCGTGGAAGTCGCCGAAAACTTCTTTGGCCCACAGGTACACGCCGCCTTCTCCGGGATAACGGTGGGCCAGTTCGATGACGGCGATGCCTTGCGGCCAGAAAAAGAGGAGCAAGGCGATGATCCACAGCCAGACGGTGACACCGCCGTTGGCGGCGATGGACGGGACGACGTTGAGGTTGAAGACGGCGACCACGAAAAGCAACACGAGGTCGAAGCGACCGAGTACGCGCTTGAGGTGCGGCTGGTTGGCGTCTTGGGCGTTGGTTGACAATACCGCTCCCTTTGGAGACTTTTGACGGCTGAGCCGCATTCAAAATACTTCAGGCTATAGAGACATAGCTAGCTACGTCTCTACAGGGACTTCTGCTGTTCTTTCTTGCTGGGCTTTGGCTAATGCTGGCGCCACGTCCTCAAAGGCTGCAAGATGTTTGTCGATATCAGCGTCTGTGTGCTGGACCGAGATCGTCCACTGCTCATCCCACCAATAAGGTTGTGGCATCACGCCCCGGTTCACCATTCCGAACCAGTAAAGGCGCCAGAGATCGATATCGATTGTGGTCCAGTCGCGGTAGTTGCGGATCTCTTTGGGATAGAGCATTAGTGCTCCGTTCGCCCCCGCGCTCGCGATGTAGGCTTGCAAGCCGACTTTGGCGATGGTCTTGCGATAACCCGCATTAAGTTTCTGGCTGAGTTTGTCGACGTGGGAGTAGTTCTCGCGCGTGAGCACCTCACGAAATGTGGCGAGGCCGGCGGCCATCGAAACTGGATTCGTGTTGTAGGTGCCACCGTGAAAGACCTTGTGCTCGGAAATCAGGTTCATGACGGATTTGTGCGTGCCGAATGCTGCGAGTGGCAAGCCACCGCCAATTGATTTGGCGAGGCAGATCATGTCCGGCTTCACGCCAAAATATTCTGAGGCTCCGCCCCAGCTTAGTTTCGCTCCGGTTTTTACTTCGTCGAAGATCAGTAACGCGCCATTCTTGGTTGCGATTTCGCGCAGGCCTTCGAGGAATCCTGGCTGCGGAATGCAGAGACCGACATTCATCATGATCGGTTCGAGGATGATGGCGGCGATTTCACCGGAATTCTGTTGGAAGCGAAGCTCGACGCTGGCGAGATCGTTGAACGTGGCAACGGTGACGTTGGCGATGCTGGCTTTAGGAACGCCCAGACCGCCGGGTACTGATGTGGGGGCTTTCACGTCACCGAATTCCGGGGCGTGAGGTTTCACGCTGACCAGAGCGGCGTCGTGGAGGCCATGATACCCGCCTTCAAACTTGAGGACCTTGTCGCGTCCGGTAGCGGCGCGGGCCAGACGGACGGCGTGCATGGTCGCTTCGGTGCCGCTGCTGCCGAAACGAACCATCTCGACAGGGAAGCGGGTGCAAATTTCTTCTGCGAGTTCCCATTCCATGTCGTGCGGCATGCCGAACATGGTTCCGGTGCTCAGGCGTTTTTCGACGGCCTTCATCACTGCGGGATGACAATGTCCCGCCATGAGCGCGCCGAAACATAGGTTGTGGTCGATGTAGTCGTTGCCATCGAGATCGCGAAAGTGCGAGCCGCTGCCTTCCTTCACGAAAATTGGGTAGGGATCGTAAGCGCGGTAGTTGCTGGCCACGCCCAGCGGGATGCGTTTCAGGTTTTTCTTGTGCGATGCGGCGGATTTAGGGGTGCGACGCTCGAAGGTATCGAGCTCCTTTTGCAATGCGGGGTACATCCGGGTCTCCAGGAATCTCAAGCCGCTTGTGCGGCCATTAGAATGTGCCCGGGCGCGAGGGCCGTCCGGGGCTTCGGGCTAGAAGAACAATTTTAACGCGAACTGGACCAGGCGCGGGCTCTGGGCCGAAGTAATCTTGCCGAACAACGCGCCGTCGCCCAGATTGCCATCAGGATTCGTAAATTGGGTGTGATTGGCAATGTTGAAAATTTCGGTACGGAATTGCATATATTTGGTTTCCGTGATGGCCATCTGTTTGTGTACCGAGAAGTCCGTATTGACCAACCCCGGGCCGCAGCAGATGGTGCGCTGGGTGCCGGTATTGAATTGACCAAGCGGCGGAGACGCAAAATCGTTAGGGTTGAACCAATAGCCGCCATTGTTTTTAGGATTGAGGGTGTTGAATGGCGCGACCCTTTGCGGCGCCTCGGTGCCGGTGAAGAAGAAACTGTTGACCAACTCGCTGTCGCTGGCGGCGTTTATGGAGTCGTTCGTCAAACGGATGGGAAAGCCGCTCTGGAATTCTGTGATGCCGGAGACGGCCCAATCATCGAGGAGCTTACCCTTCAAGCCCGAGTACTTGGGGATGGGCAGATCCCAGAAATAGCTGATCACGAATCGCTGCGCGGAGTTGAACAGCGAGAGAGCACGATTGGCATCGAAGTTAAAGGGGTTCAGGGTTTCCTCGAAGCTCGACGCTTCGTCGATAGACTTGCTGAAGGTGTACGCAGCCTGGAACTGCAAGCCCTTTGAAAACCGCTTTTCGAGCATAGCTTCGAATGCGTTGTAGTTGGAGTTGGCGATCGTGTCCTCGGCAAAAATGTCGGTGAACACCGGAACACCGTCGGCGGGACAGTTGGCGCCAGTGAACGGGTTGCAGGTGGGCGAAGAATAAGGACGCAGCCCAACCAGCGTCAGTCCATTCGGGGCAACGGAACCAATCGGAGCGCCTGCCGGAATTAC
>DATNHO010000159.1:0-43672 GCA_035604895.1 Terriglobales bacterium | reverse complement strand
GCCTCTTTGATCCACCACAAATCCTGACTGAACAGAAATTTACAGATGGTTGACGATTCTTTACTCAGACGGGAGGTTGGCTGTGTTCGAATGTATGCGGCGGCGTCTCGGTGAGACGTCATCTCGTTTTGTTGGCCAAATGCTTCACTGGCCAAATAAAATGGTTGTTCTCCCGAAGATGGATGGAGGCCAGAGGCCGTGAGGCGCAGAAAATGACATCGATACGATCCGTCGCGTTGGTGCTGGCTGCGACAATGACGCTCGGCTTGCCTTCATGGAGTCTCGTCTCAGGGAGCCCCGCTGATTCGGACCAAACGCAGGACGCTCAACAGCCACCGTCGGCCAGCCCGGCTGCGAAGCCCGTGGGAACGGTGAAGGCGCTTTCGGGAAATTCTATCACTCTCACGACAGATGCGGGATCCGAGATCAACATTCTCGTTCAGGACTCCACTCGCATGGTTCGCATTGCTCCCGGCCAGAAAGATCTGAAAGACGCGACACCAATCCAGTTGCAGGAAGTGCAGGTGGGCGACCGAATCCTGGCTCGGGGTAAGCCCTCTGATGACGGCAAGGCGGTGGTGGCTTCGTCCGTCATTCTTATGAAGGAGTCCGATGTCACCGCCAAGCAGGAGCGTGATCGCGAGGATTGGCAGAAGCGCGGAGTGGGCGGATTGGTGAGCAAGGTTGATGCGGCGGGCGGAATCGTTACACTCTCAGCTCCACCTGCCAGCGAGATCAAGCCGGTTACGATTCACATTTCGAAGAGCACGATTATTCGTCGATACTCTCCCGACTCCGTGAAGTTCGACGATGCAAAGCCGAGCACGATCGATCAAATCACCGCTGGCGACCAACTGCGCGCCCGTGGAGTGCGCAGCGCGGACGGCGCGGGACTGGAAGCGGAGGAAGTCGTCTCTGGAACGTTCCGGAACATCGCAGGCACAGTTACTTCTACGAACGCCGGTAGCAACAGCGTCACAGTCATGGATCTGGTAACGAAGAAGCCTGTTGTGCTGAGGATCACTGCGGACTCGCAACTGCGAAAACTGCCTCCCATGGTTGCTCAACGGATTGCCTTGCGGCTACGAGGCCAATCGCCGGATGGCGCGCCCGGTTCATCGACTCCTGGCGCAAGTTCGCCGGCCAAGATAGCCGAGACCACGCCCGGCGGCAATGCCGGCGGCTCGCGTCCCGGTGGTCCGCCGGATTTCCAGCAAATGTTGAAGCGAATGCCAGCCGTGACGCTCGCAGATTTGCAGAAGGGCGATGCCGTTATGATTGTAACCACGCAGGGTACGGCCACGACCCAGCCGACCGCGATCACATTGTTAAGCGGCGTGGAACCGATCTTGTCGGCCTCACCCAATAGCAATCAGGCGGCGATGCTTCTTTCTCCCTGGAACCTCGGGGGCGGTGGCGGCGATGCTGCAGCAGGTGCAACGCAGTAGATCAACAGGCAGCATGAGTTCGCCTCAGGAGATTTGATGAAGTCCGGCTGGCCCCGAAGTATTGTAATCATAGTTGGCGCGCTCTTCGTGGTGTGGTCGCTGACCGGTTCTTTGCCTGCCCAAACTCCCTCGGGCACGCTTCACGGCAAAGTCACGGATCCCACTGGCGCAGTGATTCCGCAAGCGACAGTTACTGCCACTGCGCCAACCGGCCAGAAGGCAAGTGCCATCACCAACAACCAGGGAAGTTACGAACTCAAAGGATTATCTCCGGGGAATTACACGATCAGCACCACGGCAAAAGGTTTCGCAGTATCCACCGAACAGAACTTCGCGATCTCCGCCGACCAGGTGCAGCAGTTCGACATCGCGCTCGAGATCCAGGTGCAACCGGAAAAGGTTGAGGTTCAGGAAGAAAGCGCAACCGTGGGTGTGAGCCCGTCAGAGAACGCCAGTTCGATCGTAATCAAGGGGAAAGACCTCGAAGCTCTTTCCGATGATCCCGACGAGTTGCAGCAGGAACTCGAGGCATTGGCTGGGCCGTCCGCAGGGCCGAGTGGCGGCCAGATTTATATTGATGGATTCACTGCTGGCCAACTTCCGCCCAAGTCCTCGATACGCGAGATTCGCATCAATCAGAATCCGTTTTCCGCGGAGTACGACAAATTGGGATACGGCCGGATCGAGATTCTTACCAAGCCGGGCACCGATCAGTTTCACGGCCAGTTTCTTCTGGACGGCAATTCTTCTGCCTTCGATGCGCTTAGCCCATTTGCGCCAAACCAGCCATCTTTCCATTCCGAACTTTTTAATGGGAGCGTCAGCGGGCCGCTGAGCAAGAAAGCTTCATTCTTCTTTACCGCGCAGGTGCGGCAGATCGACGACTCGAATATTGTGAACGCGCTTGTCCCCACTGCTGCCGATCCCAACCCCCAAATCGCTAACTTCGAACAAGCGATCCCCAATCCCGAGACTCGAATCAACGTGGGTCCGCGATTTGATTTTCAACTCACGCCGAGCAACACGCTCACCGTCCGTTACCAGTTCTACCGGGACAGCGAGACCAATGATGGCGTGGGCGTGTTTTCTCTTCCTACTCAGGCTTACGATACGACCTCTACAGAACACACCGTGCAGATCAGTGACACCCAAGTATTGAGCTCGAATGTTGTGAATGAGACCCGGTTCCAATATCTGCGTGACAGCAGCAGTCAGACGGTGCTGCCTACGTTCTCACTGCCGACGTCCGCGGTGGCGGATCCATGCGCGCAGTTTCATTTCCAGCCAAGCGTATCGGTGCTGGGAGCGTTCACCTGCGGAGGCAATCAGATCGGAAATGGCTCTGACGTTCAGAACCACTATGAGCTCCAGAATTACACCTCCATCGTTCACGGCAACCACTTAATAAAATTCGGTGGGCGGCTGCGCGCGATGACGGATTCCAACGTGTCGAACGCAAATTTCAACGGGGCATTCACTTTTTCTTCCTTGTCCACTTATGCACCCAACATTCCGGCGGGTTCCTGTTTGGCGCAGTTGATCGCAGGACTGCCGACCGTGCCGACCTCCACTCAGTTGACGAATTGCGGCGCCAGCCAATTCTCAATCACGACGGGACAGCCGCTTTCCGGGGTTACGCTGGTCGATGCAGGTCTCTACGGACAAGATGATTGGCGCATCCGTCCCAACCTCACACTTAGCTATGGCTTGCGCTTTGAAACCCAGAACAACATCCACGATCGTGGCGATTTTGCACCTCGATTAAGCCTTGCCTGGGGCATCGGTGGCGGCGGGAAAAAGGCAGCCCCCAGGACCGTGTTACGAGGCGGCTACGGGATCTTCTACGACCGCTTCCCGTACAACCTTGTGCTCCAGGCGGAGCGTCTAAACGGGTTTACCCAACAACAGACTATTGTTCCGGGACTCACTTTCGGAAATACTCCCGTGGAGCCGCCTTCGCCAACCCGCTATCAAATTGCTTCGAACCTGCGGGCACCCTCTACCATGCAATCCGCGGTTGGCGTCGAGCGGCAACTTGCCAAGAGCACTACTTTGGCCGTTACCTACATAAACTCTTACGGAGAGCATCAACTCTTCCTGCGCAACGCCAACGCACCGCTGCCAGGAACGGGAACCCGGCCCTTCGGAAATACCGACAACATCTATCAATACGACACTGAAGGGATATTTCGGCAGAACCAATTAATTACCAACATTCGGACAAACATCGGCACGAAGCTTTCGCTGTTTGGTTTTTATACGCTTAACTACGCGAACAGCGATTTAGGAGCGGCTTCAGGCGGAAGCGGTTCTGGATTCTCTTCGGGTGGATCATCGATCGGCGCCAGCTTTCTTTCAAATTCGTACAACCCGATGGCCGATTACGGGCGATCGCAATTTGACGTGCGTCACCGCGGAGTCCTTGGTGGCACGGTTTCGATGCCTTACGCGTTTCGCTTGAATCCATTTATTATTGTCAGCTCGGGAGTGCCCTATAACGTCACGGTTGGGCAGGACTTGAATGGCGATTCTATTTTCAACGACCGGCCGGGGCTGGTCTCGACCGCAACCTGCAGGACGTTGCAGATCAACTCGAACATAGCCTGCACGTCACTGGGTACTTTCAATCTGCTTCCCACCCCGGGGCAGCCGATCCTTCCAATCAATTTCGGAACTGGCACTACGCTGTTCACGGTGAATTTGCGTCTCAGCAAGACCTTTGGATTTGGCCGGGAAGTGGCTGGAGGCGGGGGACCTCGCGCTGGCCAAGGCGGCGGTGGCGGCGGACGAGGAGGGGGGCTGGGAGGCGGGTTAGGCGGCCGCGGATTGGGCGGCGGTGGCGGCTCTGGCGGTCCTTTCAGCATGGGAGCCACAACCAATCGGCGCTATAATCTAACCTTCAGCGTTTCCGCAAGGAATGTTCTTAATCGGGTGAACCTGGCGCCACCGATTGGCAACCTCAGTTCGCCGTTATTCGGCGAATCGAACAATCTCGCCGGCGGGCCGTACTCGTATGGTTCTGCCACGCGCAGGATTGATCTGCAGGTTCTATTCTCGTTCTAGCGGCTTGCTGTTTCGCGGAGATATTGTTACAACTTTCAGTGGAGAAACCGTGACGAAATTGAGAGTCCTTTCGTTGTTGGCGTTGGGTATCCTCGTCTGCGCGCTGGGTTTTGCGGGTTGCTCGGGCAGCAACACCATAGCGATTACGCTGTCGGCGCCACAGACGTCCTTGAACCCTGGCCAAACGGTGACCGTTATTGCCTCGCTTACAAATGACGTCAACAATGCGGGCGTGACTTGGACTCTTACCGGAGCCGGTTCGTTGAGCGGCAACACGACCACCTCTGTCGTCTACACCGCCCCGACCGACATCGCGGTTAGCACAACGGCGACCGTAACTGCCACTTCAATCGCCAACACAGCCATCACCGCGACTGAATCAGTCACGCTGAACGCGGTGTTGACCATTACCACGACTTCGCTTCCGTCGGCGATTCTCGGCGTTCCTTATGACACATTTATCAACGCTGCGGGCGCGCCGGCGCCCTTCACCTGGATTGTGAAGTCCGGCATCATCCCGCCGGGCTTGACGTTTCTGGCGACCAGCACCAGTACCTCCGCCGAGATCCAGGGAACGCCTACGACCTTGGGGACTTACAACTTTACCGTCCAGGTTACGGATTCCTCGGACGCCACCGTGACGCAAGCGTTGAGCATCACGGTCACTGTGCCGCCGCCACTGTCAGTTGTGACCGGATCATTGCCCAACGGAATCGTAAATGCGCCCTATAGCCAGACATTGCAGGCAAGCAGCGGAGTCCAGCCCTACATCTGGAGCGTTTCGCTCGGTATCCTGCCAATTGGGCTTTCTCTGAGCCCGGATGGTGTGATCTCTGGGACGCCCATCGTGACCGGATTCTTCCCCTTCACGGTTGAGGTCACTGATTCATCGACCCCGAAGCCCCAGATAGCCACGGCGAACTTAGGCATTACTATTAATCCTGGGCCGACTAACAACTCGAGACTGAACGGCCACTACGCGTTCTTGGTCAGCGGCTTCAACTCCAACCTGCCGCCGCTTTCGCCCTTCGTGGCCGCAGGAAGTTTTACTGCAGATGGCATGGGAAATATTTCCAGCGGCGTCATGGACACAAACGACACTGCGAGTCCGACGCTCAATCAGAGCTTCAGTGGCACATATTCCATCGGCCAGAACGGCCTTGGATTTATGACCCTTAACACAACTCCGACCCACGTTTTTGTGCTGTCCATGATGGCCAACAACAATGCAAACATCATAGAGTTCGACGACAGTACGGGAAGCGGAACGCGTAACTCCGGCGTGCTTTTGGGACAGAATACGTTGGAGTTTTCCACGCCCTTGAGTGGCAACTACGCATTCGGGTTCATAGGAATCGACCCTACCCAGAATCGATTTGGCATGGCTGGAGGTTTTAGCGTGGCAGGAAACGCTATCAGCGGTTTGTTGGATTCTGATGACGCCATTTCGGGTCCATCGTCAAGCGTTTCCCTCTCTGGCGGATATACGGCCGCGTCCACGTCCACCGGCCGAGGGACAGCAAACTTCAAGACTGCTGCGGGAACTACCGGTTACAGTTACTATGTTGTGAATACAAATGAATTGCTGGTGATGGAAACAGATACGTTCGCTACCGGAGGTTTTCCTTTGGTGAGCGGTACGATCCTGCAACAGACACCCGGCAGCGTTTTCGCTCTCCCTAGCGTTTTCGAAGTAACTGGGCTGGACGCCTCCACAGCCGAGAGCCAGGTTGGAGTGTTCAGTGGCAACTCCGGTGGAGGTTTCAGCCTGACATCTGACCAAAATGCCGGCGGTGCCCTCACGTCTCCGGCAGGGACCGGGACCTACAGCGTTGGCACGAACGGACGGGTGATGCTGACCGGATCAGGGTTTCAGAATTCGCTGCCGGTCTTATACATGGTTAACGCCAACGAGGCATTCATCATCGGCACGGACCAACCTGCCGTTAGTTTCGGATTCGTAGCGCCGCAGACATCAGCTTCGCTATCGGGCACATTTGCGGGCGGATCCCTCGTACCCGTCGCCCCGGCGGTCAGCGACGTTGTGAGCATCGCAATCGCTGGAGCGAGCAGCCTAAACGTCACGGAATACGTAAGCACTGAGAGCCTGCTGACCCAGA
The DNA here is from genome assembly GCA_035604895.1 of Terriglobales bacterium. Classification (GTDB taxonomy): domain Bacteria; phylum Acidobacteriota; class Terriglobia; order Terriglobales; family Acidobacteriaceae; genus JABDBE01. The sequence continues at coordinate 37,041 of DATNHO010000159.1, read as the reverse complement.
ACCAAGTTCAGGGTGCCACTTCCGTATCGGTGGGCAATCCCAGCAGGGTCGAGGTGAGCGTGGGCGGGAGCGTAGTGGACATCCTGTACCTGGTTTCGCCGACGGAGTTCTTCTCGCTCTCGGCGGACCCAACGGCGAGGGTGGACATCTTCCAGCAATAGCCGCTGGCGGAATTGCTGACGACGAATATCGTTTACTGCGCTGCGATGAGCTGTTGCAGTTTGGCGCGGTAGCCGCGGCTGCACGAGAGTTGCTTACCATCTCTCAGCACAACCATGTACTCGCCCCGGTTGCAGGGTTGGAGTTCCTTGATCTTTCGCACATTCACAATGATGGATCGATGGATGCGCACGAACTGGCTGGGATCGAGCCGTTCGGCAAGGCGGCCAATTCCCTCGCGCAGCAGGTAGGCCCCACTTCTCGTCTTGAGTTCAACGTAATTCCCCGCGGCTTGCACCCAGTCGATTTCATCCAGATCAACGAGCACAACACGCCCGGAAGTCTTGATCACCAGTCGTCTGTCAGCCGGTGATGTGGTCCGCGCTTCTGCAAGTAAGTCAAGAATGCGGTGCGTCAAGTGATGGTCGTGCGCCTTGAGGAGTTCTCCGCGCGTTCTTTCCATGGCGGCGTGAAACCGGCGCAGATCGAAAGGCTTTAGCAAGTAGTCGAGAGCGCGCGCTTCAAAAGCGTGAACCGCGTGCTGATTGTCGGTACTGGTGAAAATCACGATCGGCATGTCTTCGCGAGAAATGTAATTCAGCGTCGCAAAGCCATCCGTATCCTGCATTTTGATATCGAGCAACAGCAAGTCTGGTTTGTGAGCCTTCACGGCGGCAATGGTTTGCTGCGCATTACTGCACTCGGCAACGACCTCGACTCCAGTTTCCTCAGCCAGCAGGAGCCGCAGTTGATCACGCACCAGTGGCTCGTCATCGGCGATGACGGCGCGGATTTCAGGAATCATCATGCGAATTTCACGCAGTCGGCTTTCGATTTGCGGAGACCATCCCATACATGCTATTGACGCTTCTCAATACGAAATGGTTGGTCACAAAGTTCTGTGCATTAGTATCTTTTCCTGCGCAGTTCGCACCAGCTCTGACAACTCCACCACCACGCGCAAAAAAACATAACGACCGCCGCATGTAGCTACAAGACGAATAGACCAATGTCTATTGTTGCCAACAGCGGCCGCGCATTCGCGCACACCGCTTTCACTACCAATTTTGGTATTGCGTCTCTGCGATTTCTTGTAGATTCACGCAAGCTCCGCTGGTCAAATCTAACGCCGCTCTGACTTCAGTTGCATGTACTTCGCCGTTCGTACCATGCAAGCTGCGCTCGTCCCTAAAAACAAACAACTCGCCCAATCCAGCCCCCACGCTCAACTTGCGGTTGACCGCGTGCATTGACCGATGCGCAAGTGTTACGCCAGAAACACCCAGTTTGAGCGAGGAGAATGTAGATGATTTCGAGGATTAGAACTTCGCTTTCGTTCGCCGTCTTCGTTTTTCTGATGATGGCCATGACCCAAGTATGGGCGCAGACAACAACAACTGGAGACATCAGCGGTGTTGTAACCGATCAAACAGGCGCTGTTGTTCCCAACACATCGATCACGTTAAAGAATGTCGACACCGGCGGTTCGCAAACGGTAACCAGCAACGCACAGGGTTCCTACCGATTTGCGCTTCTGTCGCCGGGAAATTACTCGATCACCGCCAGTGCCGCCGGGTTCCAGACGATTACGCAGAGAGTCACGGTGACGCTGGGTGGCAGCGCGGCAGGAAACATCCAGCTCTCGGTTTCATCCAGCTCGACCACAGTTGAAGTGAGCGGGCAGACCACCGCGGTCGAAACCGACAACGCCAACCTGAATACCAACTTCACCGCGCAGCAGGTCGCTCTTCTGCCTAATCCGGGCAACGACCTTTCCGCGGTTGCTCTCACCTCGCCCGGCGCGGTGATGAATACCGCCGGCGGCGCGACGTTCGGCGGAGGGAACTTTGAAGTTTACGGTTTGCCGGCCACTTCCAATCTGTTTACCGTGGACGGCTCGAACTACAACGATCCCTACTTCAACGTCAACAACAGCGGCGCCACCAACTTGTCGTTGGGATTGAACGATGTCCAGGAAAGCGCCGTGGTTGCGAACGGCTACAGCGGGTCCTACGGTGGGCTGGCTGGAGCCAACATCAACTACGTAACCAAGAGCGGCAGCAACGCCTTCCACGGAAATGCCGAGTACTGGTGGAACGGGCGGGCTCTGGACGCCAACAATTACTTCCGCAACCAGGCAAATGCCCTTGCTGGCAGCGAAGTCGACCCGCGTCCTTTCGTGAACGCAAATCAGTGGGCAGGTTCCATCGGCGGACCGATTAAGAAGGACAAAGCTTTCTTCTTCTTCGACTACGAAGGCCTGCGCCTGTTGATTCCATCTCCCACGCAAGTCAGTCTGCCGACCACGGCATTTGAGAACGCAGTACTCTCGAACCTGAGCACGACCGGATTTAACGCGTCGCTGCCGTACTACCAACACCTGTTCAGTCTTTGGAATGGCATTTCTCCAGCCGGAGCAGCGCCGTTGCCTGGAGGAACAAACAGCAGCGGCGCTACGATCAGCGCGGGTGGATGCTCCAATGTCACTCCCGCGTTGGGTGCGGCATTCGCGGCATTCGGTCCCGGCGGCACGCCTTGCGCAGTATCAATTCAAGGCGGTTTGTCAGCAGCGACTCACGATGTTCTGTATGCCGGCCGCTTTGATGAGAACCTCGGGAACAACGACAAGCTCTTCCTGCGCGTGGAACACGAGCACGGATTGCAAGCCAGCTACACCGATCCCATCAATCCGGCGTTCAACGCCATCAGCGATCAGCCACAGTGGCAGAGCAACCTCGGCGAAACACATACTTTTGGCAGCGATAAAGTGAACAGCTTTAACGCTTCGCTGCTCTGGTATAGCGCCGTATTCAGTTTTGAGAACCCCGCTGCCCAAGCCAGCACTCTTGGGTCAAGCATCATCATGGCCGACAATTCTCTCACCGCGCTGGGCGGAATCGACTTTAACTTTCCGCAAGGGCGCAACATCACTCAATACCAGTTCGTGGATGATTTCAGCTGGATTCACGGACGGCACAGCTTCAAGGTTGGGGTAAACTTCCGTCGTGACGATATCAGCGACAAGACCCCGGGCGTTTTGAATGTTCCTCAGATAGTGGAGTTCAGCCTGGCTGACCTTGCGCTAGGAGGAAGTGGCGCGGTTGGTTCGAGAATTCTTCAGACCTTTCCAACCCGGCCGGAATATCCAATTGCGCTTTATCAGTTGGGTGTGTACGCCGCGGATGATGTGAGGGTAACTCCTAATTTGAAGCTGACCCTCAGCTTGCGTCTTGATCACCTCTCGAATCCAGTCTGCCAAGTCGATTGCTTCCAGCGCCTGTCGGCACCTTGGGATCAGCTGAACTTCAATGCTCCCATCAACCAGCAGGTCGCGAGCAATCAGAACCAGGCGTTCCCGGGAGTTACGGCGATTGCAGCTCAACCCAAAATCGGCTTCGCTTGGTCGCCGTTTGGCGCCAAGAACACCGTTCTTCGAGGCGGTTTCGGCGTGTTTGCCGACGCATTGCCGACCGGAGCGATCGACAGCATTCTGGACCAGGCTCCGTCGGTTCCGTTGTTCGCGGAATTCAACGGCACTCTGGCTCCACAGCAACCGGGCAATTTGAACAGTCTTGCGGCCGCTGCAAATGTCGGCTTCAAGGCGGATTTCGCCAGCGGCAGCCCGAACACGCCTCAGTTCAGCTTCTTCAACCCCACCCAGACCGCGGTTCCACGTTATTACGAATGGAGTCTGGAGTTGCAGCAGCAGATCGGTTGGCACACCACCATGAGTGCAATGTACGTCGGAAACCATGGTTCTCATGAGGAGTGGGTCAATCAGGCTGAGAATGCTTTCTGCTGTTTCCCCGGTCAGTTCGGAACCGGCAGCACGCAAACCAGCTTCGCTGACCTGCCCACCACGCAACCAAATAAAGCGTTGGGGCAAGTCTCGCAGCAGCAGAACGTGGCCAACTCCAACTACTCGGGATTGGTGGTTACTGCGAAGCACAGTTTCAGTGGAGGGTTTCAATTCCAGGCAAGCTATACCTATAGTCACGCCACGGATGAGATCTCCAATAACACCTTCTCACCTTTCGGTGTGAATGTTGCCGCTCAACAGGCGGACGTTATTTACCCCGAAGACCCGCTCAACTTCCGCAAGTACAACTATGGCAATTCCGATTATGACATCCGGCAGAACTTCACCATGAACTATGTGTGGAACGATGCCTTCCGTCATTTGACCAGCCGTGGCCCGAACTTGCTGGTGAAAGGCTGGACGTTCTCCGGAACCATCTTCCGGCATAGCGGCCTGCCCTTCACGGTGTTCAGCAACAATGACACCAATGCGTTGAGCTCCACCAACTACGGGTCTGGAGTCACGTACATAAACTCCAACATTGTTGGTCCGACCAGCTTCAGTTGCGGCGGACAGGCAGCCGAAGTCAACAATCCATGCTTGCTGAAGGCCAACTTTGCAGATCCGTTCGACACTTTCGGCAACCAGGGCCGCAACGAGTTCCGTGGCCCTGGCTACTTCGATACCGACTTCGCGGTGGAGAAGGGCTTCCCCATCCCGAAGTGGGAGGGAGCACAATTCTCGGTTGGTGCGAGATTCTTTAATATCTTTAACCATCCCGACTTCAACTACCCGATTGGGAATGCGAATGCCTCCCAGTTTGGACAAATCCTCACCACGGTCAGCACTCCGACCAGCATTTATGGCTCTGGTTTAGGTGCGGACGCTTCGCCGAGGCTGGTTCAGATACAAGGAAAAATCACCTTCTAACTAAGCCACCAATTAAGCACGGCGGCCTCGGTTGAGGCCGCCTTTTTCATTCCAGGAATAAAGACTCGCTTCAGTAGTGCACGCACCAACGTTACGTTCCGTATGCTCTTAGGTCACCAAGAGAGCCGGAGCTCCTGCTGCATAATGGCGTTGGAGGTGTTTTTCGGTGGAGTTACGGCTCGATTATCTGTCTTGCGTGCTCACGATTTTTTCAACCATTCTGGTCGGACGGAGACATTGGGAAGGATGGGTTCTGGCCGGCGTCAACAGTGTAATCATGTGCCTTATTGGACTGAGAACGTCGCAGTGGGGCTTCATTCCGGCGAATGTGTTTTGTATCGTGCTTTATGCCGCCAATCTCAGGGCGTGGCGCAAGGCCGAGACTTCTTAACGGCAAAGGTTATCGAAGAGACTCTTGGACTTCGGAGAGCCAATCGGGCCGCTTCAGCACTTCGCGCGGCTTGGGACCATCCGCCGCGCCTACAATGCCGTCTCGCTCCATTAAGTCGATAAGATGCGCGGCTCGCCCGTAGCCGATCCGCAGACGGCGCTGTAGCAGGGACGTGGAAGCTTTGCCGAATTCAACCACAAGCTTCACGGCATCTTCGTAGAGTGGATCGTTAGCTGCCTCTTCATCTGCTTCACCTTCAGCTGGCAAGCTCCCGTCTTCGCGTTCTTCTCTCGGCGCCTGCAGGAATTTCTCCTCGTATTCGGCTAGGCCTTGAGCGCGCCAGAACTCGACCACGGCCGCGATCTCTTTTTCTGTAACGAAAGGAGCATGCAGCCGGTGCACCCGAGCTGATCCGGATGGCAGATAGAGCATGTCTCCGCGGCCCAGCAGAGCTTCGGCGCCGTTGGCGTCCAGAATGGTGCGCGAGTCAACCTTTGTGGCCACGCGGAACGACATTCGCGCTGGGAAGTTCGCTTTGATCAGACCTGTGATTACGTCGACCGAAGGCCGCTGCGTCGCCAGCACCAGGTGAATGCCTACTGCGCGGGCCATCTGCGCCAGCCGCGTGATCGACTCTTCCACGTTGCTCGAATCGAGCATCATCAAGTCCGCTAACTCGTCGATGATGATCACGATGTAAGGGAGCGGACGTTCCTCGGCATTGTCGCCAAACAGGCTGGGTGTTCCGTTTTCGTCGAAAAGCTTGTTGTACTGATCGATGTTGCGTACGCCCTTTTCGGCGAGCAGCTTCAACCGGCGCTCCATCTCGCGCACGGCGTTGCGCAGCGCATTCGCGGCCAGTTTCGGTTCAGTGATGATTGGTGTGTAGAGATGCGGAACGCCCTCGTAGTTGCCCAGTTCCAGCCGCTTTGGATCCACCAAAATCAGGCGCACTTGATCGGGCGTCGCCTTGTACAAAATGGACATAATCATGGCGTTGATTGCCACGCTCTTGCCGGCACCGGTCGAGCCGGCGATCAACAGGTGGGGCATCCCGTTCAAGTCGGCGGTGACAATGCGGCCATTAATGTCCTTGCCCAGCGCTAGCGTGAGCTTCGACTTCGATCCGATGAACTCTGTGGATTCGATGTTCTCGCGCAGCCAGATGATCTCCCGGTCGCGGTTCGGCACCTGAATGCCTACCGTCGACTTGCCGGCCATGCGCTCGATCAGAATGCTTTCCGCCTTCAACGCAAGGCACAGATCGTCCGTGAGGTTAGTGATGCGGCTGTACTTGATCCCCGCCTCGGGCTTGAATTCAAAAGTCGTCACCACGGGGCCAGGGTTGATCTGGGTTATTTGGCCGTGAACATCAAATTCCGCGTATTTTCCTGTGAGCACTTGTGCCAGTAGCTTCAACTCATCGGCATCGATGGCTTGCTGCTCATCCGGCCGATGCAGCAGGGAACTGGGAGGAAGTTTGAACCCACCCGCTGCAATGCGGGGCAAGGTTGTCTTCGGTTTCTGCGTGCTGTCAGCTCGCTCGGTGACTTCAGGAGAAATGGGTTGCGGTTCGGGATTTGATTCAATTCCTGACTCGGCTCCGCCGGCCTCTGCAAATGTGCGATCAATACCGGTTCGAACAGGCTCCGGAGCTCGCGTCTGGGATTGAGCAGGCGTTGCCGGCCGAGCCGGAACCATTTGCGTGGTGATTACCGGCTTGGGCGCGGCGCGACGTTTCTCCAGTTCTTTCTGCATGCGCTTCTTGGCCTGCGCGTCCCGCCAATCCTTCCAACGATCCCACAGAGCAATTGCGAAGGCGAAGCGCGTCGGTGCCCAAACCTGTAAAGACGCAAAAGAGAATGCGGTCGAGAGATAAAGCGCTACCGCCAGGATGGTTGCGCAAACGATGTAGGCTCCCGCCAGATTGAAATAATGGATGAGAAAATCGCCGACCATTCTGCCAAACAGACCCTCGATCGGGATAGCATTCATCCAGCGTAAGTGGCCGGGCAAAAGCGCCAGCAGTGCGGGAACGAAGATCACCAGCCACAGGCCGCCCATGACCTTGGCAATCGGCGAGGCGATCTTACGCGAGCGAAACCAGCGGACGCCAAGCACCGCTGAGAAGACGGGAAGCAGGAATGCTCCAATCCCGAAACCTTGCAGGACCAGGTCGGAAACAAGCGCGCCTACCACGCCGATCCAGTTGCGAGCTGCTCGCGATCCTGTCAGCACCGAGGCGCTGTTCAACGATGGATCCAGCGGCGAATACGAAGCCAGCGCGAGAAAGAGGAGGAGCGCGGAAATGCACAAAAGAAAACCAACCAACTCATTGAGTCGGCGGTTGTTGGTCGGGGCAAAGATCTGCGAGAGATACCTCATAGGCGTAATTAGTACCACGCGGAAGCGACACTCCCGCCGGTGCCAGATCTGTGCCAGAGCCTGTCAATTATGACAAGAATGAGAGAAGCCTACAACCCGGGATTTTCCAGCAGTATCCAGAGTGACAAACACAACCTGTGCCACTCGCCGGGAGAGGAGCGCCAGCGCCAGTGGCCACAGGAATCTCGTCAAATCAATTTGGCTTTGCCTATTGCAGGTGCCACATCAGGGCCAGGCCGATCACGATGACGCCGACTACGATTCGATAAACAATGAAGACTTTCAAGCTGTTGGACTGAAGATACCGAATCAGCCAGGCAATCGCAGCGTATCCGACGAGCGCGGAAACCACTACGCCCACGAGAAACGGCATGTGCATTCCCGCGGGTAAACCCTCTTTCTTGAGTTCGTGAGCCTTAAGCAGTGCGGCGCCGGCGATGAGTGGTGTAGACAGTAAGAAACTAAAGCGCACTGCGGCCTCTCGAGTCATATTGCGGAACAAGCCCGCTGTAATGGTAGCACCCGACCGGGAAACACCTGGAACCAGCGCGGCAGCCTGTGCGCAACCCACAATCACTGCGTCAGCAAAGCTAATGCCTGTGAGCGGTTTCTTAAGTTCACCGGCTTTCTCTCCCCACCACATCAACAGCGCTACCACGATCAATGCACCGGCAATCAGAAAGATGTGCTCGCGGAAGTAATCTTCGGCAGAATGTTCCAGCAACTTCCCCGCAATTGCACCCGGAATTGTCGCGATTGCCAGAAACCACAGCAGGAAACGTTCTTCGCGCTGCTCGGCCGCTGACAGGTTCTGGTCTTCGCCGCCCGCCTCAGAAAAGCGCACGACCTTGCCGCCGAGGGCTGCGCGAATAATCTGGAACCAGGTTCGCCGAAAGTAGAAAAGGACCGAGAGCAGCGTGCCAAAATGCAGCGCCACATCAAAAGTGAGTTCGTGCGCAGGAGAAAGTTCATTCCACCCGAGCAGTCGACGGACGATAATCAGATGTCCGGAACTGGAAACCGGAATGAATTCCGCCAGCCCTTGAATGATGGCCAGAACCACAGCCTGGTAAATTGGCAAGTTAGTCTACCCCGTTCCCATAGGTTGGAATATTCTGCTCGATCATGAACAACAGCAGTTGAGCACGTGTTCCCCAATCGCTCTGCGGAGATTGTGCCACAGCCTTCTGTGCCAGGGCGACGGCCTTGCCTCGGGATTCATCGGATTTCTTCGCCTGATCTTCGGTTTTGTAGATCTCAATCAGGGCTGAGCGCCGCCAGGCCGCATCGTACAAAGCTTCCGTCACTGCTGGCGACTGAGGATGTTCGCTGGCGTACTTCTCATAGATCTCTGCTTCTTTTTCCGGACACTTGGAAGATGCCTGCCAGTCGCCGCACAACTTATTCTCGATCAGGTGAAAGGCCGCCAGGTCAGCCCACTTCGTTCCCGGGAATTTCTTCATCACTTCCTTCATGAACTGATCGTCCATGCCTTGCCGCATGTATGCTTCCTTTTCCTTAGACGAAGGACGCGACATCACATCCACTTTGTCGATTTGCCAGCGGATGTCTGCAGAACGGTACATAGCTTCACCCGCGAGCGGGGAACCGGGGAAGTATTCGGCGGTGCGGTAGTAGAGTCGCATGGCATCCTGCGCGGCGCCGCGCCGACCGTGTCTTTGACTGGCTTGATCTTCGGAATCGACCGCCTCGCCAAACACAATCTTGTCGCCGTTCGGTGTCGAAGCCTCTACAACACCTTTATTCGACATCCAGCCGGTGATAAGTTTCTCCTCTGTAATGGCGGCTTCCACGTGTATCCAGTCGCCGCTGTTCTCCAGGATAACGACCTCGCGGCCGCGGTCGATTTCGGCAAGCTTACTTGAACTAGTATCGGGCGACAAATAGATGGAAGAAACCCGTATGGGCGTGCCCCGCAATGTTTCCGCCCCCGCCGTGACGCAAAGCAAGATGGTAGCAACGGTAGTCAAACTCAGTCGCATAGTCTTCCATTCACCGGAGGATGTTGTCCAGAAAACGTAGCAAGCACGCCTCAGTGAGTATGACGACAAAGTACGCTACAGGCGTTGCTTGCAACCTCTCATCCCCGCAACATCTTACGCCCGGCTGATCTCCTGCAACATCTGCGGGTCAAGATTCCCGCCACTGATGATTGCCACATTTATGGTAGTTCTTGGCAGCTTGTCCTGATGGAATAAAAACCCCGCCACCGCCACGGCACCGCTGGGCTCGGCAATTGTTTTAGGATTTGTCGCCAGCCGCCGCATGGCTTGCCGGATCTCGTCTTCACTGACCGTCACAATGTCATCTACGTATCGCTGGATATGCTCGAAGGTGATCGGGCCAAGGCTTTGCGTCCGCAATCCATCGGCAATGGTCCGCGAGGTTTGCTCGGCCGTGGACTCGACGATTTTTCCGGCTCGCAAGCTGGCCTGAGCGTCCGCAGCCAGCTCAGGCTCAACCCCGATAACCTTCGCGCTCGGCTTGCTTAGCTTGATAGCCGTGGCCACGCCACTGATCATTCCTCCTCCGCCAACCGGTACTAACACGGTCTCAACCGTAGGCAGATCTTCGAGAATCTCCAGACCGATCGTGCCCTGACCCGCGATGATCTTCTCATCGTTGAACGGTGGCACAATAATATAACCGTGTTGTGCGGCCAGTTCCTCCGCTTTGGCTTGGCGTTCGAGACTACCGGGACCAACCAGCACGATCTCAGCACTCATCGACGCTGCCGCCTCGCGCTTAACAGCGGGCGCATTGCTCGGCATCACGATCACAGCCTTCGCACCTAGTGCCCGTGCCGCATACGCCACGCCCTGCCCATGATTGCCACTGGAATAAGTAATTACCCCGCGGCTCCGTTCCTCGGGCGAAAGAGATGCAATCTTGTTGTACGCCCCACGCAGTTTGAAGGCGCCAATGGGCTGCAGGTTTTCGGGCTTGAGATAGAGTTTGCGGCGGTCGGACCCGGCGCCGTATTCATCTTCATTCAGCGGCCATTGGATGAGTTCCGTCCGCACGCTTACGCCGCGCAGACGAGCCTGGGCTTCGCGAATGTCCTTTAGGGTAACGATTAGATTAGCTCCGCCGCTTGTGACGCTTTGGTTTAGTCCGCGTTAAATCTGGCTGCGCTTTCCACCCACTTCAAATCTCCAATATCACCGGCATGATCAGCGGCCTCTTTTGCGTCTGCTTGGAGATGTAGCGCTTCAAATCCGCACGGATTTTTTCTTTGATCACGCCGTAATCAGCTTTTTCTTCCTCGCTTGACTGCTCCAGCGTCTGCATCACCAGTTGCCGCGCGCCTTCGACGAAGCCGTCTTCGCCGGCGGCAAAACCTCGCGTCACGATTTCCGGCGAACTCTCTACCCGGCCCGAGAGCTTGTTGATCGCGATGATCGGCAAAACGATACCGTCTTCGCTGAGGTGTCGGCGATCCTTGATTATCAAATCCTCGACCACATCAGTCCGCGAGCCGGAATCGATACATACTCGACCCACGTTCACCCGGCCTGCCTTGCGCGCGCCGAGTTCGTCAAATTCCAGAATGTCGCCGCTTTCAATCAGCATAACGTTGCCGACCGAACTGTGCATTGCGCCAGCCATCTCCGCGTGCAACTTCAATTGCCGGTACTCGCCGTGAACTGGAATGAAATATTTCGGCCTCACCAGATTGATGATGAGCTTGAGTTCTTCCTGGCTTCCGTGTCCGCTCACGTGGATGGGAGGGGAAGATCCGTCCTCGTAAATGACGTACGCCTGACGCCGGAATAGATGGTCGATCATGCGGTAGATCGCCTTCTCGTTACCGGGAATGATTCGTGACGAAAGCACAACCGTGTCGCCCTTTTCGATTTTGGCATGCTTGTGATTGTCCACCGCAGCCCGCGAAAGCGCTGACATGGGCTCGCCTTGGGTGCCGCTGATCATGACGCAGACTTTCTCAGGCGGATAATTCTTCATCTCGCCCGGATGAATCAGCAGTCCCTCGGGAATTTCGATGTAGCCAAGGTCTTCAGCAATTTCGGACGTATTAGTCATCGATCGTCCGACAAATGCTACTTTGCGGCCATGCTGCCGCGCCAATTCCACCGCCAGCTTGATGCGATGAATGGATGAAGAAAAACAGGAGATGAACAGCCGCCGCTGGGTATGTGCGAACACTTCATCAAACTTTCGCCGCACCGCTCGCTCGCTTGGTGTGTATCCCTTACGCTCGACGTTGGTCGAATCTTGAAACAGCGCCAGCACGCCTTGCTTGCCGTATTCCGCGAATGCGTGCAGGTCAAACATCTTGTTATCGGTAGGAGTGGGATCGACCTTGAAATCTCCGGTGTGAATGAGCACACCCAATGGAGTATGAATGGCCAACGCCACGCAATCTACAAGGCTATGAGTGACGTGAATCGGATGAATCGTGAAAGGGCCTACCTTGAACCGCTCACTTGCGCGGATTTCACGCAGGTCGGCATTCTCGAGCAGTCCGTGCTCCTCCAGTTTGTCTTCCAGCAGGGCAAGCGTGAACTCCGTGCCCCACACTGGCACGTTGAGTTCGGAAAGAATCCAGGGTAGAGCGCCGATGTGATCTTCATGACCATGGGTGAGGATGATGGCGCGCACGCGCTGCCGGTTTTCGATGAGATAGGAAATGTCCGGGACAACGATGTCCACGCCCAACAATTCTGCCTCGGGGAACATCAGGCCTGCATCGATCACGATGATGTCATCGCCCCAGCGAACGGCCATGCAGTTCATTCCGAACTCGCCCAGACCGCCGAGAGGCACGATGTGCAATTTTCCAGTTGGCATTTTAGGTGTCCATTGATCGTAGCATAGGTATGCAGGACCGACAGCGCGTCCAACTGCGAACTAAAACCTGGGAACCGGGAACTGGTTTTTCCACCCTCGTTGGGTTAAGGTCAAGTCAGATGGCGGAACAACAACGCAAGTCGTGGTTACGGCGCCGGGTCGAGAACGGTTTGCGGCGAGGCTTCCAACGTGCCTATGAAACTGTGAAAGTAGATCCCAATAAGTTTCTCCTGCAGCTCCGAGCCGCCCATGGCGTTCCTGTCAACAGCTTTCAGGGCATCTACTCTGTGGATATCAGCATTCTTGACGACTTGGCGAGTCACACGATCCGTGGAGGAATGAAGCTAGCCGCAGCCGAGGGAGCCGGGTTCGGCTTGGGTGGAATTCTGACTATGGTTCCAGACCTCAGTATTCTGGCCGGCATTACGTTGAGAACGATCCAGAAACTCAGTCTGATCTACGGTTTCGAATACAACACCGACGAGGAGACGGCTGAGCTGTGGATCGCAGCGGCCAGCGCCGCCGGTGTGGACATCAGCCGTGAGGTGCTGGAAAAAGAAGTGGTCAATCGCTTTGTGCCCAAAGTGATTCAGCGGATCGCAGCACAAGCCAGCAAAGAAGCCGTCGAGAAGTGGGCGGGGCGCGTGATCCCGATCGCCAGTTCGGCCATTGGCGCAGGGTTGAACTATTATTTTGTGCGAGCCTGGGGTGAACGCGCTAAAGCACACTTTCGCCAGAAGCACATGGAACTTCGACGCCGGGCAAATGCTGGAGTGCGGCCCTTAGCGGCTGATTCCGGTCGGCTGTTGTCTTGACTACCGCAGCAAATCCTCGAGCTCGATTCTCTGATCGGTCTTTTCGTCGCGATACTTCACAATCACGGGCGTGTAGAGCGACAGGTTCCACTCAGCGGCCTGGCCGTTTGTCACCGCCCGCGAACCGGGCACGACCACAGCATTTTCCGGCACCTCGAGCGGATGCGCATCCGTGGCCCGGTAGATCTGCCCGCGAACAATGTCATACAGCGGAGTCGAGCGCGTGAGAATCGTGCCTGCTCCCAACACCGCTCTCGTCCGCACCAGCGTGCCTTCGTAGACGCCGCAGTTACCGCCTATCAGCACGTCGTCTTCAACAATGACTGGGGACGCATTGATCGGTTCCAGAACTCCGCCGATCTGCGCTGCCGCACTCAAATGCACGCGCTTGCCGATCTGGGCGCAGGAACCCACCAGCGCGTGCGAATCCACCATCGTGCCCTCGTCCACGTAAGCGCCCACGTTAATAAACATGGGAGGCATGCAGATTACGGTGGGGGCAACATATGAGCCGGTGCGCACCGACGATCCACCGGGCACGATGCGCACGCGATCCCGCACCGTAAACCGCCTCGCAGGGAAAGTGTCCTTATCGACGAAGGAAAGGCTCACATCTTCGCCCATCTTACTGAGTTCGCCCAGCCGAAAGCCCAACAGAATGCCTTGTTTGACCCAGACATTCACTACCCATTGCCCGTCGATCTTCTCTGCAGCGCGAATCTTGCCCTGGGTGAGCTCATCGCGAAAGTCCATGAAGATTTGACGCGCATCCGGATTGCTCTCAACTTCGAGAGAGGCGAGGCGTTCGATCGCAGATCGGAGGGATTCCATTCGGGAAGAGTATACGGGATTTTCAGCTTGTCATCGCCAACAGCCGATTTCTACACCGCTCGGTTAGAAATTGTCAGCGAGTAATGGAGAATAGGCAGTTTTCAAATGCACTTACACTCGCTCCGGATCAGAACTCCCGCCATGTTGTGAGCCCCGTCCCGCGCTTCTGTCAGCGTGGCATACGGCCCATGCCAACGCGCGTGGTTGGCGTCATGTCCTGCGGGACGGCCTTTGCCATGGTTGCATTGCCCGCAACTGGATCGGTGCAGGACGATTTTGTGCGGTCCAGCCAGCCAGTTCTCGTAGATGAAAAAATTGACTACGTCGGAGGGCGCGCTCGCAGGCTTTGCAATCACCCCAGCTTCGGTCGCGATCTTCTGCAGTTTGGCGCGCGTGTCGCGGCGCATCGGCAGGAGCGGCAGGCGATAAACCTCTTCGATTTTCCCCATCATCGCCAGCACCGCCTTCACGGGCATCGGACTAGTTTCAAGGAAGTTGGCTTGCATCAGCGCCAGATATTTGCGATGAAGGCGGCGCGCCGTGCCCCAATCGTTGTTCAGCGCAGCCCGCGTCATGTCGGCCATCTCGCGCGGGATTTCATTGGAAGCGACCGAAACGATGCCTACGCCACCCAGTCCGATGAGCGCCAGGGTAACTGCATCATCGCCGGAAAAGACCAGAAAGCTCTCTGGCACCACGGCACACACCTCCGCCATCTGGCTTATATTGCCGCTAGCTTCTTTCACGCCGAAGATATTCGGAACTTCCGCGAGTCGCGCCAGCGTCGCCGGTTCGATGTTTGCACCCGTGCGGCCCGGAACGTTGTAGAGAATGATCGGCTTGTCCACAGCTTCGGCAATCGCGCGAAAATGGCGATACTGGCCTTCCTGCGTGGGTTTGTTGTAATAGGGCGAAGCCGTCAGGATCGAATCTACGCCGGGGCGGCCAGCGATTTCCTTCGCCTTCTCGACCGCGTCATGCGTCGAATTGGAAGTCGCCCCGGCCATGATGGGCACGCGTCCGGCAGCGACTTCGACTGTGATATCGACGACCCGCAGCCACTCGTCATGCGACAGGGTGGGAGTTTCGCCGGTAGTGCCGCAGGGAACTAGAAAGTCGATCCCAGATTCGATCTGCCAGGCCACCAGGTTGCGCAGGGCAGGCTCGTCGATGGAGCCGTCCTGACGAAAGGGAGTGATGAGAGCTGTACCGCATCCACGAAGTTGCATGAGATAAAGATAACCCGAATGGCCGGACTTGCAAAACCCTCACACCTGGAGTTTGACCAGCCAATTCGCGGGCTCCGGCAGGATTGCGAATTTTGGCAGTTCGCCGCGCACCATGGCCACTTCGTCGCAAGCATGAAATCGCGGGCACGCGTGGCAATCTTTGTAAATCTTATCCGGCAGATCCTCGCGCTGTGCGGTTGCGAAACCCAGGCGCGCGAAGAATTCTGGGGCGCGCGTGAACAGGCATGTGCAACTGACGCGCTGTTTTTTCGCCTCTGCAAGCAACGCCTTCACGAGGTAGCCACCACCGCCTTTGCCTTGCTGCGAAGGCGCGACCGTGATGGAGCGAATCTCCGCCAGATGCGGGCCATAGAGATGGAGCGCGCCGCAACCGATAATCGCATCACCATCTTCGAGTACCACGAAATCGCGTACGTTCTCGCAGATCTCGGCCAGGGTTCTGGGCAGAAGAGTGCCGTCGCCCGCATAGGCGGTGATTAGCGCATGGATCCGCTGGGCATCTGGCAGAATGGCTTTACGCGTGCGCATGCGCGCCCTCCCGAATAGACTCGATCCTCTGTCGAGCGTCGGTCAACGCTTGACGCACTCGATCGGGAGCTGTGCCGCCGGGAACATCATGGATCGCGAGCACCGACTCCAGTTTCAGGCAGGCGTAGAAGTCCTGGTCAAAGTTCTGGTTCACCGAACGCAGTTCCTCCAGAGACAAATCTTGAAGCTCGCAGTGCTTTTCGAGGCAGATCTGCACGGCTTGTCCGATCTGCTCATGCGCCAGACGAAACGGAACTCCGCGTTGCACCAGGTATGTGGCGGCGGCCCACGCGTTCATGAATCCCGACTGAGCTGCCTGCTGCATACGTTCGTAGTTGAACTCCACGGCTTTCATCCAGCCCCTAACCAGGGGCAGGAGCGACAAAACGGTGTCAGCGGCGTCGAACAGCGGCTCCTGCGTCTCCTGCAAGTCTTTGTTATAAGCGAGGGGCAAGCCCTTCAAACAAATCTGCAGCGTGGTTGCGTGGCCAATCACGCGCGCACACTTGCCGCGTGTGAGTTCCAGCAGATCGGGATTCTTCTTTTGCGGCATGGCGCTGCTTCCCGTGGAATATGCTTCGGGCAAGCGCACAAAACCGAACTCCTGCGATGAAAACAGGATCATCTCTTCTGCCCATCGGCTCAAGTGCAAAGCGAGTATGGAAAGCGTGTTCACAAATTCGAGAGCGAAATCACGATCGCTGGTAGCGTCTATGCTGTTTGCGGTCGGACCATCGAAGTCAAGGTCAGATGCGATGGCTCGACGATCGAGGGGCAGAGTGGCTCCCGCAACTGCGCCAGAACCGAGCGGGCAAACATTCAGCCGCTTCCGGCAATCCCCGAGCCTGTCGGCATCGCGCAGAAACATTTCGACGTACGCCAGCAACCAGTGCGACACCAATACCGGTTCGGCACGCTGAAGATGCGTATAGGCAGGCATGGCCGCATTTCCTGTTTGCTGCGCCTGGTCCAGCAGAGCTCCGCAACACTCTGCGAGATCCGCGTGAATTTGATCAATCGCCGTTCGCACGTACAAACGAAGATCGGTCGCGATCTGCTCATTTCGGCTGCGCCCGCTGTGCAGCTTGTATCCGGTGTCACCAATCAGCGCGACCAACTGTTTCTCGACGAAGTGGTGTACGTCTTCGGCTTCGTCATCTTCGAGAAACGCCGGTGCCGCTGCCGCTTGCTCGCCGATTTGCTCCAAGCCTTGGAGAATGGCGATCAACTCGGTTGAAGTCAGAATGCCCGCACCTTTCAAAGCACGTGCGTGGGCGCTGCTGGCGGCAATTTCGTGAGCGAGCAATCGGCGGTCGAAGTCAAACGACCGCTGCCAACGTTCGAATTCTGGATCAAGGGGCTGCCGAAAGCGGCCGGACCACATTTTCATTGCGCCACCTCCGCTCTAACAACCTGTTTCCGCACTTGAGCGCGCGAGCGCGACGGAAGGCCAAGAATGCGAATGAAGCCTGCCGCATCTTTCTGGTCGTAACTGTCGCCCATGGTGAACGAGGACAGATCGGTGCGGTAGAGCGAATGCTCGGAATGCCGGCTCACCACCGACAAGTTGCCCTTGTATAAAGAAAGCGTGACCGATCCTGTGACGTCCTTCTGCGTGGTCTCGACAAAGGCATCGAGCGCTTCACGGAGAGGTGCGAACCAGAGTCCGAAGTAAACCAGTTCTGCATATTTCAAGGCGATGTGCTGCTTGAAATGCGCGACATCGCGCTCCAGGCACAGGGCCTCGAGTTCGCAGTGCGCGGCGATCAGCAGAGTTCCACCGGGAGTTTCGTAGCAACCGCGGGATTTGATTCCGACAAAGCGGTTCTCCACCAGGTCGACTCGTCCGACAGCGTTGCGAGCACCAATTTCGTTCAGCAGTTCGACCAATGAAACCGGATCGAGTTCCAGACCATTCACCGAGATCGGAACGCCGGCTTCGAAACCGATGCTTACTTGCTCGTCGCGATCCGGTGCTTCTTGCGGAGACCGCGTGAGCTGCCAGGTCGTAGCCAGCGGTGCGTTGCCAGCATCCTCCAACTCGCCGCCCTCATGGCTGAGGTGCCAGAGATTCCGATCTCGGCTATGAATCTTTTCGCGGCTGGCGACTACGGGGATGCCGTGCTGCTCGGCATAATCAAGACAATCTTCACGAGACTTAAGCGACCACTCGCGCCAAGGCGCAATCACGCGCAATTCAGGCGCGAGCGCCTGATACGCTAACTCGAACCGCACCTGGTCGTTGCCTTTTCCCGTGCATCCGTGTGCAACCGCCGTTGCTCCTTCGCGCAGAGCAACTTCGACCTGGTGTTTCGCAATCACTGGACGCGCCAGCGACGTGCCCAGCAGATACTTGTGTTCGTACACCGCTCCCGCCTTCAATGCGGGGAACACGTACCCGGTGAGAAATTCCTCGCGCAGATCTTCCACCACCACGCGGGATGCGCCGGTGGCGTAGGCCTTCGCGACCACGGCTTCAATGTCATCTCCCTGGCCAACATCGCCGACCATCGCAATCACGTCGTATGCGTAATTCTCTTTCAGCCACGGAATAATGATGGAAGTGTCCAGACCTCCCGAATAGGCAAGCACAATTTTCTCAGGCATGAGCGCTCCTCACTGGCAGGCGGTTTTCTCCGCCCAGCAACAAATACAAAATCGCTTTCTGCACGTGTAGCCGGTTCTCGGCTTGATCGAAGACGACAGATCTTTCAGAGTCGATGACCGCGTCGGTGATTTCCTCTCCGCGATGAGCGGGCAGGCAATGCATAAATACGGCGTGCGACGCAGCTTCCCTCACCAGCTCTTCGTTCATTTGGTAAGGTGGGAAAATCTTGGCCCGCTTCCCGGCCTCGTGTTCCTGGCCCATGCTCGCCCAAGCGTCGGTGTAAACGGCGTCGGCGCCTCCAACGGCGGCATGTGGATCGGAAAGTATTTCGATGACGGCCCCGGTCTGTTCCGCGATCTCACGCGCGTCTGCAACGATTTGCGGGTCGGGACCGTAGCCTGCAGGCGTTGCCACGCGGATTTCTGATCCCAGGCAAGCGCATGTGAGCAACAACGAATGAGCCACGTTGTTACCGTCACCAACATAGGCAAGACAGATGTTCGCGAGATCGCCAAAGCGTTCCTGCAACGTGAAATAGTCGGCCAACGCCTGGCAAGGGTGCTCCAAATCGCTCAGAGCATTGATCACCGGAACCGAAGCGTATTCGGCCATCCCGTCGATTGTTTTCTGCGCGAACGTGCGTAGCACGATGGCGTCGACCCAGCGCTCGAGGTTATGCGCGACGTCACTCAGTTTTTCGCGCGCGTCGAGTCGCTCGTGGGTTTGGTCTACAAAGAACGTAGCGCCTCCCAAACTCGACATCCCCGCCTCGAACGTCAGCCGGGTTCGCAGGGAAGGCTTCTCGAAGAACATCACCATCTGTTTACCGGTGAGCGCGCTGCGAAAATCCGCAGGGCGCATTTTCATAATTCCCGCAAGACGCAGCACGGCTTCGACGCCGCCGGGGCCGAGATCGCGAGTCGACACCAGGTCGGGACACCAGAATGGATTGACAACCGGGGCAGGAATCACCTGCGTTCGGTTCAGTGGCTGGCTATTCACCTTTGACTCCTTTTGTAGATTTGGATACGGATATGGTCGTGCTCTCTGGCTTCACGGCCTGAGTGCACAGGGCCGAATCGAGCGCTCGAATCACCTCATCGACATGTTTTTGTTGAATGATGTATGGCGGTAGAAAACGCAGTACCGTCTCATGGGTGCGATTGATCAGAATTTTGTCTTGCAGCAGGGCAGAAAACACAGCCTTGGCTTTGTCGGCGGAGTCCAATTCCATGCCCAGCATGAGGCCCATCCCGCGAACCTCGCGGATGCACGAGTGTTTTGCCTTCAGCCCTTCGAGCCGGCCATGGAAATAGCCGCCGACCTCACGCACATGGCCCAGCAGTTTGTCCAACACGCGCAGAAACTCGATCGCAACCGCGCATGCCAGCGGCCCTCCGCCAAAGGTTGTGCCATGCATACCGGGATGCATACTCGCCGCCACGCGATTGGTTGTGAGCATCGCCCCCAGAGGCAATCCCGCAGCCAACGGTTTGGCTACGGTCACAATGTCAGGCTGAACGCCATAGTGCTGATAGGCGAAGTAGCGTCCGGTTCGCCCCAAACCGCATTGGATCTCGTCAAGAATCAGCAAAGCATCGTTGCTCTTTGTCAACTCTCGCGCCGCCCACAAAAATTCCGGGCTGACCGGGCAGATTCCGCCCTCACCCTGAATTGTTTCCAGGCAGACAGCACACACGCTCGCGTCGAACTTACGTTTCAGGTCTTCGACGTCATTGAGGCGAACGAAATCGACTCCGGGCAGAAGCGGCGCGAAGGGGTCGCGGTACTTCGCCTGGCCGGTCGTGGCGAGCGAACCAAAAGTGCGCCCGTGAAACGAATTGTCGAGAGCGAGGATGCGCCACTTCGGCCCGTGCCCGTTTTTATTTCGGGTCCGCGCATAGATGCGCGCCAGCTTCAGCGCGCCCTCCCACGCCTCGGTTCCGCTGTTGCAGAAGAATGCCCGGTCCAGTGCCGAAATCTTGGTCAAGCGCTTGGCGAGTTCCGCCTGATACTCGTGGAAAAACAGATTGGAAACATGAAGCAACCGAGCGGCCTGACGCTTCAACACCGCCTGGATCGCAGGATGCGCGTGCCCCAGGGCGTTCACTCCGATCCCACTCAAGAAATCCAGATAACGATCTCCGCGCGAGTCCCACAGATACACGCCGCGGCCCTTTTCGAAAAGGATCTTGTGACGATCGTAGGTGGGGAGCAGAAATTTTCCTTCCGAACGAATAACGGAGGCAAGGCTCATGCGCCGATCACCTCCGTTCCGCATTCCAGCTTGGTGAAGTAGAACTGCGGCAGAATCTCGACCTGCGCCGCCGGCAGAATCCTGACCCTGCCCACACCGCGGTGGAGTGCCTGACTGCAAGCTTCGAGCTTGGGCAACATGCCGCCGCCGATTACGGAAGCAGCAACCAAGGCGGCTACTTCTTTCGTGTTCAGCCATGGGATCACGGCGCCGTCGGCGTTCTTCACGCCCTCGACATCGGTGAGGAAAATCAAAGTATCGGCGTGGCAAGTCACGGCGCAGGCAGACGCCATTTGGTCGGCGTTGATGTTGTAGTACTCGCCATCGGAACCGAGCGCCACAGAAGACAGAACCGGAATTCCTCCGGCATTCCAGATGGCCTCGATCCAGCGCGGCTCGGCGTAACAGATCTCTCCTACAAATCCCAGGTCACAACCCGCAGTTTCTTTCTTGCGCGCTCTGAAAGCCATGCCATCCGCACCGCAAAGACCGACCGCCGCGCTTCCCGCCGCAACGATTGCCGCAACCAGGCTCTTGTTGACGATCCCGGACAACACCATCAGAGCGACGTCGCGAGTCTCCGCGTCCGTGATGCGCAACCCATTTACGAAGTCACTCTGCTTGCCCAGCAGCTTGAGCGTGCGTGTGAGTGCGCTGCCGCCTCCGTGAACGACGGCAACGCGATGGCCATCCTGCGCCAACTCAACGATCGCCCGGGCACACTTGCGCAAACGGGATTTATCCTCGAGCGCAGCTCCTCCGACTTTGACTACGATTTTCACTGCAGGCCTTCCTCTTCCGTCCACCCGTGCATCAGATTCATGTTCTGTATCGCTTGCCCGGCTGCGCCTTTGAGCAGGTTGTCCACGCACGAGACCAGCACCAGGCGGCGGCCATCGTCCGCCAGACAAAAGCCAAGATCGCAATAGTTGGTGTGCAGAGAAAACTGGATTTGCGGCAGCTTCGGCGTGGCAAAAATCCGCACCCATCGCCTACCCGCATAAAAATCACGAAAGCAGGATTCGACTTCGACCGCCTTCATCACACGATTCAAGTGCACGTAGATGGTCGAAAGAATTCCTCGGGGAATCGGAAGCAGGTGGGGAGTGAACATCAATTCACCAGCCTCCAGCTTCAATTGCTCAAGCATCTCTCCCGTATGCCGGTGGCCGAAAACCGAATAGGCCGAAAGATTATCGGCGACCGAAACAAAGTGAGTGCGTGAATTCGGTTCCTTGCCAGCACCGGACACTCCAGACTTGGAATCGGAAATGATCCCACGCTCGCGATCCACGACTCCAGCCTTGAGCAGCGGCGCTAGGGCCAGGATCACCGAGGTTGCGTAACAGCCTGGATTCGCTACCAACGCTGCGTCCGGGATCTGATCGCGGCTCAACTCGGGCAATCCGTAGATAGCTTTTTCTGTAAGCTCGGCCGCAGTTGCGGAATCTGCATCCTCGAAGCCATAAACCGCGCGATTCTGCGCCAGTTTGAGCCGCCATGCCCCACTCAGATCGATCACGCGGAGGCCTTGCGCCACAGCTTCAGGAACGAGCGCCCGCGAAACTTCGTGCGGCGTAGCCAGAAAAAGCAACTCGATGCCCTGCCGCTTAAGTGTCGGCCACGAGAGCGCCTGCAGCGGATAGCTTCCGTTGCCCGAAAGCGCAGGAAATATCTCAGCCAGATTGGCGTCGCTGGCTCCATTCTCGCGCCGGAGCAGGGCTGGTTCTTCCAACCGTGGATGACGCAGCAATATCCGCGTAAGCTCAAGACCGGAATATCCAGTCGCACCCAACACCGCAGTCTTGAGTTTGGCCGGCATCAGGCAAGCATCTCCTCAATGCGCGCCGCCAATTTCTTCGCATCTTCCTTGTCGGGACAAACAATCAATATGGTGTCATCTCCAGCAATCGTTCCGATCGCTTCCGGCCACTCTTCTTCATCCAGCGCAGCCGCCACGGGTTGCGCGCTGCCAACGCTGGTCTTGATCACAAGCAGGTTTTGCGCTGGGCGCACTTCCAGCACGAATTCGCGCACCAGACGTGAGACCGGAGGCAACGCCGGCGCGGACGAACCTTCAGCTTGAAACAGAGAGTAACCATCTGCCGTCTTGGCCAGGCGCAGGTCCCGGATATCGCGCGATAGCGTTGCCTGGCCGACTTTGAGCCCGCGTTTCCGCAGGGCCCGCTGCAAGTCCTCTTGACTGGCGACGGGACCATGCTTCAGCAGCTCAAGGACGGCTCTCTGCCGTAAAGATTTATTCATGATGAATATTTATGCACAAAAATGCATAAACATTCATGTATAGTATCTGCCTGAACTGGGGTGTCAAGAGAAAACTTACGAAGAGCCACCGAAGGAACACAGCTAGCGGCGGAAGGCCAGCACCGAAACAGCGAGTCTTGCTATAGGAAGAAGCGGAAAGTCCCCCGAGCGACAGGCTTATGAGTTTGCCGGGTTCGGCAGGATGCAACAAAGAGCGCAATGCGCGATCGCGAAGACCGACGGCAGGATCTAAGCAGCCGAATCGCCGACGTCAACCGGCGCAAACGGGTAGTCGTCGACCATATTCTTGAGTTGCTCGACATGCAGTCGCAGCGCCTCCCTGAGTTCAGACAGAACCAGCCACAACTCCTCGGTGTCTTGTGCAGCTATCGCCTGAGCACACAGTTCGCGAATTCGTCGTTCTAAAGTTGGGTCAAACGCCACGACACGCCCCCGTTCAAATATGCCATGAATCGCAAAACTGTTCGATACAGTACACACTGTATTTTGGAGCTGACGTGTGGTCGAACAATCCCCAAACCGCCGGGCCCGCTTTGGTTCTATGGGACTTTCTCTTCTTGCTCTTCTTGGCCAGTGTGAGTCCGAGTCGTCGCTAGGCGGTGCAGGTCATCGCATATTTCGTTGATTCGTTTTTGCCTTTCTTGGCATCCGCGATGTTCTGCGTCGGTTAGGGCTTTCTTTTCAGTCATGTCGGCTTGTTCCTTAACGAGCTGAGCCAGTTCCAGTCGGAGAGGTCCGGGATTGAGCTCCATGGTGCGCGCCCCTAGGACGAAGCGGCAGAGCTATGATGGTTCACCGTTCGCAGAGGTTGGCTTGCGGCATGAGCGTTTGCGCAACGAGTGGGCGCATAACTGCAGACGCGTCGGTGGCACGTTCGGCGAGTAATAATTACCTGAACAACACATTTGCATTCCGCCTAACCGACTCGTTCCAATGTTTGCAAACAGAACTTATCCGCAGATTAGTTTGGCATAACCCGTGCATGCTTTACCCATGCTACCGGTGCAGCCAGTAAGGAGTCGGTAGTGCCGTTGCACATCGGAGATGACTCCATGAAACAGGCTCCACAGGGTGCTTTTAAATCCGGACTTCCAAGGTGTTCTCTGTGCAACAAGCCGGTGGAACTGCGAATCGCCAAGACCGATGAGGGCGGGAAGGCAATCCATGAAGAGTGTTATCTGCTCCGGATGCAAATGAAAAGGCCTCTACCCCACGGGAACCCTTCGGACGAAACCACCCAGTGAACCGAGGGCCATCGTTACTCGTCGCTAAGTCGCGACCTCAAGTCCTGAGCTTTTCGTCAGTGCAAGAACTTGGCGGCTCTTCAGTTTCGCCAGTCGCCTTCACGGTGCGGGCCGGTTCCGCGGACCGTTGGCATGGGCGATAGACGCGTTCCAGTGTGATAAATTGTTAAGAATGTGGGCGCGTAGCTCAGTTGGCAGAGCAATGCCCTTTTAAGGCATGGGTCGATGGTTCGAGTCCATCCGCGCTCACCATATAGCCTCTCGGGCCGTTGGACTTGCTCCATCGGGCTTTGTCAGCCAAGAACTCTGCCCTGCGCCTGCACTCTTTTCGTTGGCCTAAGGACGACGCAAGATGGCGAATGTCAACACAAAGAAAGGCGTGATCGGAATCCTCACTGGAGGCGGAGATGTACCCGGTTTAAACCCCGCCATCCGCGCCGTCACCATCCGAGCGATCCGTGAGGGTTGCCAGGTTATTGGTTTGCGGCGGGGATGGGGAGGCCTGGTCGACATTGTTCGCGAAAAGGATTATGACAACAGCGACAACTTCCAAACCTTGACGGAAGAGATTGTCAACCGCGCCGGCCGAACGGGCGGGACGTTCCTGCACAGTTCCCGAACCAATCCCGCCAAGGTGAAAAAATCCGGCGTTCCCCCTCACCTGCAGGATGCCTACACCGCTGACACCAATGATCTAACCCCGGAAGTCCTAAAGAACCTGGACTGGCTCGGAATCGATTTCCTCATACCCATCGGTGGCGATGACACGCTGAGCTACGGCGTGCGCCTCTATCAAGAGGGCGTCAAGGTAGTTGCGATTCCCAAGACCATGGACAACGATGTTCCGGGGACCGATTACTGCGTGGGTTTCAGCACTGCGGTAACGCGCACCATCCAGATGACCAACGACCTGCGGACGTCCGCGGGCTCGCATGAACGCTTTCTGGTTCTCGAAGTGTTCGGCCGCTACGCCGGCTTCACCGCCATGCTTCCGACCATGGCCGGAGCGGCCAACCGCTGCGTGATTCCTGAGTATCGCTTCGGCATTGAGCAGTTGACAGAATTGCTGGTGGCCGACCGCCGCAAGAATCCAAGCCGCTATTCCGTGGTTCTGGTTTCCGAAGGCGCCATGTTCGAAGGCGGGGAGATGATTTTCGAGGACCACACCACCGACGCCTTCGGCCACAAGAAGCTGGGAGGCATTGGCGATCTGGTTTCGGAGAAGTTGAAGGAGCTTTCACCCAGGTACAACAACGGCAAAGTGATCGAAGTGATCAATCAGAAACTGGGATACCTGGTTCGCTGCGGCGATCCCGACGCCATCGATTCGATTGTGCCCATGGCTTATGGAAATCTCGCTCTTGACCTGCTGCTGCACAAAATACACGGCCGGCTCGTAGTGTTGAAGAACGGCCGGTACGATAACATGCCGGTCGATGCCGTCATCGCGTCAAAGAAAGTCGTCAACGTAAAGGAGCACTACAACACCGAGCGGCTCCGTCCGCACTTCAGCAGCTTCGAAATGAAGCCGCTGTTCATCATGACCAGCGAGACCTGACCAGCCCCTGCTACACAAATGCGGCGATCTGCGTCAAAAGCGCATGGGTCCAAACCTGTGGCGCAAGATCGCCCTCATCACTGCCCTGAGCTTCGGTGTTCCTCTCATCGGCGCGGATCTTCCCAGCATGGCTCCCAGGCCCCGAATTGATTACGCCATGGCCTACGTGCCTTTCCGGCATGCAGTGGCAATGCACGGCGGCTGGTACTCTCCAAGATGGATTCCAATATCCGAGGTCTGGGAGTGGAATGGCCGAGGCTGGTCGCCATGGGAAACGTCCGGCGCCCCCGCGTTTGCCCATCATTCGATGGTTTTCGATTCCATGCGAAACCTGCTGGTGGTTTGCGGGCGGGAGACGCCAAATCGAGGGAGCTATCAAATGTGGGAGTACGACGGTTCCAAGTGGTCCCAAAGGGCCGATATTCCGATTGGAGCTTCTGCCCAGGGAGACATCAAAATCGCTTACGACACCGCGCGCAACCGGATCGTGCTCTACGCTGCGCGCACCAAAGGAACAACCGAAACATGGGAATACGATGGTAAGAGTTGGCAACAGATCAAGAGTGCTCACCAGCCGGTTCGTTGCGACGACGGCGCTTTGCTCCAGTACGACGAAGCCCAGCACAAGACCGTTCTCGTCGGAGAAGACCGCACAGGAAATAACTTGTTGAGTTGGGATGGACATGAATGGAGTGCGGATGGGGGCACCGGCACGCAGACTTGGCTTTGGGATGGTAGCGATTGGACGCAAGTTGAAGGTCAACAACCGCCAAAGGCCACCTGGGGCGGAATGGCGTTCGACGGCCTGCATCAACAGGTAGTCTTGCTGACGACGCGGATGGAGACTTGGGTGCTTAAACGCGAGTGGCGGCAACTTCATCCTTCCACTTCGCCGACGCCCGCTCCCAACGGCTTCTTTGCGATGGCGTATGATCCGGTCCGGAAAGTCACAGTCTTTTTCGGAGGAGAGAGCCGCCAGGGTGGACTGGAGAAAAATTGGGTCTATCCTGACACTACCTGGATGTACGATGGAGAAAGCTGGTCAACCAAGCTTGGCGCCATGGATCACAGTAGGAGCAAACCATGAAGCCGTGGCAGCTTTGGTTGAATCCGGCTCAAGAGGCAAGCTTCCCACTATGCAATCACAAAGCGGACCCCAGCCAACGCAAAACCCGCAACCCCCGGCCGTTGTTGAGCACGTTTCTGGTGCTCATGAACTGCTGAACGCGTTGCGAAGACGAATCGGAGAGCACCCTGAACTCGCCGAAGCGATCACGAAATTGGAGACTGCGTTGAGCCTCCTGACCGTGCAGACCGGCGGGATGTTGTGATCAATGGATAAACGGGTCCCTGGCCCGTTCAGCAAAGGTGAGGACGCCCAGCTTGAGTCGATCAGTAGAAGAGCACGGGAAGACTGCTCATTCCGCCGATTCCCTGACTCTGCCGGTTCACAGCCAGCCTTTGGTCCGCGCAATTCGTGCTGCTTCCACGCGGTTGTTCGCGCCGATCTTGCTGATGGCCTCCGAGAGATAATTGCGAACCGTGCCTTCGGAGAGGCTGAGTTCGGCTGCAATGTCACCGCTGGTCACACCGTCTCCCGCAAGACGAAGCACTTGGCGTTCGCGGTCGGTCAGCGGATCCGGCTCTGCCCAGGCTTCGGTAGCCAACTCTGGATCGATCACCCGCAAGCCCTGCTGCACCCGGCGCACGGCCTCAGCCAGCTCTTCGGAGCGCATGTCCTTCAGCAAATACCCGGAAGCTCCCGCTTCGAGGGCGCGCCGCAGATAACCCGCGCGCGCGAACGTGGTCAGAATGATCACCCGGGTTCCGGTTCGCCGGCGTTTCAATTCACCAGCGACGTCGAGCCCAGTCATCTCCGGCATTTCAATGTCGGTGATAAACACGTCGGGCTTGTGGTCAAGCACCGCCTGCAATGCTTCCTTGCCGTTGCGGGAGCGGGCCACGACGCTGATGTCACCTTCGATCTCGAGCAGAGCAGCGAGCGCGCCTAACACCATGCCCTGATCTTCTGCGATCACAACGCGAATCGCCTTGCGTCCGTTTTTTGGGGGCAAGCTCATTAGTTTTTCGTTTGCGTCAGCGGGAATTCAATGTTAAGCCGGGTTCCCACGCTGTTCTCGCGCTCGAGCGTACCGCCCAGCGCTTCAATCCGTTCCCGCATGCCGCGCAGGCCGTTGCCTTCAATATGACCGCCGCCCCGGCCGTCATCCTGGATTTCGATGCGGCAATTCCCGTTTACCGGCATGAGGCGCAAATGACAATTGCGGGCGTGGGCATGGCGCACAACGTTGGTCACGGCCTCCCGCACCACCAGCGCAACCACGCTCTCCTGGGCCGGCGTCAGGCGAACCTCCGCGGACTCGGACTTCACATTTACACCCGCGGTTTCGAGCGTCGCCTTCGCTTGTTTGAGTTCCGCTTCAAGACTGTGAGCGCGATACCCGCGGATCGTGCTTCGAACATCCGACAACGCCGCCCGGGAAGTCTGTTCCACATCGGCCATCTCCGCCTTCGCGCGTTCCGGATCGTGGTCAACCAACTTGCCTGCAAGTTCCGACTTCAAAATGATTACGGAAAGCGTGTGCCCAAGAACATCGTGCAGATCGCGCGCAATCCGTTCCCGTTCCGCCACCTGGGCCAGGTGCTCAATCTGCGCGTGGGCTGCTTTCAGTTTGTGATACATCCGCGTCCGTTGAGCAAAGTAAATGTTCGTACCGCCAACGACGACAGAGAGTCCGCCTCCATAGAAGAGGAACCAACCGGACAAGTGCATCGCCCACCAGTCAAGGCCGACCACTGCAAGAATCACAGCCAGCAGTTTGATTACGCCAAGCTCCGTCTCCACAACGTAAGGGAGCAAGGCCGCGGCAAAGATGAAGAAGCAAGTGGATCCGAAATTGGACGGTGCGTACAGAGTTCCGACCAGAACCATCAAGCCCAGGCCGAACAGTTGCCAGTGTCTTCTTCGTTCCAGCCACAACACACCGAGGTACAGCACCAGGAAACTTATCGTGCCCAGGCCTGTGAGCAGCCATTCCTTCCAGCCTGCGTGGTCCAAAATTGGTTGCAGGAAAAAGAACACGAAGTAGGCGAGAGGCATGTAAAAAGGCCAGCCGTGTTCCGATTTTGTGGCCACTTTCATTTGTGCAGCTCTAGGCTACCCCTTTTTGATGTCGCTCGTCAGCCTGCTTTTGTCGCGCGCAGAGCATCCGATTCCGTAAGCCACCAGAAGCGACAGTGGAAGCAGGATCAATAGCAAATCGGACTTGCCCAGAGTAACCAGAAGTAAAATTGCTCCGACAACCAAAGTCCAGCCCACGCAGTCATTGACGTTCATGTTCCTCTTCCTTATGAAAGCTCGATGATTTCAGCCTTATCCGTAGGTCTTGCCCTCGTCGCGCTGAAATCCAACGCGGGCCACGCCCAGGCAGATGAGCGAGAATCCGATCAGCGCTTCCCAGTGGACCCAATTCGATTCGTGCTGCCCTGCACCGACCACACTCAACGCAAGTTGCGCCAGATGATACGGCGGCAGGAAATGGGCGATCTGCTGCAGTAACTTGGGCAAGAACATGATCGGGATCCAGAGCCCGGAACAAGCGGAAAGCGGCAAATAGATCAGGTTAATGGCCGCCACCGCTGAGTTTGGACCCGCGAAATAGCCGATGGCCAATCCCATAGCACAGAAGGGAAGTGAACCTGCAACCAGAATTGCGAGCAGCTCCGCGGCATCGCGTATGGGCAAGTGCACTCCACCGAACGTCACTCCCAGCAGCAGCAGGAGCGACACCACGATCGCGCTAAACGTCATGCCCAGTGCGACCTTTGCCGTGAAGTAGGCAAAAGGAGGCATGGGGCTGGCGCGTTTCACCTGCAGCCATCCCAATCCGCGCTCCGCAGCCAATCCCGAAGCCGTGCCAAATAACGACGCTCCCATCACGCCGAACGCGCCGTAGCTCGCTATCAGATATGTCGCGATCGTAGTGCCTCCGACGGGCGCACCCTTAGGATTCAGGACCAGCCCGAACAATACGTAGAACATCACAGGGAACGAAATTGTAGAAATCGAGTAGGCGCGAAGACGCAGACGGGTCAGAAATTCATATTTCGCTTCCTTGAAATAAATCAAAAGGGTTTTGCTGAATGGGCGTACTGAAATGCCGTGTGCGAGTGCTGTCGAAGCGGTAGCCATTTTCGTTTCCTCTCGATGGATTCAGATTTCCCGTAAATCACGAACTCATGCAACGGCATTATTGCTTGAGCCGGTCAGCGCCAGAAACGCCTCCTCCAGCCCGGCGCTCGTGACGTCGAGGCCCGAGAGCCCCGGATCGCGCATCAGCAACTCGCGAATAATGGGCTCAGCCTGAGCCGTGCGAATTTCCAGCGCGTCGCGATCTCTGCGGACTTCAAGCACTCCAGGCAGAGCGCGCACAATTTCGATAGACAGCGAACTCACGCAGCGAATCCGGCGTCCGGTTGTGCTGGCCTTGATCTCGGCCGGCGTTCCCTCCGCAATAATCTCGCCGCGATTGATTACCACTACACGGTCTGCGAGCGCATCCGCCTCTTCCAGATAGTGAGTCGTCAGCAGTACAGTCTTGCCGCGTGCAATCAGCTTGCGAATTTCTTCCCAGAGCAATCGCCGCGATTCCACGTCCAGGCCGACGGTAGGTTCGTCGAGAAACAAAATGTCCGGATCGCCGCACAGAGCCAGCGCAAACAAAACGCGTTGCCGCTGCCCGCCGGAAAGTTCGCCGAATTCGCGGTCCTTGATTTCCTGCAGACTCGCCATGGCCAGAGTCTCGGCCAGCGGCAGCGGTTTCGGATAGTAGGACGAAAACAGATCGATGTGTTCCCGTACCTTTAGCGTTTCTGGAACCTTAGCCACCTGCAGCATGGCCCCGATGCGGGTGCGAACCTCCGCATCGATCGGGTTTCCGCCAAACACACGCACCGTCCCCGACGCTGGTTTGGCCAGCCCGAGAAACAACTTTACAGCGGTGGTCTTGCCCGCGCCATTCGGTCCAAGCAGCGCAACCAATTCGCCCGCCCTCACCGCAAAGTCCACCTGACGCAAAGCTTGCACGTCGCCAAAGTTCTTGCTGGCCTGGTGCAGGCTCGCAATCACCGCGCCGCCATCACCAGATTCTTTCTTCCGCCGCTCGTGAGTTTCCTGTAACGTCGCGATCATTCGATTGCCTCGCTCCAGCCAGACCTTGATCGGCCCAGCCAGTGAAATCATCATCGGGGAATCGACCGTACCGCACCAGTGGAGATCATCATCAACTGGTGGTGACAAATGTCATCCGGTCCGCGGAGGACCGTGTGGCGACGGGCGACGCGTCGTCCCGCAGGAACGAGCCTCGTGTCCGCGCTGCCCTGGCCTTTGTTCGGATCGCGTAACAAGGCACCGCTCTGACAAACAAAGGCTCCAAGGTTCGATATAATCCCAAGTTCATCAGAGATCGGCATAAATGCCCTCTGCAGTCGCGGCCCCACGCTTCAACGCTGCTTCAGTTCGAGTAGTGGCCGGTCCGCCCTAGATCGGATTCGCTTTGGGTGAAGGCGACGGGAAAACGATTCTCAAGGCGCTCGACGGCAGCGCACGAGGTGTGATGCGAATACGGCCCGGAGTTGAACTGGCGGGCATGAGCGACATTGGCTGCCAGCGCGAAAATAACGAAGACCAGTATGCGTACTGGGAACCCACTGCTGATGACGAATTCGCACGCAAGGGCAGGCTGGCCATGGTGGCAGATGGAATGGGTGGCCATGAGGGAGGCCAGGAAGCCAGTCGCATCGCGGTCGAAACCATCCGGGAGATTTTCGCCGACAGTGGCGACGGCGATCCCCAATCGCTGCTGCTCATCGGATTTCAAATCGCCCACGAGCGAATTCTGGACTACGCTGCCGGGCACCCGGAATTACACGGCATGGGAACCACCGCCACTGCCGTCGCTCTTCTCGGGAACCAACTCTACTACGCCCACGTCGGCGACAGCCGCTTGTACTTGATTCGCGGATCGAACATTTCCCGCCTGACTCACGACCATTCCTACGTGGGCCGCTTGGTCGAAAACGGGGTAATCAGCGCGGCCGAAGCCGAAATTCATCCCCAGAGACACATTCTCACTGCCGCTCTCGGCGCCGGCACAGACCTCTTGCCCGAAACGCCGCAGCGGCCTATCGCACTGCAGAAGGACGATGTACTGGTTCTTTGTACAGACGGGTTGTGGAGTTTGCTGACTGAGAGCGAGATACAGAGCGTCGTGGCTAATAATCAACCTAACGAAGCCTGCCAGGCTCTGATCAAAATGACCAAAGATCGCGGCGGTCCCGATAACATCACTGTGCAAGTTTTGCGGCTAGCCGCGACGCCTTGAACAAGAAACGTGTGATCCGCAGACTCGGATTCAGGCTTGGGCGGTGTGAGTTGTGGAGTAGGCGATGATTCCTATTCGCGATCTGTTCGAAACCCACCTTTCGGTCGCCGACCTGCAGCGTTCTATGTCGTTCTTCGGTGATACGTTAGGGCTGGAACTCGCTCAGGTGTTCACACAAAAAAAGGTCGCCTTTTATTGGATCGGGCATCGGGGCGCTTCGATGCTCGGGTTGTGGGAGGCGGGCGCAGGGCCGCAACGAATGAGCCTGCACCTCGCCTTCAGCGTTGATCTCGATAGATTATTGCAGGCTCCCGAGCATCTGCGGGCAGCCAAAATAACTCCACTCGATTTCTGGCAACAACCTACGAACGAGCCATTTGTCTTTGCGTGGATGCCCGCTGCGTCTCTGTTTTTTCACGACCCCGACGGCAATTTATTGGAATTCCTTTCAATGCTGCCGGATGCGCCGCAGCCCGATCTCGGAATCGTTGGATGGAGCAGATGGAAGTCGGCGGCGCGAGTGGATCAGGCCCACACTTAGAGGCAGCATGCTGAGTTCACGGTCTTGGCTGATTCTCCGGCCGGCGCCGCAGAATCAAGTCACCCTCCGCCGACGGCAGCGAGAATGGGAACTCGACGACGCTGTTCCCCAGGGGAACCCGCAGTACGAATTCTTCTAACTTCTGCAAGCCGTCGATCCATTTGCTCCTGGTGCTGAACAGTACCCACCCGCTGGCCTCGGGGTGGCCGGGATCCAGCTTCACGTCCCGCAGGCTGCGCGTCTTGAGGAAGTCGATCATCTCCGCCGCATCCTTTTGCCGCGCTGTTATCACCGCTTCCTTCTCATCCTTCTTTTCTGGATGCTTGCGGATTTCACGCTCGGTTTCCTCGCTCAGGGCATCGGCGTCGCGCTGCTCCTTGCTTGCGAGATTGTCAGGATCGAGCGCGCTTTGAACATCGTGGTAGTGCCTCACGAATTCCAGGGCGATCTTGTCCGGTGCCACATCGAGCGAATCCTCGCCGCGATAATGGATGGTCAGCTGGAGAGCGAATAATGGCTGCGCCCGGCGGCGCGCCTTCTCGAGTTCCTGGGAATCCACGGCAACCACAATTCCAACATCGCCAGTCCAGAAACCGTAACGATATTTTCCGTCGTCATCCCGGCTGAAAGTGCAACCCGATTGACCTTCTTCCCATCGTGAAGCGTGCGTTGCCGAACTCTTCTCATGGCCGAAAGGAATTCCTCCCGCCAGGGAAGTGAACAGGACAACCGACACGAACCCACTCATTGTCTTTCGGAAACCGGTACACATCGCAGTCTGTTCTCAGATTACTACCGATCAGCGGCACAACCATCGGAAACCAGACTGGGCCGGGAACCGATTTACCGAACCGGAACTCAACCAGTCTTTCAGGATTGCTACGGCGCCCCGGCCCGAAGAATGCCGCCCAATGTACAATGCCCTCTACTTGAAAGCGGGAAACAGTTGTTTCTGACTTCCAGATGCCTGCAAAAGAGACCACAGCGCGACACTTGGCCAAGCCTGGAGAGGGCGGTCTTTGGCAGAGAGTCGAAAGCACACTGCTAACCTCTCCATGGAAGCGAAACCTTGCAATTTGCCTCCTGCTCGCGATCGGAACGTTGGTCCTCTACAGTCCCGCCATGGGGCATCCTTTCATTTTTAACTATGACGATGACTGCTACGTCATCAACAACGCCCACGTGCAGGCGGGCGTGGTTTGGAAGACGGCCTCCTGGGCATTGACATCGCACGAGTGCGCCAACTGGCACCCCCTGACCTGGCTTTCGCACGCCCTGGATGCGGAGCTGTACGGCATGAACCCCACCGGACACCACGTTACCAATGTGCTGCTGCATGCGCTGAACGCTGTACTGCTTTTCCTGCTGCTAATGGGTGCGACCGGTGCTGCAGGGCGCAGTTTTCTGGTGGCAGCGCTCTTCGCCACTCACCCTTTTAATGTGGAATCGGTGGCGTGGGTCGCCGAACGCAAGAACGTTCTCAGTACGCTGTTTTTCCTGCTGACGCTCGCCGCCTATGGCTGGTACGTACTGAAACCCAGTGTCAAGCGGTACGCCGCAGTGGTCGCGCTGTTTGTGCTCGCGCTCGCTTCGAAGCCCATGGTCATTACCTTGCCTTGTGTGCTTCTCCTACTCGATTTCTGGCCCCTAAAACGAATCGAGGGATGGAACCCGGCGTCACCACAAAAACTAAGGCGCGATAAGAATAAGAATAAAGAAGAATCGTCTGGCCCCGAGTTCGTATTCCCAGTGCGTCAGATTTGCCTCTCGCGCCTCGTCCTTGAAAAGTTGCCGCTTTTTGCCCTATCTGCCGCCTCCGCCGCGGTCACCATCTTCGCGCAGCGTTCGGGCGGTGCCTTGCATTTGGTCCTGCCGCTCGGCGTGCGCCTGGAAAACGCCGTTCGTGCCTACGCGATGTACGTCTGGAAAGGATTCTGCCCGGTGCGACTGGCGGTGTTTTATCCCCTACCGGGTTCGACGTTCGGGGTTTGGCAAGTGGTACTGGCTGCACTGTTCGTCGTTTCCGTAAGCGTTGTAGTGTGGCTGCAACGAAAATCGCGGCCCTACCTGATCATCGGCTGGCTCTGGTTCCTTGGCACCCTGGTTCCCGTGATCGGACTTGTGCAAGTAGGTGAGCAGTCGATGGCCGATCGCTACGCCTACCTCCCGCTGATCGGAATCTTCGTCATGACCGTGTGGGGCGCTGCTGATTTGGCCGACAGCCGGCAACTCACATTCCGGTCGCGCGCAAGAGTCTCCGCAATCGTCCTGGCGATTCTTGCAGTCTTTACCAGCGACCAGATCAGATACTGGCGCAGCGCCGTCGATCTCTGGGCGCATACCGTGGACGTTACTCAAGATAATTTCGTCGGCGAGGAAAATCTGGGCGCCGCCCTTATGGCGTCGGATCGCTCTCCGGAAGCGGTGCCACACATGCGGAATTCCGTCCGCATTCGTCCCTCCGATCCCTCGGGCCACCTGAATCTCGCCGGGGTTCTCGCGTTGAGCGGCCACACCCGCGAAGCCATAACGGAGTACGAGACAGCAATCCCTCGAGTGTCCGATCCGGGCATACGCGCAGAGGCATTCGAAACTCTCGGTCGGTTGTATGCCCGGGTCGGAAACTACGCCAAGTCACGCACCAGCTACCAACAGGCTTTACAGATCAATCCCGAACTAACGACGGCGACAGAGGGCCTGGCCAAAGTCGAGTTCTCCGACGCCATCCGCAATGCCGCCGAAGCCCCTTCCGCGGAACACTACCTGCGCCTGGGTCAGGTCTTGCAGCAGGCAGGCCGCGTCCCGGAAGCCCAGAACGCCTACCGCCAGGCGCTCAAGCTCAACCCAAAACTCACAGAAGCCCAAAAAGCGCTCGACGCCCTGAACGGCCAGCCACCCGCTGGGTCCCGACAATGACGAAGTTACAATCCCTGAAATCCGAAGGATGCCTATGTCCAGCTCGTTTCATCCCGTGACGGAAGTCCCAGTCATCGAAACCACGCGCCTGATCCTGCGCGGCCACCGGCTTGACGACTTCCCCGATTGTGCCGCGATGTGGGCCGATCCCATCGTCACTCGCCACATCGGCGGCAGACCATTCACAGAAGAAGAGACCTGGGCAAGGTTTCTGCGATACGTCGGACACTGGTCGGTGCTGGGTTTCGGCTACTGGGCGATCGAAGAAAAGGACACTGCCACCTTCGTCGGCGAGTTAGGGTTCGCCGATTTCAAGCGCGACATCATGCCGTCCCTCAAGGGCATGCCAGAACTGGGCTGGGTGCTCGCCTCCAGAGCTCACGGCAAAGGCTATGCCACGGAGGCAGTTCGGGCCGCTGTCGCTTGGGGCAAAGCGCACTTCGGCGCCGCGCGGACATGTTGCATAATCCATCCCGAGAATCTCGCATCGATTCGGGTTGCGGAAAAATGTGGATACCAGGAATTCCAGCGCACAACCTACAAAGGCCATACCACGATCATGTTTGCCCAGTAGGCGACTGCCGGCTGCTGGCTGGAAGCGAAAAAAAAGCCCGCCGATGGAGTCAGCGGGTCCGGAAGCAAATCTCTTTGAAACGTGCAAATGCAATGTATCAAGAGACGCGAGACAAGCCCATCGGTAAAACCCCGTAATTTCGACTACAGTCAATCCTGTACGCACACTCTTGCACTCTGCAGGCCAGCGAATGGTGTCACCATCAGTGACAGAACCTGACGCCCCAAATTCTTGTCAAGAGGCAAAAACGACCCGATTCAGCCTATCCTCATGCAGCCATTGGAAATATAAATTTGGAAATCATGTCATAGTTACTATTTCCATGTGATATAATGAGAACATACTGATTAACTAGAACGCGACCCCTCCGGGTCGCGTTTTTTATTGGCCGCTTCCCATCACAACCAGCATTTCCCAGGAAATCACCTTCATGAAAAACCGAGGAATCGACATCAAGCACCCCAAACAGCGGGGCGAGTGGGCAGAACTGCGCTTCATGGCCCGCGCCGCCGAGCACGGACTATGCATCACCAAACCTTGGGGCGAAATGTCCCATTACGACTTCGCCATCGAGTATGAGGGACGCTTCGTCCGCGTCCAGGTCAAATCGACCAAATTCCTGCGCCGCGGTACCTACGCCTGCTGCGTGTTCACCCGGAGCGGACCCTACGGACCCAACCAGATCGACTTCGTCGCCGCTTACATAATCCCCTTAGACATCTGGTACATCAT
>DATNHO010000158.1:0-133889 GCA_035604895.1 Terriglobales bacterium | reverse complement strand
CGGCCGACGATGTTGAGATCGTGGGAGAGGCCTCCAACGGGTTCGAATGCACCAAATTGCTCGCCCAGCTCAAGCCCGATATCCTTCTGCTTGACCTACGGATGCCGGAGAAGGGCGGCTTAGGCGTGCTCGAAGAGGTTAAGTTTGATTCGCTGCTCACTCGCGTCATTGTTCTGACGGCTGCGGATGACGAACGGGATGTTGTCCGAGCGATGCGTCTTGGTGCCCGCGGGATTGTGCTCAAGCAATCTGCCAGCGATTTGCTGCTGAAGAGCATCCGCAAGGTTCACGACGGCGAAATCTGGCTCGACGGTCACATGACAGGGCAGGTGATCGACGCGTTCAAGAAATCCTCCGAGTCAGGCCAGCGACGGGAAAAGCCTCTGCTAAGCAATCGTGAGAGGCAAGTCGTGCAACTCGCGGCACAAGGATTCCGTAACCGGGAAATCGGCGAAAAGCTCTTCATCAGCGAGCAGACCGTAAAGAACCACCTCCACAACATCTTTGACAAACTTGGCGTCTCCGACCGTCTTGAATTGGCTCTATATGCAATCCATCACCGACTGATCGACCAAACCTAGTCTCTGAGAATCTGTGATCCGATACAAGGCGCTCCCTAGTGCCTGATCAACGCGGTAACCGGAAAAGTTGGTACTGGCACCAAAATATCCGGTAATCCGACTTATCAGGACTTAGGAATCTCGATGCTCTGAACTCCCGCTGTTGCTTGAGACGTATGAGGGAACGCGTCAAGCCCAGCTAATCGCGCCGCGAGGACGGCGTCCAAGGTGAACTGGCATGGTAGTTAGTGTCGGCATGCACCACCTCCGCGCGATAAAGCTTGCCGTTCCTGAACTTGAACATCTCCAGCATGACGAAGCTATTCGGGGTTCTGAAGCCGGCCCGAATCTGCGTGCCGTCCGTCAGATTGAACGTCTGCACCACCGCATTGTGGTCGAGAAAGGCCCTAGCCATAACGATGCCTTTCTCCTCGTCGATCAGGAAATAGTCTCGTTCGCGCAAGGCGTTGTTGGCGCGGTACATGCCGGTCTTGAACTGGTCGCCGCAGTTCAAGCGGAAATTAGTCTGGGGAGAATCAGGATTGCTGGCGGTCTTCGTGCCATTATCGATCCGCGAGCAAGTGGGGTCGAATTCGGTGTAGAGAGTTCCGTCGTTGAGCTGCAGCGTAGCGAAGTAGCCGTTGGCCAAGTCGATCATTTTGGGACGCGGCACGCGCTCTGCCAGCGCCAGAGAGTCGTACATGGCGGGGTCGTGCTTCAAATCCTTGGGGTCCCCACCTCCCGGAGCGGCGGCGTTCAGCACCGCAGGCCGCGGCCGCCAAACGGTCTCCAGCTCTGTGACCTTGGCGTCCGCGACCCTAAGGCGCGCGGCAAACCAAGTGGGCAGGCCGTTCAACTCCACGGTCCCAAAGTAGCCTGCCTGCCCCGTGAGAGGATCGGCCACAATTAGATCGTTGTCCACCTTGCCGGTTGCCACCGCCCAGGACCCATCGCCGACCATTAACCGGGCGTTGTTCTCAGTGAACTCCACCTTGTCGGCCCAAGGCACCCGGCTCGGGTCTCGGGCGACCAGAGCAGTTAGATACTTGTTCATGAATTCGACCAGGCAGGCGCGGTCGCAATTTGGAGGCACGGCGTTAAGATCCTGTCCCCGCGTAGTCGACGTGACGAACAATCCGCTAAACACAAGTGCCAGCGCGATCGCAACAAACGCGAAACTTTTCACTCTCAATGGTCCTCCGTTGGGTGGCCTTTTTACTGTCGCAGCCTGGATGCCGATTGCCGGATTTCCTGACGAGTCCTGGAAATCCGGAGGGCGGCGACACTCTGCGCGCAGTTCGTTCATCGGCGGGGTTATATACGTGCGTGTGTGTTGAAGTCAACGAGCGACCATGTTTCTTTCTAGGCAGTCGTGCGGGAGCAAGCCCTTAGCGAGGAACTTAAGGCGAGTTTGCAGAACCCGTAGTCCATCTATTCGTGCGGTGGGCGATTCTGACTATGAGATTGCGATCAGATTGCATATTTGCGCTTCAAATACGAATCACTTCGGAATCATTCCGATCGTCCCCAGCCACGTCTCCACCTAAGTCCCGATAAACGCGGTAACCGGACATGTGGGTACTAGTCGGATCGGTCACGAAGTTGAGAAGACCTGAATGTGCTTGTCCACGCAGTCTGCACGGTAGCCCACGAAGGGATAGTTGGGATAGTCAGTGGCTTTTCGATAGGGCGTCCGGCATTCGGGGCAGCTCGGAACGGCTTCTTCCCGCGCAACCCAAACGTGAGGAACGTAAACCACACGGAATAGCTTCCCGTCGTCGCCTTCAATCCAGGGATTTGCTTTCGGAACGTCGGGAGGCTCTGGCCCGTCACCACGCCAAGGCCCTCGAATGCTGTGGAAGAATTGCAGACGGGTCAGTTTGCTCCGCCTCTGGCCTAAGACAACCCGAGCTACTGCGCGAGACTCCAGCGTGCCTACTGGAAAGTCGCCAACCTTGAGCGGACCGTTCATCGATTCTCGCGTTTGGTTTGCGCGTAGACCTCAATCGTTTGATTTGGCTCCGTACTACCGATGTGCTCAACCGTGACGAGCATGACGGGCTTTTCTCGGTCTGCTTGGATTCGCCTCAACATCGCTCTCGCAGCGGCGCGTGACTCGACCGACCCAAGAGGAAAGTGCTGCGGGAGTGGTGCGATCTCAAACCGCTGAACGTCATTCGTTTGTCGAGCTTCCACCACGACTATCGACTCCTTGGCCTTGGCTTCGCGGGAACCATGCGGGCAAGGTGCCGTCACGGGCATAAGCCTCGAGTTCTTCGGTCGTCATTCTGTCGAATGCCTTGGCCATCGTCGTGTCTTCGAACTCGATGGCCTGTCGTGCTCGGCCCTCGGTTCGATCCGCGATTTCCCTGGCCGCCTGAACGTTGCCGCGGACCGCGTCCCGAACCTGTGCTTCGGCTATCAGTTCGGCCCACGTCCTAGCCTCCGGGTCGTTCGGGACGGGCTCTTCGAGCTTGGTCCTGTATGCATCTGACAGTGTCTTACTCTTTGGCCTCCCCGACGGGTTCCCGCTTTGCCCCTTCTTCCAGCGATGCGGCTTCCCGTCTTCGGCAATATTCGGGTTGTTGCTCTTGCCCATACGTGTTCCTAGCTTGATACCAGCTTAGGCTTGAGGCCCATCTCGGATAGCCGTTCGAGAGCAACGGCTACGAATGCTGGCTCGATCTCCATTGCGAAACAGCGTCGGCCCGTATTCTCAGCGGCGCACAAATGAGTTCCGGACCCTGAGAATGGCTCGTAGCACAAGTCTCCGGGCTGAGTGTGCAGCAGAATGGGAGTTGCGAACAGTTCCAATGGCTTTTCGGTGGGATGTCGCGATTCGACGCCGGGAAGAACAGGAACGTCGATCTGCCATACAGTCGTTGGAAAGCTTCCCGGATTGCGCTTTGGTTTGTGCCCTTGCTTCCATCCGAAGAAACAGGGCTCGTGCTGCCACATATAGAACGAGTGGGTCAGGACGGGCTTGTTCTTGACCCAGATAATCTGCTGGTGAACGAGAATGCCGCAGTTCCGCATGGCCTTCTCGACTTCGACCTGGCGCTGCGAGGCGTGCCAGACGTAGATTCCGGCGTCATCTTCGCAGACGGCCAGTGCCTGCTTTAGGAAGGCTTCGTAGAACGGACCTAGGGGCTCGGTCTTCTGCTTGTCGGCATAGCGTCCCTTCCAGTCCTTGTTCTTGCCGTCGGAGAAATCCTTCGAAGGGTGGTTCTTGGCGTCGTAGGAGACCAAATAGGGTGGGTCGGTAGCGCAAAGCTTCGCGGCTTTCCCGTTCATCAAGGCAGTGACATCCGAGGAGCTCCCACTGTCGCCGCACATCAATCGGTGCTGCCCGATCTCCCATATCTGGCCCCGCTTGGTCTTCCACTTCTTCTGCAGCTCGGCAGCCTGGTCGATCTTCGGCTCGGGTGCAGAGAGTTCAGTGGTGCGAAAGTCCTTGAGCAGGGTTTTGAGTTCGTTTTCATTCCAGAACTGCGTTAAATCCACCTCGAGCGAAGAGAGCACCTCAGGATTCCATTCGAGGTCAATTTCGCTGACGCGGTTGTCAGCAATGGCGAGCTCTCTCGCCCTCTTGTCTCTCGTGAGATCGAGATCACCACGTTGAACCGCCACCAAGGACGTGCCATCGGATTCAACGACCGCGATTGATTGCATGCCAGCAGCGCGCGCTGCCTCTACGGTTTTGTTACCCGCAATCACGCGATTGTGGCGATCCACAACAACGGAACGACCGGCGCCATAGATTTCGAGTGACCGTCCGAGAAGGTCGCGGCCACGCTTCGTTCCGTTGTTTGCATTCCCTTCGTCGAGAATCAGCTGTGTGATGGGAATGATCCGAACTCGTGGCATGACTTTTCGCTTATTTTGATCCATTCGTCTCCCGCTCGTGCTGCCGAAGACCTGTGAAAACTTTGCCCTCATATCCTAGTTAATCTAAAGCGGGGTCCACCCATCCCTAAATCCCTTCCCTATCCAGGGAAGGGACTTGAAACCCATTTCTCGCGTGCGCTTCATTTGTCTTCGCGTAGAGCGACCTGCGGACGGTTCCATGCCTTGTTGGGATGTGCTCATTGGGCACCTTGGCCGGTCTGCAAGCTGTTTTGGGCAGTATCGGGCAATCTGAACTCGCCACTTTTTCGCAGCAAGTCCATGGTTTGCAACCACGCGAGGATTCGGTTCCAGTTGGTTAGGGTTTGGGCTACCAAGCTTTCTAATGACGTGGAATAGGATCGCGCGTTTGCTTCGGATCGATTCGCCCCCAATTCGGTAATTTCCTGCGGCCTAGCAGGACTTCAGCGGCCCAAGCACCGAGATAAACCGATAATGCGACGCCGTGCCCCGCGAAGACTCCGAGGACGATGCCATTGTCGCTTTCGGGATGGCGCGCAAAAATCGGCAGGAATTCGCTGCGGAAAGCGATCGGGCCGCCCCACTGATGCGTGAATTCCGCATTCGCGAGCGCGGGATGCAGCCCGCGAATCCGCTTCTGCAAAGACGCGAACATCTGGGCCGGGCCGCCCCGCCCGACGTCGATATTCTCAAGATCACCGGGCTTCAGCGCATCCACGAGTCCGGCGCCCCAGATGATCGAATTGTCCGGACAGAGGCGTCCCCAGAGGTACGGAAAATCGATGGTATAAAGCGGCTTGTGCGCCGCAAGGCCGATGGCTTCGATCTGCTTTTCGCGCAGAGGCGCGGTGCGCGCCGAGAGCGTGAGCTTCGCGTGGGCGACGGAGCGCAGGCCGGAAAGTTCGGCCGAAAGCGCATTCGTCGCGAGGAGAACTTTCTCGGCTCGCAAGCGGCCGCCCTCGAATTGCAGCTCTGGAGGATCGTTCCATCGGATTTGTTTTGCTTCGCAACTCTCCACGATGTTCGCGCCCAGGCGCACGGCGGCGCGGGCCAGACTGCTCACTTGCTTTCCGGGATCGAGCGTGCCGCCGGGCACGACATTCACAACGCGGAGATTCCCGGAATCCTGCCATTGGATGGGAGAAGGGCCGCGCAGCGGACGCCCGTCCTTGGATTTCTCGGCGCGCTCGCTGCGAGCGATCTCCCACGCGCCGGGAAGCGAAAGGTCGGAATCGAGGCGAAGCCGCCGATGAATTTTCTTGAGTCCGGCGAGGACGTCGCCGAGGCCCGGAAGATCGCCGGCAGCCGTTTCGCTGAGCACCATGCCGCCGGTGCGCCCACTCGCCCCCGCGCCGATGCGAGCGGCTTCGAGGACAGCGACGGATTTCCGCGGCGCGAGCACGCGCAGCCAAGCAGCCGCCGCAAGCCCCGTGAAGCCGCCGCCGATGATGGCGAAATCGACCAACTCGGGAATCTGCTGCCGGGGCGGAGTGAACTCAATTTGCCAGGGAGTTGTTCCCCAACGATTGTGCGCCACGGCAGGGCTCATGGGAGAGGATGGTTACGAGTCGAGAGCGAAAAGATAAGAGCCAGAAAGCGGAACATCCACGATTGAGATTCCGCCTTTCACTCTCGACTCCAAATAACGCTACAGAATCGGTTCCGTCCAGTTTTCGAGCGTGTGCTTCACATGGCCCATGAACTGATGGGCGATAGCGCCGTCCACCGCGCGATGATCGTAGGACAGCGTGAGGTAAACCATCGAGCGTATGGCGATGGCGTCGTCCACCACGACCGGGCGCTTTTCAATCGTGCCGAGTCCGAGGATCGCGACGTTCGGCTGGTTGATCACGGGCAATCCCATCAACCCACCATAGACGCCTGGGTTGGTGATCGAGAACGTGCTCTCCATCACTTCCTCGGGCTTGAGTTTTTTCGACCGTGCGCGCTCGGCGAGATCGGTGACCGCGCGGGCGAGGCCGAAGAAGTTTTTCTCCTCGGCGTTCTTAATGACGGGCACGATCAATCCCCAGTCGAGCGCCACGGCGATGCCGATGTTGCACTCTTTGTGCAGGACGATGTTCGTGCCGTCGACCGACGAATTGACCGTCGGAAAGGCGCGAAGGGCTTCCACGGCCGCACGGATGAAAAACGGCATGAACGTTAGCTTCACACCGGTTTCCTTCTCGAACTTATCTTTGTTTTTCGCGCGTAAAGCCGCGACGCCCGTGACGTTGGCCTCTTCGATCGAATAGACGTGCGGCGAAACGCGCTTCGACATCACCATGTGCTCGGCGATCTTCTGCCGCATGGTGGACATCGGCTGAACTTCGTAGTGGCCGAAATACAGGCGGTCGCGCGGGACGCCCGTTTCAAGTGCAACGCGAGCCACCGCGCCTCCCGTAGCTGGTGGGGGCGCGGAGGCGGCCGGTGGCGGAGCCGCTGCGGCGCCGCCCTCTACGGCGGCGAGGATGTCACTCTTGCTGACGCGGCCACCAGCGCCCGTGCCGGGAACTTGAGCGAGGTCCACATGATGCTCGCGCGCAATGCGGCGGACGAGCGGGGAGCTGCGGATCTTGTCGCCGTTGCCGGGCCGCTCTTGTGGTGCAGGAGCCGTTGCGGCAGGTGCAGGAACCGGTTTCGGAACAGGCGCAGGTGCGGCGGGTCTGGTAGCTTCGGCCTTGGCTGGAGCAGGCGCAGGCTTTGCCGGTGCAGGTGCCGGAGCCGCTGCGCCAACAGCGGCCGCATCAATCACGGCGACGATTGTCTGGATCGGGACCGTCTGTCCCTCAGTGACCTTGATCTCTTTCAGCACGCCGGCTGCCGGGGATGGAATTTCCGCATCGACTTTGTCGGTCGAAATTTCAAAGAGCGGTTCGTCACGCTCAATCTTATCGCCCGGCTTCTTCAGCCACTTGGTGATCGTACCTTCAAAAATACTTTCGCCCATCTGCGGCATGATTACATCGACAGCCATGATTCTCTCCTCAGGACCCTGAACTCAAGCGGCGCTCAGACACTCCTCGTGCCAAACGCCCGAAATTCCCTCGAGCGTATAAATCTCGTCGC
This sequence comes from Terriglobales bacterium, assembly GCA_035604895.1. GTDB lineage: Bacteria > Acidobacteriota > Terriglobia > Terriglobales > Acidobacteriaceae > JABDBE01. The sequence goes on along the minus strand of DATNHO010000158.1, from coordinate 126,393 downwards.
CGCCGTGAAAGAATTCGACGGACTTAACCTTGGCTACGCGGCCTGCGAATTCGAGCTGCTCGGGCTCGAGCTCATTGTGGTACTGGCCCTCTTCGAGGAAACTCTCGAGGAAGGCGCGGTCCGCAATGCGAACCTCGGACCCGATTTCGAACTCCGCGTTGTTCAGCCCTTTTGTTTTTCCCAAGGCGCAAGACCTGCTTTCTTCTGAAATTAGTATTTTGCCAATTCCCGAGCTTTCGCGGCAACTTTTTCGGCGTTGGGCAGAAAATGTTCCTCAAGCGGGGGAGCGTACGGGACAGGCGTATCGAGCGCGGTGACGCGCGCGATCGGCCCATCCAGATGCTCGAATGCGCCCTCGCAGACAATCGCGGCAATTTCGCCTGCGATTCCGCCCGTGCGCGTGTCTTCGTGCACGATCAGCAGTTTGTTCGTCTTCTTCACCGACGCTAGGATCGTCTCGCGATCGAGCGGCAGAAGCGTCCGCAGATCGATTACCTCGGCTTCGATGCCCTCTTTCGCAAGGAGCACGGCCGCTTCGAGCGCGACGTGCGCCATCGCGGCGTAGCTCAAGATCGTCAGGTGGCGGCCTTCGCGGCGCACGACGGCCTTGCCAATCGGAACCGTGTAATCGCCTGCCGGAACTTCTTCCTTCACTCGCCGGTAGAGAAATTTGTGCTCGAAAAAGAGGACCGGGTTGTTGTCGCGAATGGCGGACTTGAGCAGGCCCTTCGCGTCGTGTGCGGTCGAGGGGTAGACGACCTTCAGGCCGGGCGTGTGGACGAAATACATCTCGGGATTGGCGGAATGGAACGGCCCACCGTGGACTCCGCCTCCCGAAGGCCCGCGCAGCACCATCGGCACTGGAGCGCCCCAGCGATAGTGTGATTTGGCGACGAAATTCGTGACCTGATTGAAGCAGCAAGCGATGAAGTCGATGAACTGCATTTCGGCGACGGGCCGCAATCCGAGATAGCTCATCCCGCAGGCCGCGCCCACGATCGCCGTCTCCGCGATGGGCGTATCGATCACGCGCTCCGGGCCGAATTTTGCGAGCAGGCCCTCGGTCGCCTTGAACGCGCCGCCATATACGCCGATGTCTTCGCCGAGCGCGACAACCGCCGGATCGCGCTCCATTTCCTCGAAGAGCGCCTCGCGGATGGCTTCGACCATGGTGATCTCGGGCATCCTCAGCGACCCCGCCGCTTGTGGGGTTTGTGCCGCGGAGGCCGGTCGGGTGGCTTCTCCCGCCGCGCGAGTTCCACGGATCGATCTTTTGGCCCTCTACCAAATGGAACGCGCATCGGAGGCTGCTTTTCGAGCTCGATCTCGGCCGGCGCCACTTCTTCGGGAGCCTTCGCGCCATTGCCGCCGGAAGCTTGGGGCCGCGCCGGAGCCTCGCTCGGGCCGCCAAACGCGCCAAAATCCGTGACCTTCCAAACAGCTTCGACACTTGCGGCGGGCGGCATCAGTTCCTTTTTCGGCCGGCGCCAGTCGGCTTCGATGGTGTGGCAGCCTTCGCAATAGACGCCCTGCTCAGCCAATTCGGCGGGCGGCAAGGGAGAATCCTCGGCGAACTTTTGATCTTCGTCCAACTCGCGCGTGATGCGCGCGTCGATCTCGGACTTCTTTTTCGCATCCCAGAGCTTGTGCTCGGTCAGATAGGCTTCGAAGCGCACAATCGGATCCTGCGTCTTCCAGTAATCGAACATCGCCTTGGGGACGTACTCAGCCGGATCGTGCTGCGCGTGGCCCTTCATGCGCATGGTTTTCACTTCGATCAGGATGGGGCCGCGGCCGGCGCGGCACTCATCGACGGCGGCTTTCGAGGTCTCATACACGGCAACGACATCGTTGCCGTCCACGATCCTGCTGGCGATCCCGTACGCGACGGCTCGGTCGGCGAGGTTTCGCATCGGCACCTGGCGCGAGACCGGCGTCGAATAGGCCCACTGGTTGTTCTCGACGACGAGCACGAAAGGCGCACGCTGCGTGGCGGCAAGATTGAGGCCCTCGTGGAACGCGCCGGTGGAGCTGCCGCCGTCGCCAATCCACGTCATCGCGACGATGTTCTGGCCGAGGTAACGCCCGGCCATTGCCACGCCGGTCATCACGGGAATCAGATCGCCGAGCATGGAAATCGGAGAAACAACGTGGCGAACTTTCAGATCGCCGAAGTGGCTCGTGCCGTCCTTGCCTTGCGTAGGCGAGGTGTATTTCGCCATGTGCTGCGTGAAGATGTCGCGCGGCTTGAAGCCCTTGACGAGCAGTGCGCCGATGTTGCGGATCATCGGCGCGAGCCAGTCGCGCGGCTCGAGGGCGTAGGCCGTGCCGACCGAAACTGCTTCCTGGCCGAGGCTCGAATAGACGCCGCCGACAATCTTGTTTTGCCGGAAGAGCTTTACGAGGCGGTCTTCGAGCTGGCGGTTGAGCTGCATGTAGTAATAGAGCTCAAGGTGCTGTTCGCGCGTCAGCTTCGAATTCATCTCTTCTTTCGTTGTCGAGTTCCTGAATTGCCTGCGCTACTGCGACGACTTGCCGCGGCAGGGACGGGTTTGAGCCCGCACCTACAGACTAAACCATCGACGTGAGCGCGCCAGCGGCGGTTTCCCGTAGCGAGCCTAAAGTGTCAGCCAAGTCCTCGCGCGTGAGATTTTCCAAGCGGCGGTTGAAAACGCCCGCGAAATGCGACGTGAGTTGACCGCGCACTTCACCGGCCGGAACGGATCGGCCCAGCGCGCGTTCGAGCGAAGTAACTCGCTTCCCCGCGATGCCGCAGGGAACGATCAAATCGAAATACCGGAGGCCGGTCGAGACATTGTAGGCAAAGCCGTGCGAGGTCACCCAGCGGCTCATGTGGACGCCGAGCGCCGCGAGTTTTTCTTCGCCCGCCGCCGTGTCGATCCAGACGCCATGCTGGCCCTCCACGCGCTTTCCCGAGATGCCGAAATCGGCAGTCGCGCGAATCATCACTTCTTCGAGCTGCTCCACGTACCACCGAACGTCCCGGCGATGCTCCGCGAGATCCAGGATTGGGTAACCGACGATCTGCCCGGGGCCATGGTACGTGATATCGCCCCCGCGGTCGGTCAGATGAAATTCCACGCTCATTTCCCCAAGCAGGCGCTCTCCCGCACGCAAATTCTCGCGCTTTCCGCCGCGGCCCAGCGTAATAACGTGCGGGTGCTCGCACAGTAGCAGCACGTCCGGCACAGCGCCTTCCTTGCGGGCTTGGACGAGTTGCCGCTGCACCTCGCAGGCAGGGCTGTAGGGTATGTGCCCCAGGTCCACTACCCAGCAGATTTTTTCAGGCTGTTTCACACGCCCCTCAGAACGGCGGCGTATCGCCGCAAGGCTAGAAATTGATCGTGAGACCGCGCACGGAATTGAAGGCGTCACCCATCGCCTCCCAAACGGTCGGATGCGCGTGGATCGTGGCCGCCATGTCGTCGAGTGTGGCTTCGAGGCTGATGGCCGCGACCGGCTCGGCGATGATTTCGGTTGCCAGCGGGCCGATGGCGTGGACTCCAAGGATCTCGCCGTACTTCGCCTCCGCCACAACTTTGATGAAGCCTTCGTGCTGCCCGATGATGGTCGCCTTGCTGTTGCCCAGGAACGGGAATTTGCCGGTTTTGACCTCAAAGCCGGCCTCTCGCGCCTGCTTTTCGGTGAGGCCGATGGAGCCGATTTGCGGCTCGCAATACGTGGCGGCGGGGCAGCGTTTGCGGTCAAACGGCTGCATTTCCTTGCCTGCCATGCGGCCGACGGCGATGATGCCCTCCATGGAAGCGGCATGCGCGAGTTGAGGAAGCCCCGCGACGATATCGCCGATGGCATACAGGCGGGGTTCGTCCGTTTCAAGAAACGCGTTTGCGTGCACGAAACCCCGTTCGAGCTTAGCTTTCGTCTTCTCGATCCCGATGTTTTCGGTGAGCGGGCGTCGGCCCACGGCGATAAGAACTTTTTCCGCGGTAATCGATTGCGGCTTGCCGGTCTTGTCCTTGAATGCGACCGTCGCGCCCGCGGCATCTTTCTTTACAGAGTCTACTTTGGCACCGGTCTCGATCCGCGTGCCCTTCTTCTTGAACGCCTTTTCGAGTTCCGGCGAGATGTCTTCGTCTTCGAGCGGCACGATCCGAGGCAGCGCCTCGAGGATCGTCACGTCGGTGCCAAACGTCCGGAAAATGGATGCGAATTCCACGCCCACCGCGCCGGCGCCTACCACGACGAGAGATTTCGGAATCGCCTGCAATTGCAGAATTTCGCGGTTCGTCAGAATGGGGTTACCGTCGATCTCGACGCCTGGCAGAGAGCGCGCTTCCGATCCGGTTGCCACCATGGTATAGGTCGTTTCAAGCTCGGTTGTCTTGCCGTCCTTTTCGACCGAAACGCGCCCCGGACCTGCGATGCGCCCCCACCCAGTGATCGACTCAACTTTGTTCTTCCGGAAGAGGCTGGCAATTCCGCCCGCGTGCTTCTTGACGATTTTATCCTTGCGCGCGAGCATCGCGGGCCAGTTGACCTTGACATCCTTCACTTCGAATCCGAATTCCTCGGCGCGCTGGAAATAATCGTAGATATCCGCGTGATGCAAGAAGACCTTCGTGGGGATGCAGCCGACGTGCAGGCAAGTGCCACCGAGAAATGGGTCCTTTTCCACGACTGCGGTTTTCAGGCCCCACTGGCCGGCGCGAATCGCCGCGACATATCCTCCCGGCCCGCTCCCGATGATCACGAGATCGTATTTAGGCAAGCCAGCCCTCCCCTCAGTTTGGCTATTCCCTTAAACCGGGCCAATTGTTGCATGGAACGGTAGTTGCGAGCGCAGCTCTTACAAGAGCAGACTCCAAATTCTAACAGCGGCCACCCGCGGTCGCAACCTATCGCACCGGACTTCCGAGGCAACACTTCTATGCATCGCGAAGACCAGAAAATACTTCTCGTCGCGAGACGCGTGGCGTATTTTGGGGAGACTCTCGCGGGCCGGTTGCAAAGGAAACGACTATGGTCAGTGAATTATCTCCAGGTGCTTCGAATTCCCCTTCGCCGCTACGTGACGGAATGTCACCTTTCCAACGCCGTGTACAGTGGATCATTTTTGGGCCAAATGGATTTCGCGCAGGCTGGCGGATTCTCATCGCGATCACACTTTTCTTGGTGTTCCTGATCGGACTGCAAGCGGGGCTGTTGCGGATTCCCGCCATCCACACGTGGCTGCATGGCAGAGCGAAAGGCGCTGCCACACCCGGCTTGATTCTCTTTTCCGAAGGCATCTCCGTGCTCAGTTTGGCGCTTTCGGTTTTCATTATGGCGCTGATCGAGAAGCGCTCGTTTGCGCAATACGGCCTGCCGGGTGGCGAGGCGTTTGGCAAGCGGTTTTGGCAGGGGATCCCGTGCGGATTCGTAATGGTCACGCTCCTGATGGCGGTGATCGGGGCATTGCATGGATTCTCGATCGAGGGACTCGCGCTTCACGGCGGAGCAGTCGCGAAATACGCGTTCCTCTACCTGCTGGCATTCATACTGGTGGCGATTTTTGAGGAGTTCTCCTTCCGGGGGTATTTGCAGTCAACACTCGCATCGGGAATCGGATTCTGGCCTGCGGCGATTCTACTCGCTGTTGCGTTCGGAGCCGTCCACCTTGGGAATGCTGGTGAAGCCAAATTTGGGGCATTGATGGCCGGATCATTCGGCTTGCTCGAAGCATTCACACTGTTGCGGACTGGCAATCTCTGGTTTCCCATCGGGATGCACGCCGCGTGGGATTGGGGAGAAACGTACTTCTACGCGGTTCCCGACAGCGGCATCGTGGCCAATGGACACCTGATGAATTCGTCGTTCCACGGACCGAACTGGCTGACGGGTGGAACGGTCGGGCCCGAGGGCAGCCTCCTGGTTTTTCCGGTCTTGCTCTTGTGGGCCGCGATCATCCACTTCATGTTCCCGGCACGACGAGCCAACTCCTAGCGCGGCGGCTCGGACGCACGAAAGATAGCCCCGAGCTGCAACCTCCGGTCGGCTGCCGCATCTAAGTTTGCCGTGCGTGCCCATCACTAATTTGACAACGACGGTAGCTGCCGCTAGAATCGCTCGTTTTGAGTGGGGGCATCGCACCTCACTATAGGATCTGAGCCATGGACAAAAAGCGACTCGAGTACTACAAGAAAAAATTGGCAACGCGCCGCGAAGAGCTCCTGCGCGGCATCGCGCGCACGCAACAAGAAGGCCGCGAGGCTGACGAAGACCCCACTGTGGATCTCGCGGACAAGGCCGCCAACTCGTACACGAAGGAATTTCTCTTCGGCCAGACCCACGCTGACCGCTCACTGCTGCAACTCGTGGACGATGCGCTGGCGCGAATCCGGGACGGTTCGTTCGGGGAGTGCATATCCTGCCACGAGGAACTTCAGCAGAAGCGGCTCGAGGCCGTGCCGTGGACCCGCTACTGCATCACCTGCCAGGAGAAAAAGGAAAAGGGGCTGCTCTAGGCCCCTGTTGTCTTTCCGTTCGCCCGTCCGTTCCCTCTCACCCCTTCCCTCGCCGGCCGATTCGGTGTAGCGTTCGACCGTACCCTCTTGGTTAGCAACGCTTCCGTGATCTTCAAGAGCGCGCTCGACGGGCTCGCGGCCGTACTTTTTGCCGCGCCGTGCCGGATTTGCGGCCGGACGCTGACGACAGCCAGCCGCATTCCGATCTGCACGGCTTGCCTCGATGGATTCGACCGAATCACCGAGCCGATGTGCCTTTGCTGCGGGCGGCCGTTCGCGTCCGAGGTTGCCGTGCAGGCGGCGCAGCCGCTCTGCCGACTGTGCCGCGTCAGTTTCTACGCGTTCGAGCGCGCGCGGAGCTTCGCCGTTTATGACGATGCCCTTTCGGAAGCGATCCTCTTGCTGAAGTATGAAGAGGTGACGCGCCTGGGCGACTGGTTTGCAGCGCGGCTGGCCGAAATGATGGCGCGCGCCGCAGGCGAATGGCGGGCGGATGTGGTTGTGCCCGTACCGCTGCACCCGGACCGGCGGCGCGAGCGCGGATACAATCAGGCGGAGCTGATCGCGCGCCCGCTTGCGAAGCGCCTGAATCTAAGACTCGAGCCCCACGCCCTGATCCGCACGAAACCGCGCCCGCCGCAATTAGTCCTTTCGCGCAGCGAGCACTGGAAATCCGTCCGTGGCGCCTACGCCATCCGTAAGGGCGGTAAAGTTGACAACTTACGCGTCCTGCTGGTAGATGATGTATTGACGACCGGCGCGACGTTGGATGCCTGTGCTCGCGTCTTGAAAAAGGCCGGTGCCGCCTCGATTCTGGGGTTGACGATCGGGCGGGTCCGATCTCCGCTAAGCGCCCCGGGGTTCGTCGCCGGCAGCGGGAAGCCAGGAGCGCGAGGGAAACTATAGGGACGGCAGTAGCATCAAATTTTAGGTAAGTTGCGCGGAACCAAGGTGGATGGGATGGAGAACCGCCACAAAGTCGGCTTGCGTCCCCGGCCCGCAATCGGGCTGAGCGGGACTGCGGGTGACTCCGCGTCCGCGAAGCCTGCGACTACCGCGCCGCCGAGCCGGCCATCCGTGATGCAGGCGCCCGTGCTCGTCCTGAACGCCACGTTCGAACCGATCAATGTCACTGCGGTGCGCCGCGCCTTGATCCTGATGCTCAAGGGAGTGGCGCAGGCCGAAGAGACGAACCACTCCGAAGTCCACTCGACGTCGAAGGCGATTCTGGTACCGTCCGTCATCCGCCTGCTGACCTACCGGCACATCCCGCAGCAAAGCCGCGCGCTTTCGCGAAAAAACATTTTGCTGCGCGACCGGAATACGTGCCAGTTCTGCGGCTGCGGATTCCCTGCTTCCGAGTTGACGCTCGACCACGTAATGCCCCGTTCGCGTGGCGGGCGCTCGTCGTGGGAGAATCTGGTTGCATCCTGCTACTCATGCAACAACCGCAAGGGTGACCGTACGCCGGAGGAAGCCGGACTCAAGCTCCAGCGCCGGCCGCGGCCGTTCACGCTGCACACTTCACGGCAGTTGATGCGCCTGATAGGGCATCGCGACGAAAAGTGGCGCAAGTATCTTTTCTACTGATTTCGCCGCATGCAACCTTTGCGGGATTTCAGCGTCTAACTTAGCAAATACTTCTAGGACACACCCCGGGAGGCGAGGCCAGTTTTTAACTGGTCCGCTTCCCTCCTTTTTTTCAGCTCAGCCATATCCTGCGCGCGGCGCGAATGTGAATCGCGCCAACCCAGCACGTCACTGACGGAAGATCACTTTCAATCCGCGGCGCCAATTCTCGTTCAACCCGATTCGCGCGAACTGCGCTTCGGAGGTGAGATATTTCAGCAGCGTGTCCGTGGCCGAATGGAAGCGCAATCCCGGCGCAACGAGCCAGACGAGCGGCGGCCTCGGGTCAAGCTGCACGCCGGAGAAATAGCCGTACCGCTCGAAGTCTCCCTCGCGCTGGTGCCTGCGGACGCGCAGCCAATAATCCACCGCCTGAATCGGTAGCTGGATATCTTCGGATGCTTTTAACTCGATTACGACCAGCCGGCCTCGCCGCGTCACTCCGAGAAGATCGATCACTCCACGATCGCCCGCAGCGACGGCCGGAACCTGCGAGTAAAGGTGGCTCGCATCAAGCTGAGCGTCGAGTCTCGTGGGATCCTCAAGCACGAGAGTTTCGAGCCATCGCTCGGGCGCCGCGCGATAGAGCGAGTGGTTCGTCTCGGTTGCAAGCGAGCTGCGATGAAGATCGAGACGGCGGATCAGCCCGTCCAGCGCGGGTTCCGTTGCGTCCGTGAGCCTCTCGCGGGCGTCGCCCAGACCAAAACAAATGCCGTCGCTCGACCATCGGCCGAATTCAAGGCCCCGGAAGCAGAGCGCTACTTCGTTCGTCCCCGGCACCAAGCGCGTTCCGATCTCGCTGCCCGCCGGCGGCAAGTGGAGAGCCAGCGGGTGGATTCGCGAAATCGCCTCGCGCGCCGCCGCGCATGCGGATTCGACTTCCCGCCGGGGCGCGAACCAACTTTCGAGATTTCCCCCGTCGGCGGGATCCATTTTCCGGATTCGGCCGTCCGGCTCGTTGAATTCGAAAACCTCCACGCGAGCCGCAGAGGAGAGCGCGCAACATCGCTCCCGCACAAAACGGCTCGTGCCTTCGGGGACAAACAGCCGCAGCCCTTCGATCGCTTGACGCTCCGCGCGAGCCCGCGTCCCATCGAGCCACAGTATTCCGAAAGCGAGAATCCCCTCCATCGCCGTGGTGCTCTCGCCGCGCGCAACTGCCAGCATGGCCCATGCGCTCGATCCTTCGCGCATGCGCCCGCGCACGTATACGCCGGAGAAGGAGCGTTCGAGGTCAGGCGCCGTCGTTAGGGAGTCGATCGTTGCATCGGAGAAACGCTCGGCGAGAAGGCGCCGCAGGCGGGCGCGAAACTGTTCGCGCGTGATGCGTCCCGCGGGGCGGCGCGAATCCGCGCGCAGAAACTCAAGCCGACCCGGCCTCGTGCGGCCAAAGCGCCGCACTTCGAGCACGATGCGGTCCTGGGATTGTTCCCGGATGGAAAGAACGCGGCGGGTCAGATTACGTTCGTCAGACCAGAGGTGTACGAGAGGGCTATTTCCTTCGTGGCGCAACTCGCAGTGCAGCGCCGCCAGTTCCGCGAGCCACTCGCCGTCTTCGCGGACTTCGGTGCGTCCGGAAGCGGCCATCGCGCCCAGGGCGCGATCCAGTTCGGCCCAATCGTTCATAGACAACCGCCCTGCGTTTAGAAACAGTTTCCGCTTACTACTCCAAAACCAGGCCCGTCATGCGGACAGCAGGATACTGCCGATTCCACTCCGAGGGAAGATGCTGGCCGAGGGTGATCTGAAAATCGCGCGCGTCGCCAGGCTTCAGCGGTTGCGCTTGTGCTGCGATGATTCGCTGGGTGTCGCGCAGGATGATCTGGTTGAATGGATCGCGAAACTCGAACTGAACCTCGAGAGCCCGCACCGTGCGCGTGCCGCCGTTCGAAACCGTGCCGGCGACGTAGATGAACTCCTGATTCAACAAATTGGAGGACTGGGACATCTCGCCGCTCTGGAAATGAATCTGCGCCGCGTAGGCCTGCTCGTCAGGGCCGAAAGGAAGCTTATCGCCCGCAGCCGGGCCCTTTGGCCGCGTGAAGTGCGTAACGAGCACGAGTCCGCCGGCCAGGATAAGCACGATCACCAGCCCGATCGCGAACGCAGCCGGAAACTGGCGCCCGTCATCGCGCTCCGCGTTTTCTCCCGGGTCCATTGTGCGCTCGGTTTTCCTCAGCGACCGAAAGTGAGGCGCAGGATCAATGGCTCGGGGAGCCCGGCCTGCGCCATGCGCTGCTGCACGCTCTGAATATCGTACGGCAAACGCCAGAACTCAACCCGCTGATTTTCGAGGTCCGCGATCGCAAATGCGGCTCGAGGGTCGCCATCGCGCGGCTGTCCGATCGACCCTGGATTCAACAGGTAGACCACGTCCGGCTCGACCGTGAGAATCGAAGATCGTTTGTCGGTGGCCGGCTTCGAGTGCAAAATCGCCATCTCTTCGCCACGCAGTGTGAAGCCGCCCTGAATGTGCGTGTGGCCGAAGAACACGACGGGCGTGGGAGCGTCGAGCAAGCCCGTAAGCGCTTGCTCGGGCGCGAACACGTATTCGTCCTCGTCGTGAAGCGCGCCGTGAATGATGGAAAAGGCGCCCGCCGGGACCGGACCTTTCGGTAGATTTACAAGGTAATCGAAATTCTCCGGCCGAAGCTGTTCGCGCGTCCAAAGCACGGCGTTCTGCGCAAGCGGATTGAATTCTTCGGGATTGGCGAGGCCGGTGACAGCCTTGTCGTGATTCCCGCGGATCGTGACGGCGGGGAGCTCCCGCACGCGGTCTATCACTTCGTTGGGATCGGGGCCGTAACCCACCAGATCGCCCAAGCAGACGGCCTTGTCCCAACGGCCCTCAGCCGCTTCGAGAACGGTCTCGAAGGCCGTGATATTCGCGTGAATATCGCTCAGGATCAGGTATCGCATGCAGCCGTGCCCCCCACGGCAAGACGAATCATAATAGACGAACACGCGCCTGCTTGCATCTCCGCAGCGCATGCTCGCCAATGCGAGCGGGATTTAGCGGCGCTCGCGAATCAACATCGCATCGCCATAACTGTAGAAACGGTAGCCGGAATCTACCGCGTGGCCGTACGCGCGCAAGATGTTCTCGCGGCCCGCGAAGGCCGCGACCAGCGCGAGCAAACTCGATTTCGGCAGATGGAAATTCGTGAGCAACTGACTCACGATGCGAAACGGCTTGCCGGGATACAAAAAGATCCGCGCTTCGGATTTTCCAGCCGCGACGGGCGCTTGCCGTCCCACATTTTTTTCGGCGGCGTCCTCAAGCGCGCGCACAACCGTCGTCCCAATAGCCAGCACGGGGCGGTTCCCGCGCTTTGCTCGCTCGATCGCGAGCGCCGTGGCTGCCGGGATTTCGTACGTTTCGGCGTGGATCGGATGGTCTTCGAGGCGCTCGGTGCGAATCGGCTCGAATGTCCCAAGGCCCACGTCCAGCGTGATCTCGGCGATTTCGATTCCGCGGTCGCGCAAGCGCCCCATAATCTGGGGCGTAAAATGGAGGCCCGCCGTGGGCGCCGCCACTGCGCTTCCCTGGCGCGCGAAAACCGTCTGGTAGCGCTCGCGGTCGAGCGGCTCATCCGCGCGTTTGATGTACGGCGGCAAGGGAATGTGCCCAAGTCGCTCCAGCGTTTCCCGAAATCCGTCCTTTGATGTGAAGCGCAGCACGCGGAGGCCGTACTCGCCCCGCCCTTCCACGCGGGCTTCGAGTTCGCCTTCGCCGAAGATAATTCGTTCGCCCGTTGGCACTTTTCTTCCGGGCCGCACCAGCGTCTCCCACGTATCCGCGCCGATTTGCCGGACGAGCAGCACCTCGATGGGCGTTCGCAGAAATTCGCGGCGCGCAGGATTGTTGCGGCCGAGGGGTTCAGCGTGAATCCCTTGCCGGTGGCCAAACAGACGCGCTGGCAAGACTCGGACGTTGTTGACGACGATAAGTTCGTCACCCCTGAGCAAATCGGGCAGCTCGCGGAACAGGCGGTCTTCCCAGGCGCCCGTGGCCCGGTCGAGAAGCAGTAATCGTGAAGCGTCCCTTTTGGCGAGCGGATGTTGCGCAATCCGCTCGGGCGGCAAATCGAAATCGAACTCGTTGACGTTCATTTGTTGCCGCCGGTTCCGTCAGGCATCCATTGCGGCGCGCGCGGCGATTCCGGCGGCGACTTCCTGCATTTCGCGGTGGATGCGGCCGTTCGACGCGAGCATATCGTGTCCGCCGGGGCGATAGGGCTTGCCCGCGAAATCGGTGACGATCCCGCCGGCTTCCTGGACCAACAGAATTCCGGCAGCCGTGTCCCAAGAATGCAGGTTGAACTCCCAGAAGGCGTCGAACCGGCCGGCGGCCACCGAGCAGAGATCGAGCGCAGCGGAGCCATCGCGGCGGACTCCGTGGGAACGCAGCGTGAACTCCCAGTAGTAATTGATGTTGGCGCTGCGCTTGCGGTGATGGGTCGGAAAGCCTGTGGCCACGAGGCTTTGCGCCAATGTTTCCACTGGTGAGACGCGGATGCGCTCCTCGTTGAGATAAGCGCCCTCTCCGCGCATCGCGGTAAACAATTCCTCGCTGACCGGATTGAACACGACGCCTGCGAGCGGCTCGCCATCCTCCACGATGCCGATCGACACGGCGAAACACGGATAGCCGTGAGCGAAATTCGTGGTGCCGTCGAGCGGGTCCACGTGCCAGCAGTACTTAGCGCCGGCCGCAGCGGCACCACCACCCTCTTCCGCAATAATCGCGTGGCTCGGAAATTGCTCGCGCAGCCGCGCCACGATCAGGGCTTCCGAGCGGCGGTCCGATTCCGTGACGATATCGACTTCGCCCTTATAGGAAATCTGCTTGGGCCGGTAAAATTCCGCGCGCAAGACGGCTCCGGCTTCGCGGGCGGCTTCGATGGCGACTTTTAGGTATTCGTTCATGGGTTGTGACCGCGCGGCAGATCACTCCGGTGCGGAGGGCGTGAAATACTCCTTGCGATAGCGCGCCACGAAGCTGCCGTTGACGCCGAGTTGCACGTGGCGATCGCTTCCCGGCGGCGGCTGGGGGTTCGGATAGTAGCCAAGCAGATACTGCGTGCGCAGTTCGCGATTGATTCGGTCAAACATGGCGTTCAGCTGATCCATCTCGTCGAGGACGAACATCGCGCCGCCCGTGCTGTCCGTAATTGTGATCAGGGCGTGTTCTCCGGCCGTATTGCGGCCATTCTCATTCTTCACGGGACGGATGAGGATTGTATACAGCAGTGTCCCCGAGGCGATTGCCGCGCGCCGCGTCTCGTTGAACTGCGAGATGCTCGTGGTCTCACCGCCATCGGTGACCAGCACGATTGCGCGCCGCCGCCCCGGTGGCCGTCGCCGCAGCGAGTTCGAGCCCAGGACGACCGCATCGTAAATCGACGTGCCCGTTCCCGGCTCGATTTTCCGCACCGCCGCCTGCAATTTTGAAACGTCATCGGAGAACTCGGAAAGCTTTGTCACATTTTCCGCGAATTCGAATACGCCGAGCGAATCACCGGGCCGCACCACCTGACCGATGAATCGCGCCGCCGCTTCTCCCTCAAACTTCAATTCCTTGAACGTGCTCAGGCTCGAATCGATCATCAGGGCCAGATCAAGAGGCCGGTCGGTCTGAGCCTCGAAGCGTTCGATCTTTTGCGGCACACCCTCTTCAGAAATCTGAAATGCATCCTGCGTGAGATCGGGGATGGGCCGGCCGTTTTCATCCGTGACGCTCGCAAGAATGTTGACGAGCTCCGTCTGCACCCGTATCGGGCCGCCGCGCCCTTGTTGCTGTGCCTCCAGGGGTATTCCGAGCACCACGCCAGATGCAATCGCTACCGCGAGGAGCACGTTCCTTCGCAGGGAGCGCCCGGGGCAGGCCGCCACTCGCAGCGTTTTCCTCATCTAAGAGGTAGATTCATCAGAACCCGAAATGGCTTTCTGCGAGGGTATTTCCCCTTCGGCCCACACCGCGCCCCCGACGAAGAATTCCTTTTTCCAGATGGGCACCGCCCGCTTGAGCGTGTCGATCGCATAACGGCATGCGTCGAATGCCGCAGCGCGATGCGGCGAGCTCACGGCGATCCAGACGCTTGTCTCGCCGATCTCCAGACGGCCCAGGCGATGAACGATGGCAAGGCGGTGAATCGGAAATTTCGCGCGGATTTCCGCGCCGAGCTCGCGCATCTTGGCGTACGCCATCGGCTCGTAGGCCTCGTACTCGAGGTAAAGCGTTTGGCGGCCCTTGAAACTATTCCGCACGAAACCATCGAAGACAACAAGCGCTCCGTCTTCGGGCGCCTTCATGCCCTCTTCGATTTCCCGCGGGCGGATTGGCTGACGCACGAGCTGAAAAACATCTTCCTCGACAGCGATTTGCTGCCCGCCGCTGACCGGCGGGAGAAATGCAACCTCATCGCCGCTCGCGAGCGGCGCGCGCCATCCCGCGTATTCCTGATTGACGGATGCGGCGACCGAGGCGCGAAACGCCGCGAGCTTCGGAAAGCGGCGGCCGTAGCGTTCGAAGAGGTCTTCGACGCGCGCGCCCTCGGAAAGTTCGGCGTCTTCCTGGGCGACACCGGTGATTTCCTTGAGCTGGCCGAAGAATAAAACGCGAACACGCATGATATTCATTCTATCGCGCGCCAGCCGTAACGAGAAGCGCGCGGGGAATCGTCCCTCTCGATTCGGTGGGGCCTAATGCGCGGGCGTTGCCGAGGGCTCCGCTTCATGCGCGAGACGTGCGACACCGTCGAGCCGCGCCGCCGCGCGCAGCAACGCCGCCGCCAGGGCTTCGGCTTCGCGGCGCAGCGCGGCCGAATCGTTGCGGTCGAGAGCTTCACCCTCGCCGGGAATGAGGTACGCGGAGTAGCCGGCGTAGCTTCCGGGAGCGAAGATCGTGTGCTTGAACCACGGCCGGCCGCTGAGACCTTCCGGCTCAAGAAGCGCCTGTTCGACGGCCGCCAGCGAGTGGTTGATCTGCAACGCTTTGGCAGGGTCGAGCGGTTCACCCGAGATGCCGCGAAGTGCCTGCGACGCGCGATACGCGGCAGCGGAGAAGTGCGCCGCGGCGTCAAGTGTTGGCTCGATCGTATCTTGGTCCTCCTGGCGCGTGGCCCGCGTAAATACATCCGTCGCGGCGTGTTCTACCTCCAAGGTGTAGGCCGGATAATCGAAGGGCAGGATGTCCGCTTCATCGAGGCGCAGCGCTAGCGTTCCGATGATCTCCGCAAGAGCCGCGTGATGCGCGAACGTGGGATCGCCGAAATGCTTCATCCAGTAGAAATCGTCGTACAGGGAGTGGTACACGCCGTACGACCCGCTGAAACCAACGTCAATCGAAGGAATTCCGGCGTAGTCGAAGAACGCAGAATAGTCAGAGCCTGAGCCCAGCGCCCCGATGGGAACTTTGCCGGAGGTGTCCGCCGGCGCGGCTTCTCGCCCGGTGCCGGACATATCCATTTTCTCGTGCCCGACATGCTCGCGCCACGCGTCATAAACACTCCCGCCCGTAGCCGGATCGCTGACTTCACGCGTGGCATCGCGCACCAGTTCCTTGAGCGACGGCGTCGCCGACGCCGCGAAATTGGGCCCGCTGACGCCGACGTCCGTGTTGATGTACGCCACCGCCTTCGCCTGCAGCTCGGCGCGATTGCCCTCGACCCATTCGGTCGAGCCGAGTAGGCCGAACTCCTCGCCGTCCCATTCGCACATCACGATCGTGCGGCGCGGCTTCCATCCGGACTTCGCAAGCTGGCCGAGGGCGCGCGCCGTCTCGAGCATCGATGCCGTGCCGCTTCCCGGATCGACCGCGCCATACACCCACGCATCATGGTGATTGCCGAGAACGACCCACTCGTCATCCGTCGTGCCGGGGAGCTTGGCGATCACGTCGTAAACCGGCCGCTGCTGGTAATCCATCACGAGCTTCATGTGGACTTCCGCGTCTCCCGGCCCGACGTGATACGTGAATGGCAGACCACCCTGCCAGCCGGAAGGAACCGCCTGGCCTCCCATGTTTTCGAGGATGACGGAGGCGTCCTGCGCGCTGATCGGCATCGCCGGAATGTGCGGCAGATTCGCCGCATCGGCGGGTGCCAGGCGTGCCGCAGTTGGCGTCGCGGCGACTCCGGGCGTCAGTGGATCGCCCGGGTAGATCTGCGTGTAGATGATGGAACCGCGCTGGAGGCTTTTCATCGGCCGCCACGGACCATCCGGATACGGCGTGCCCGCAACCGAGCCGTCATCTTGCGGATCGGAATAAATTATCAGCGCGGCCGCCTTGTGCTCCTCCGCGAGCTTCGCCTTGATTCCGCGATAGCCGTGGCCGTAGCGCGCGAGCACGATTTTCCCTTCCACATTCACGCCCAGCGACTCCAGCTGCTTGTAATCCTCTACCATGCCGTAATTCGCATATACGACCGGCGCGGTCACTTCTCCCGAAGGCGAGTACGCGTTGAATCCCGGCGCGGCGCCCTTGTCGTACGTGTCCTTATCGCCCTCGACGGGCGGTTCCGGCGTCGCGAGCGGCTTGCTCTCAGGCTTCGTAAGCTCAAGCTTTACTTCGCGAGGCTGCGGCATCCATACGCTGTACGAGACGATTTCGGCGTCGAAGCCGAAGCTTCGATACTGGTCGCGCAGCCATTCGGCCACGCGTCGGCTCGCTTCCGTTCCGGCCATGTGCGGCTCCCGCGTGAGATGCCGCAGGTTGCTTTCCGCATGGGCCGCGTCGGGGATGGCGCGGAGTTTTTCTTCGAGTTGGCGTTCGGCCGCGACGCGCGCGGGCGCAAAGCCGGTGATGCCGGAAGATTCCTGAGCGCTGCCGGAAATCGCGGCGACGAAGAAAAACAAACTGGCGAGAATCGCCCCGGCTAGAATTTGCCGCGATCTTTGATTCATCCCCACCTCTCGACGAAAGATGTTGATTCTATCTCATCCCGAGACGTGCGTGGCTGGCCGCTGTACGATAGCCGGATTCGGACTTCATTCGCACCAGCCGCGTCAAAGGCACTGAAATCGCCGCCGCGAGCGTTCGTCGCTTGACGCGGCGAATCGCGCGCCGTAGGGTACCTCTATCGGGTTTGGGGCAGCGGCACGCACGAGAGAAAAAATGAAAGTCTTGATTTCGGGCGCATCGGGGCTGGTGGGAAATGCGCTCTCCCGGCGCCTTCGAGCGGAGGGTCACACCGTCGTGCGCCTTGTGCGTCCCGGGGGCACACCGTCTGCGGGCGATGTCGCTTGGGACCCGATGGCCGCGACGGTAGATCTTTCCGCCATGGAGGGCGCTGACGCCATCGTCCACCTGAGCGGGGCGAGCGTCGGCGATGGCCGCTGGACGCCCGCACGAAAGGCGCTCCTGCGCAGCAGCCGCATCGATTCGACGCGCGTCCTGGTGGATTCGCTTGCCCGCCTTCGGCAGAAACCGCGAGTGTTCCTCTGTGCTTCCGCGACCGGATACTATGGCGATCGCGGCGACGAAATTCTCACCGAGTCGAGCGAGCCAGGCACGGACTTCCTTTCGCTGCTCGCTCGCGACTGGGAAGCAGAAGCGACCCGCGCGAAATCGAGCGGCATTCGCACTGTATTGCTGCGTTTCGGCGTAGTTCTCTCAGCTACCGGCGGAGCGCTGCCGCGAATGCTCATGCCATTCAAGTTCGGCGTGGGTGGGCGATTTGGCAACGGTAAGCAGTGGCTCTCGTGGCTCACGCTCGAGGACGCCGTCGAAATCACGCGCTTGACCATCGTGGATGAGCGGCTTGCCGGGCCGGTGAACGTCGTAGCGCCGAACCCTGTGCGCAACGCCGAGTTCACCCGCGTCGTCGCGAGTGCGTTGCACCGGCCAGCAATTTTCCCGGCTCCCGCATTTGCGCTGCGCCTCGCGCTCGGTGAAATGGCCGGCCCATTGCTGCTATCGAGCCAACGCGCGATTCCCGAAAAGTTGCTCGCTGCGGGCTATCAGTTCCGCTCCGACGATTTCTCCTCAGCTCTCCGGGCCATGCTCTCCCACTCCGCGTAGATTCTGTCCCAGATTGGGATGGCATCCGTTTCATTGCGGGACACAGTTCATCGCTGGCAAGCTCTCGCTGGTGGCAGCCTCATCACCCCATGCCTGACGGCAACACCTTCTGGTATGCGCCCAGCCCTTTCAGGGATTGAGATTTAGCGGCGTTACTTGTCCCGCTGCCGCTTCCACGAGTTTTCCAGAAAGCCTCGCCGATTTCTGCGCCGCTTTGGCACACCCCTTGCCTCGACACTCGCGCACATGAAATTTCGCGCTAAACAAAAAGACCTTCAGCCGTGCCCGACGCGTCAGCCCCGCGTGATGATTCCGAGTAGGCGTGGATGTTCTCGTCTGGCATGCCTCCCAATTCTCTGCGTTGCGATTCTCCTCCAATCGGACTGCGGATCCACCGCAGGCTCATCTGCAACGCCGCCACCCGTGACCGTGAATATCACGCCCAATCCGGCCACTGTCCCAACCGGCGGCGCTCAAGTGTTCACTGCCAGCGTGTCGGGATCGAGTGACCCCGCCGGGGGTTTCGTCTGGAGCGTGAACGGGGTCACGAACGGCAATTCAACAGTCGGCACGATCGCATCAACCGGCGCGACGACGGCGCTTTACACGGCCCCTTCCGCGTCGCCCTCGCCGGCCACTGTGACGATCACGGCCGCAAACGCCGCCGATAGCTCGGAATTCGGCAACGCGATCGCTACCATCACCTGCGCCGCCACGAATTCACTCTCGCCGCCGACTGCGACCGTCGGGCTCGGTCAGTCGCAAGCGTTTAGCGCATCGTTTTGCCTCGGCGCGGGCGCGAGCATTGCGTGGGACGTGAACGGGATCGCTGGCGGCAATTCGACCGTCGGCACTGTCGCTGCCACCGGACTCACTACTGCTCTCTACAACGCTCCGATTGATCTTCCCCAGGCTGATCCCGTCACAATCCACGCGACGGTGACTCCCGCGCCGGGTGCCGTCGCCTCCGCATCGGTCACCATCACGAGCAGCATCGGCGTGAGCGTCTCGCCTCCCCAGGCGACGCTTTCCGTCGGGCAACGCATGTCGTTCACGCCGATCGTAACGAGTGCTGCGGACACCTCGGTGACGTGGGCAGTCAACGGAATCGCCAACGGCAATGTGTCCGTTGGGCAAGTCTGCCAGTCCGGCACGAATCCATGTATCGCACCGGTGGGGCCGAACTCCGGCAGCATCGACTTTCTGGCACCCGCGTCGCCGCCGGGCACAAACCCCGTCACGCTTGTCGCAACCAGCAATGCAGACCCCTCGCGTACCGGCACGGCTTCGATTCTCATTGCCGTCAGCTCCGGTCCGGTGGTCGTCACGGTTTCGCCGCCCTATGCGTTCATGCCTCCATCCACGGGCACGCCTAGCACGCAGCAGTTTTTCGCCGCCGTCACGGGCACGACGGACATGAACGTTACGTGGGGCGTTCAGAGCGCGGTCGCAGGACAAGGTTGCGCGGGAACGGCGTGTGGCTCGGTGAGCGCGAGCGGGCTTTACACGGCGCCCACGGCGGCTCCGTCTCCGAACGCGATCTCCGTTGTTGCGACGAGCCAAGCGGATCCCACGAAATCCGGCTCCGCAACGGTGGCGCTCACCAGCGGACCCGCAATCGAGATCATTCTGCCATCGAGCGTCATGGCTGGAGCCGTCCAGAGCTTTCCGCTCGAAGTGCAAGGTGTAAATTTCGTCGCAGGAAGCGGAAGCACTGCGTCCGTGATTCTCGTAAATGGTTCGCCGCGCGCCACGACATGCGCGACTCCGACGGCTTGCACCACAGTCTTAAACCCGTCGGACGTGCAGTCGGCGGCCACTCTCACGATTCAGGTGCAGAATCCGGGCGCTCAGTCCGCGCTTTCGAACCCCGTTCCATTCGTGATCGTGCCGTTCGACGTATCTGTCGATACGATCTCGCTCGATTCGTCCCAGCCTGTCGCGGCTGGCGAAGACATCGTCGTTGTCGAGCCGACGACCGCCGCCGCATCTTCGTTGATCAACGTCGATTTCGTCGGGTATCTCACTGGAGGAAACACCTGCGGAGTGCAAGGGTCGCCGCTCACGGTTATCCGCCCTGCATCCGGCTCCGCCACCGTGAGCATATGCGTCCACGGCGACGGCCTCGACCCGGCGTTCACCTATGCGTTCACCGGCCCGAGCGGATCGCCCGGAGACGCCGACATCGGCGTGACGGCCTCGGCAATCGCGGGCCTTTTCCCCGGCATGATCGAGCTCGATCTACAAATCACGAACGCGACGCTTCCGGGCGTGCGCACGATGTTCATCACGACCCTGAACAACGATCGCGCGGTAGCTACGGGAATGTTGGAGGTGCAATGATGATTCGAGGGAAGAGTCCCACACGGTGCGTCAGCCGCGCTGCTGTCTGCGCCGTTGTTCTGCTCGCGATGGCGGCCACTGCCGCGGCCACAACTCTCGTTCGCATGTCCGTCGCGAAGATATCGCAGACAGCCCAGGCAATCGTACGAGCCCGCTGCCTCGACAGCTCAGCTCGCTGGGATTCCGGCGAAATCTGGACCTTCACGTCGTTCAGGGTGGAGGGGGTTTGGAGAGGTGCTGCCCCCGCGCGAATCGCCGTGCGCTTGCTCGGAGGCCGCGTTGGGAATCTCACGTCAACCGTCTCGGGCATCCCGCGCTTCGATCCTGGAGAAGATGTTGTGCTCTTCCTCGAACGAATGCCTACGAGCGATTTCTCCATCGTGAGTTGGCAGCAAGGAACCTTCCGCATCCGCCGCGATTCCGGCAGCGGCCAGGAAAGCGTCACGCAGGATACGGCGTCGTTTGCAACATTCGATCCTGCTACACGCCGCTTCGAAACGGTCGGCATCCGGCGGATGCCACTCGATGCTTTTCGGGCGCAGGTCGATGCCGCGCTGCTCGATGAGACAGGGAGGAAACGGTGAAGCGCTCGGTGGCAGTCGCGACAGCAGCGCTGTTCCTCGTGGCGTTCGTCTCGGGTGCTCCGGCAGGCGCCTACCTCATGGATACGACCATTCCCCAAGCCGGCGGGTGCCCCGCGTTCGACCTCTGGAACCTTTCGTTAGCATCGCCTCTCAACCGCCAATGGAGCACGTCGCTGCCCCTCTCTCCCGCCACGATCCTCACGGCCGCGGCGCCGGGAACCAGCGCGCAGCTCGCGGAGATCGGGCAAGCGATATCGGATTCGTTCGGCGCGTGGTCCGGCGTAACCGGCACCACATTCAACGCCACGAACTATCCCGGCCTGATTGCTCCGCTCGCGCAGGTGACCGACGCAAACTCCTGCACGAACGATCAGGAGGATAACGTGGACGGTCTCAATACCATCTGCTTTAACCAGTCGAGCACGGCGTTCTCAAGCGGCGTCCTCGCGTTCACGCGCGTCATCACAGCCAACGCGCCGGGCGCTTCCGTTGGATCGAGCGCACCAGCGGCGTTCGCCGGGCAGATTCTCGACGCGGACACGCTGTTTCTCAACAATGGCCAAGCCATGTTCGCCACGCCCGCCGCGCTCTCGACCGCGCAGGGCCAGGGCGCCTACGATCTCGAATCGCTGCTTGCCCATGAGATCGGCCATTGGTTCGGCCTCGATCACTCGGCCGTGTGGCGCGCGCTGATGTTTCCGTTCGCTCCGCCTCCAGGAACGTTTCTGGGCAATCGGCCCACAGCGGACGTCCCCGACGGTCCGCTCTCCGACGATGATCGCACCGCCATTCGCGTGCTCTACCCAGACCCGAACGACGCAATCGACATTGGCGAAATTAGCGGACACGTGCTGCCCGCTAATCCATTCGCTCTTGCCGCCCTTCCGAGCCCGTCGGCCGGAGCGTCCGTCACGGGTATCTTTGGCGCGCATGTTGTCGCTGTGGATGCGGACACAGGATCGGTAATCGCGGGAACGCTGGGGGGTTGGAGCTGCAGTCCATCGAATCCTTCGCTTCAATTTGATGGCTCGTTCGATATCGAGCGCCTTCCGATCGGACGCAACTACACGATCTACGCCGAGCCGCTGGTGGGGCTTGCCGTTCCGAGCGATTTCAGTGATGCGCTCAACGATCTATGCTCATCGAGCGGTGCGCCTGCGTGTACGGTGCCGGCCGTAGACACAAATATCAATCCGCGTGTTCGCCCGGCCGTTCCATGAGGCTGTCGCGTAATAACACAAAACAAAAGCGGCTCCCGGGTGGTGCGGGAGCCGCTTCGAGCGTTAGGGAGGGTGAAGCCGTCTACTGCGTCGGCAGAATCATCTGCGTGAAACCGATGGTGTTTACGAGCCGGAGCATCGGCGTCAGCGGCGGCAGCAGGCTCGGCGTCAGGAAGTTCGTATCGAATTGATACGCGCGGCCCGGCGGATTATACACGTTGTTGCAACACTTATACGTTCCCACCGCCTGATGGTTGTAAAACATGCTCACGATCGAGCCTTCGTAGTACAGGGTCCCATTGGGCTTCGAGCTACCCCAGTCTTCGAGGAATCGCATGAAGTTGTGCGCCCCGCCGTCGGTACCGAAGTCCTGGTAGTAGGCGGTTGGGTTGATGAACGGAACGCCCTTCCCTGCGGCAACGGCCACGCGGTAGGTCGTGTCGTGCGCGACGCGGCCGTCCGTGTTGCTTAAGTAGGGGAAGGCAAATGAATTCACGTCGTTCCAGTTGTCCGACAACAGCGTGAAAGTATCGGCAATGATCGCTGCGCCGACACCCGCATTGGCGAACGTCGTGCTCAAGCCCGGATTGTTGAAGTCACCCTGCAAATACACCGGGTTTTCTGAAACGATTGTGAGGCCACAAGGAACGCTGCTGCACGTTCCGAGAGTGATCGTGCTGCCGTCCACTATTTTGAGCGCCCGCCGGAAGAAGATCGGCGGGTTTTCGCGCAGATCCTGAGGATCATTGGCGATTGCAAACGGCCACTTGATTCCTGGCGAAGTGCAAGTCGGGTTGTTCGCAAGCGCCGCGGTCAGCAACGTGGAGACGGTCCCCAGCTGAGTTCCGGTGCCAGCGATCGGCCACAGGCTTGACGGGGTGGTTGAAAGAATGTTGCCGTACGTCCGTAAAACCGGGCTCGAATCGACTCCGCTGCTGTTGTAGTCTCCTTCCACATCCTCCCCTTGGTCCAGCGAGTTGTTCGGGCATCCGTTGGTCGTCGAAGTGCCGTTAACGGAATTCACGATGTCGTCGTAGCCGAACCCGCCGGTTAGCATCGTGGTCGTGCCGACCGAAGCAGGTGGATTTGGGTCCGGCTGCTCGCTGCGCCGGTCTGAGAAGTACACGGAATATCCTGTGGTGTTGTTCACGACCGAGCTGTTTGCGACAAACCACGCCGCCAGGTTGGCGATGTCCAGTTCGACGTAGTACATCGCGCCAGCCAAGGGTAGCTGAGTGTTTGAGAGGCCAGCAGGGCTGGGATCGCGCAACAGAGCCTCGCGCGTGTCGAACAGCACGTTGGGCCAGTAGTCGGTCCCATGCTGGCTCGCGGCGGCAGTCGGAGGCGCAGGGCATCCTCCCGCCGATGACGCCCACGATGGGTTGTCCCGTACTCGAGCCAAGCGGATCACCGCACCGGGGCTCGGATCCGTGCAGGTAAGAGCAGCCGGGCTAAGGCCGCTCGCCACGGTCGGACCCGAAGCCCCCACCTGCGATGTCGGCAAGGACATCTGAAGTGGTGGCGCATTGAAGCCGGATTTTGCTTGTGGATTGACGTCCCGGCCCGTATAACCCAGGTTCAAGATCGTCGGCGTCACGTCTGTCCAAGCGCCGCCGGCGGTAGTCTGATAGTCGATCTTGATGCAGCCCGTAATGATTGGATAATACTGTTTGACCCAGTATCCGTCGTTCGCGTTGTAACTCGCGCTCTCGGCGCCGGATGCCGGCAATGGGAAGAGCGTCTTCCCGAGGTTTGCCGCGGTAAGCCAGCTTGGCGGCGCGTAGTAAGGGAGAGTGGTGTTGCTGTCGGCCGAAGGTGCGAGCGTATCCCACGCCAATGTCGATAAGTCGACGGGGGTGGCGGGGGAGCTCAAATTGGTGGAGAGTTCGGGAATGGCGGTCGAGCTCGCGCTGCTGATGTCGCTCGTTTGGCAGGTTCCATCGGAGCCGTAGTCCGAGAGTAGAATCCGCAAGCTCACCTGGCTGTAGTAACGCTCCGCCAATTTTGCAGAGTTGGCTGAGTTTTCTCCCTTCACCGGCCGGCGGATCAGGTCGATCGGCTGTCCACCGATGGCTGGTGTGGCAATCGCTAAGTTGAGAGCTTTAACGCCCGTTTGCCCGACACCGATGTCGCTGTTGTAAACGCTGCTGGCCATCGGGCCGAATGCAGTGTTGTATGCCCCGACAGAAGTAAAGTTGTTGGACGTGCCCGTCACGCTTTGAGTGGGTGTTTGGCTCAGAAGATTTTTAACGCCCGAACCGTTGGTGATATTGATTGCGCCGGGGTATGCACTGCTGGTGGGATAGCCATTCTCAAGGTTCGAAGAGATGATTTCGCCGACGGCGGTTACTTTTTGCGCCAGCGTTAGAGTATTCCCGCTCCCCTCCGCGAGCCAGACGTTGCCGTTGGAGTGGACACGGCCACCGAAGTTGAAGTTGGGCCCTGCGAAGAAGGCGAGATCGGTTTGGGAGAAGAATCCGAATTGAAACACGGGAATTCCCACCGTCTGGACTTCGCGCTGAAGCTTCACTTCGGATCCATTCATGGTGTGGGCCGTCACGGAAAGCGTATAGGGCGTCATCAGGCCGACGAGTCCCGCATAGGTTCCCGTGGGAATCGTGCCGTAGCTTGACGCCGGGATGTTGGCGTTGGCTGTACTGGGCGTGAATGAAATCAAGTAACCGGAACCGTTCACGGTGCTGCCGGGATATAGATACTGAACGCCCGGAACATTAGTCGGAGGCCCTGGAGTCGTCATTAGGGCATTGATCTCGGCCGCATCCGGTTTGTAGTTCGCATCGAACAGGTTTTCGAGGCTCGCAGTCATCTGCTCCATGCCCGCTTCGGCGCCGTAGAACGCCATTTGGCGGTCGGAGTTGTTTCCGCCCAGCTTTTGATCGCCCATCACGAGCCATGCGATGCCCACGATCATGGTCGAGAGCAACAGCAGAATCATGAGCGTCGTGATCAGGGCGACGCCCTCTTGACGACGGTTCCTCACGGGCTTTCTCCTTTTTGGCAGCGGACTATTCGAGATCATTAGCTTGTCCATATTCCCCTCGGCTCAATTGAACTCGTTGTAGAAGTCGAGGCCGCGCATGCTGACGACTGTTTCCAGATTGTTCCGAAAATAACGGCCGGTCTGCGCGTAAGTGTTCTCCGACCGGGCGTACAACAGGACGTACGCATCCCGGATGTACGCAAGTTGCGCGTCCGAGGGGGCTTCCACTTCCGGTGTGACCGACGGAGGTGTCGATCCCGCGTTGAGAATGTCGTAGAAGACCTGGAGATTTTCGATGACTTCCCCCACGGCTTGCGCGGGACGCAAATTCACCTCGCGCATCAACTGTGGCCGTTGCGGGTTTGAGTTGTCGATGTAATACGTGATCATCCAGATCCGCGTGGCCGTGGTCGTCGGAAAGGTCCCGCTGCTCGGGGGGGACATGATTTGCGAGATGGTGCCCGCAGGCTGACCCGACGCGTTTAGAGCGAACGCGTCGTTGGAGCTGAATTGGATCGAATTCCCGCCCGTCGGCACGTTGGAAACGGTCAAAAGCGCCATGTGCCCGCTGCTGTCGCTCACGTCGGTATCGCTGGCGGTTACGTTGATATTGGCGCCGATCGTGTTGTTGTTTTGGAGCAGGATGAGATCGCCCGGCTGGATCGCCGTGTTACCGGCCCCGATGATGATGCAGCTCGTGTCAAAGGTTACGGTGGTTGTGGTTCCGGACGTGGAGATGCTTCCCTGCGGCTGCGGCGTAGCATTCGTCGAAGCGCAACCGGGTGTGCCCGTTGACGTGAGGTAGATCGGGAACTCATTCAACCAGTGGTTGTTTGTGTCAACCAGCGTTGTGTCGGCATACATCATGGTTACCATGTCCGAAGAGACGCCCGATGTGGCTGTCGTCGGTCCCATTAGCGGCCCCGGCGCAACGGCGGGAAGCACCGTCCATTCCGACGGGAAATTGCCGAAGCTTGTTGCCGGAGCAGTGTATGGTCCGGGCCGCGTGATCGCTGATGTCGGCGTGGTGCCGCCCGAGTTCGGAATTGTGATTCCTCCCTGCGGGATTCCTTCACCTGCCTGGACCAAATCCCGGGACATGTAATTCAGTCCCGCGCGGAGGTTTTCCTGCGTGTCCGCCATCATCGTGATGCCTTGCGTGGCATTGATGGCGCTCGAGAGCGTTCCAAGCGTGGCCGCCATGATCAGCAGCATCAGGGTGATTGCCACGAGTATTTCGACGAGACTGAATCCTGCTGAACGTTTCATTGTGCGTCTCTCCTCGGGCATCTTCATGAAAAGTTCGAGATGTTCGTCGTCATCGTGAACGTCCGGTTTTGGAAGCGGCCGCTGGAGTATGTAATCGTCACTTGGATCTGCCGCAGGTTGGCGATGCTCGGAACGGCCGTAATTGTGATCGTGCGCTTGAAGTTGGAAAGCGCCTGCAGGCTGCCGCTGGCGAGGTTCTCTACGCCGGTAGAGCTCGGGACGATAATCGAGTCTGCCCGTACCGCACACGAGGTACCGATAAAGTCGTCTGCCGTGCCGACGATTCCGTCCGGTCCTGGGTCGCACAATGCATTGGCACCCGTGACGAAGATGCCTCCACTGCACACGCTCGAACCGACGTTGCAGATCGTATTCCACGTCGCCTGGCCCATGTCGCGGGCCGTAAAGATCGATTCGACCGCCTCCATCGCTTTCTCCTGCGCGATATAGTCGTCCTGAGCCATGCTCATGTACGCCATGCCATCCGCCAGAATCGCGGCAATGCCCAGGATGCCGATCACGAGGACGACAATCGCGATCATGACTTCGAGCAGGGTGAATCCAGCCGAACGCTTCGATTTGGAAACGTGCATCCTCATTCTCCTCGTCACTTGAACCAATACACGCCCGTGCCGTGATAGGCCGTCACGCGTCCCGTGTTGCCCAACACCGTTATTGCGCGAGCCGTCGTGGGAAGGTTGGGCTCGCCGAAAAAGAGCGTTACGTTGATCGGGGTGCCATTGCCATTTGTGAATGTCCCGTCACTTTGAAACTGCATGCCGGACGTGGGTGCTCCTGAAGTTGCGCCCGTGTAGATCCCGGCCGGGACCGCGGGAGGTGCTCCGATAAAATTGTCCGGTGTGTCGGGCTCGCCCGTGTAGGACAAGAGCTGCGCGTGATTCTCGATCGGAATTACCAGATAAGGATTGGCGGCTTCTACGGCCGCGGGTGGCGTTCCCGAAACAACCATTTGGTATAACTCGATGCAGTTTACGATCCCGCCCCCTGGCAGGCATGGGGTGGAAGCTGCAGCGTTCGGAAAGACGACCACGATTGTCCGGCGCTGCGAAATCGCGGTTTCGCGGGCTTGCCGCAAAGTCGTCTTAACTTGGTCCATCGCCGCGTTTGCCTGGAACTGCTGCCAGGTTGGCTGCAACTGGATGATCGCCATCGCGGAGACAACGAGGATGATCAAGCACACGATCGCCAGCTCAAACATGGTGAAGCCGCTCTCTGGGTTCTGCTCTCGGCGAATCTTGCTCAAGCTAACCTCCGCGTCTCTCACGCTGGCACCTCGACTGACCGGGGACCGCCCCGGCCGATTACAGCATCGGCTGCTATGGTGCATGTATTAGGCCAGCTCAGAGAGCCCCTATCATATTGTTTCAGCGTGGGTTAGGAGCTATGACAAGGAGTGCTCATCACGCGCGCCGATTCCGTGGGGTAGAAACGTAACCAATCTGAACGATGCCTACAGGCTAGGGGATTGGAGGGAAAGCGCATCCAGAATCGACCGGAGGCTGACCGGCTCGGTCCCAGTTCCCCAATTGAGGTGAACGCGCAAGTTGTCTTCCGGTGCACGGCCGCGAGAGGCGGCTTGTCTTCAGCCCTTCCTCGGAACTAGACTGCCTGTTTCCCGACCCATGCTGGCGGCTCTCGTCCTTCAACTTACTTGCGGTCGGTTTGCGGGGTAGCGGACCAGCGCTCTGCTTGCAATCGGGGATTTGCCTCGCGGAATCTAGTCCGCGATTCGACAGAATAGTCGCGGATCCGCGAATGGTGAACCGCTCGCGGATCGGTGCAGACGGAAAAAGGTTGGACCGCTCACTTTGACGCTTCCTCAATCTCGTGACAATCGCCGAAGCGCACGCATCGCCGTACCCAAGGGTGTGTGGGTGGCATGGCAGTCGGACGGCCCGCGCACGGTTTCGCGCGTCCGCGATCTCAGCGCGGGCGGAGTCTTTATATCCACGCACGCGCCCGTTCCGGTGGGCACCGAGGTCGTGCTGCTGTTTGCCCTGCCCGAGGGCGAGACACGCATCCTCGGTGTGGTGCGTTATGCGGACAAGGACAAAGGCATGGGCGTAGAATTCACGCGCATGGGTACTGGAGACCGCGCGCGCTTGCAGGAATTGCTGCGGCGCTTGAATCGCTGAATTCGCGCCGTTCACATGGCGGGCTCGCCGCCCCACCGCGATGTGCTACTTCATCGTCTTGTTCAAGAACGCCAGGGTGCGAGACCATGCATCGGCGGCCGCTTCCGGGCGGAAGCCCGCGGTGTTCGTTGAATTTTCAAATCCGTGCCCGGCGCCGTCGTAGATCTTCACGTCAATTCGCCGCTTCATCGTCTCCATCGTTTTTTGAAACGTCTGGACGTCCGCGGGCGTGATCCCGCGATCGTCCGCCCCGAAGCTCCCCAACACTGGCGCGTAGATCTGTTGAATGTCGTTTGGGTCGGTCGGCAGCGCGCCGTAATTCACTACGCACGCGGCGAGGCGCGGCTCATGAATCGCCAGTTGCAGCGAAAAGCCTCCGCCCATGCACCATCCGATCGAGCCAATGTGATCCTTATCGACATCCTTGCGCGTCGAGAGATACTCGAATGCCGCCTTCAGTTCGCTCACCGCCCGATCTTGCGGCAGTCCGCGCATCAATTCGTGCGCTTCTTCGGGATCGGATGTCGCCTTCCCGCGGTATAAATCGACCGCCAGTGCGACGTATCCCTGATCCGCGAGCTTCTGCGCTTGCCCTTTCACCCAATCCGTTAAGCCCCACCATTCATGGATCACGACGAGCGCCGGATAGCGGCCGGGCTTTTCCGGCATGGCGAGGTACCCGCTGACTGTCTCGGTGCCGCTCGGAAACTGCACTGTTTCCGTCTTCGGCGCGTCGGCGCGCACGGCCACAATCGCCGTCAGCAAGCCGAGCGCTACGATCGCCGCGATCGTTCTCAACATATGCTTCATCGGTCGTCACCTTTGCCTTCGCCCGGCATTCTAACTCGCAGTCCGCGCTTCCGCTACCTTTGGTCTCGCATGCGAACTTTGCGTCTCCCTGTCCTGAGTCCGCCGCGGCGGACGAAGCGTGCGGTAAGTATTGGCTGCAGCAATTGTTGTCCGCTATGCCGCCCGTTCGACCTGCACGGCCGTGCCGTACGCGATCACTTCGGTGACGCCTTGCATCACCTCGTTCGCGTCGTACCGCACGCCGATCACCGCATTCCCGCCCCGCTCGAGCGCATGCTCCATCATCAAGTCGAGCGCCTGCTCGCGCGTCTTCTCGCACATCGTTTCAAATAGCGTGATGTTTCCGCCCACGATTGTTTGCAGCGATGCCCCGAGCGTTCCAAAGATGCTCCGCGAGCGCACCGTGATTCCCCGCACCAATCCCAAGTTTTTCACGACGCGGTATCCCGGCAGATCGAACGCCGTTGTCACCATTGCTGCACTCACGCTCAAAGTCATTGTCCGTCGTCCTCCACAGGTTCTCGGCGGGTGCGCTTCGCTCTTTCAGGCCGGCTCTATCGCGCTGCGCCCCGCTGCTCCTGGATTGGCGCCTTCAGTTTCAGCAGCTTGATGAATTCGCGCATCCACGCGGGATGATCGGGCCAGGCTCGCGCCGAGATCATGTTGCCGTCGATCACCGCCTCCGAGTTCACGAACTCCGCCCCGCTCGCTCGAACGTCCGGCTCGAGCGCCGGATACGCTGCCGTCCGCTTGCCTTTCAGCACGCCTGCCGCCGACAGCGCGAGCGCCGCGTGGCAAATCTGCGCCACCGGCTTGGCCTGCTCGAAAAAGTGACGGATGATGCGCTGGCAGTCGGCGTTGTTGCGGATGTATTCGGGCGCTCGTCCCCCCGGAATCACGATCGCCGCATAATCGGCGGGATTGACGTCCGCAAAAGCCAGATCGGCGTCCCAGCTGTAGCCGGGCTTCTCGGTGTACGTGTCGTAGCCGGGCTCGAAATCGTGCACCACGAAGTGCAGCTTCTTTTTCGTGAGCGCCGCAATCTTCACGTCGTAACCCTCTTCAAGCAACCGCTGATACGGATACATCACCTCGAGCGATTCCGCCGCGTCTCCGGTCAATATTAAAACTTTCGGCTTTGCCATATTTCGCCTCCTGGACGGTTGGCCCGGGCGCAGAATATCACACCGGCGCCGGGCCTCATGATTTTGGATGCCGGCCGGGCGCGGTCCGGCTCAAGCGGATTTGTGCCCGGCTGTTATACTCGGCGGAATCAACGAAAGGAGAGACTCGAATGCCCGATCTTGCTGAAGTCGTCGCTTCCTCGCTCGCCAGTTACTATGAAGAGGTTCGCGACAAGGTCCACGAGTGGATTGCGCCCGTATCGACCGAGCAGCTCTGGCGAAAGCCGTATCCCTACGGCAACAGCATCGGTCATCTGCTGCTGCACCTCACCGGCAATCTCAACTATTACATCGGTGCGCAAATCGCTGGAACCGGTTACGTCCGCGACCGCGATCGCGAGTTCAATGAATCCGAAAAGAAACCCAAGGAGCAAGTCCTGGCGGATTTCGACCGTGCCATCGCCATGGTCGCTTCCACGATCCGCCGCCAGTCCCCGGCCGATTTCTGCGCTTCCTACTCTGCCAAACTCGAACCGGAAGCCCACGACCGATTCACCGTCTTTCTGCGCATGGCCGCGCACGCCTACCATCACGTGGGCCAGATCATTTACCTCTCGAAGGAACTCACGAAGTAGCGCTCTCTGCTGCGAGCTGCAACGGGATTGCTCCAACAAGGTCGTGCGAACACGCGTGTAATTTCAACGGAAACTGTTTCCCGACGAAGATCCGAACAACCCGATGCTGTCTCCGACCAGCAGCGAAAGTTTTCGCCAGTGAGTCCGTTTCCGACCAAACGACCATCCGTCCGGAACCGGCCAAAAAACTAATCTCGAGCGCACAAGCGAAAACGCTGCACACGCTCGGTAGAGTCCGATGGCGGGAGTCACGATTGTTGTTTTCGGCGATAGACAAGCCAGGCCGATACGACCACAGCCAGCGTTCCCGCCGCGAGTTTCCCCTCGAATAGCCAGACGTTGGTGATTTCAGTCGGCGGCACCACCGAGCAAAACAGCGCCAGCGCCGTCATCGCTCCGCCAGATGCCGCGCTCAGCCGTTTGCCGGCCTTCCATGCGCTCCCGAAGATGTAGAGATATGGCAGAAACCCGGTGATCACCATCAGCGATACCAGCTCGTCGTAGGCCACGCGCATTGTGTCGCCCAGTTGGCAAACGACGAGTAGGAAAGTGGCCACGAGTCCGAGCGCTAGAATCGATACGTAAGGCGTTCCCCAGCGCGGATGAACCCTTCCAAAAGCTGCGGGCAGCAGGCGATCCACGCCAGCGGCAAATGGAAGCCGCGAGGTTGCTGTGCCGATTCCTCCGACGAACCCAACTCCGCTGGCCACCACCAGCAGCGCGATCAGCGGAGAGAGCCATCTAGCGCCGAAGAGTAGGCCGGCCGAATCTCCCACCTCCGCGAATCCGTTTAGCTCGCTGATGTGCTCGGGCGAAAGCACAACCAGAAAAGCAACTGTCGCCGACACGTAAAATGCCGCCGCAAACCCGGAAGCAATCCAGCCCGCGCGACGCATCGTGCGCTCCGGATCGCGGATCTCACCAGCCATCATGCCGGGGTTCTCCATGCCGGACATCGCATAGGCGATTGCCGCCCAAAAATTGACGGTTCCCCAACTCCATTTCGGAAGAATATGGATAGGCGTCGCCGAACCTCGGTGCATCCACACCATCCATGCCACAGCGATCAGCAACAGCCCTACCGCCCACGTGGCGAGGGCCCCGATGTTTTCCGTCCACTTGCCGACCTTTAGCCCGACCAGATTCGAGCCGAGCGCGATCCAAATCAGCGCTACCGTGGCGGCGAGAAGGTAGAAACGGTTGTCGCCCAGGCGGGCGAAAAAGGGGCCGAACATCGAGAAGCCGACTTTGACATATAGAAGGGCGGCGGTCGGGAACAAGAACGCAATCCCGATCCAATAAATCCAGAAAGCGAGGAAGCCGTGCCACGCTCCGAAGTCTTGCCGGGTCCAAAGATATAATCCGCCCGCGCCCGGGTATTTCGCTACGAGTGTCGCCACTGCCACGGTCAGGGGCGCCATAAACAACACCGCTGCCAAAAGCCAGAGCGTAACGGAACCCGGTCCGGCATGTGCCGCGATCGGAATCCATCGCGCGGAGACGACACAGACGATGGCAAACAGGCTAAGGTCACGCAGTCCGAGTTCGCGCTTGAGCGCGGGTTTAGTAGACATGTGCATGCAGAATATCTTGGTACGCCCGTTAGTACTCCACGACTGCGAAGCTAAGCAGTATCGCTGAGAACCGCCATCGCGGCATTGCGCCCATTGATGCCGATCACGCTGCCTCCCGGATGCGTGCATGCTCCGCACAAATAGACACCGGGCATGGGCGTTCGCGCCGAAAGCCGTCTTGACCACATGTACGGAGGTAAGCACTCCCCCTGAAAAATGTGACCGCCTGTGAGTCCGACCTTCCGTTCGATATCCGGAGGGCCAAGCACCTGCGTATCGATGATCGCGCTGTCGATATTGGAGCAGAAGCGGGCAAGTGAGTTGAGCGCGAGCTGGCGGACTTCCTCCCGCCGGTCATCCCAAGTGCCGCGCGCGAACTTGCACGGGACGTACTGCGCAAAGACGCTCATTGTGTGCTGCCCGCCAGCGGCCACGGTCGGATCATGGACACTCTGGAAATACAACTCGCACCATAGATGCTCGGGCAATTCGCCGCGGCGAGCAGCGGCAAACGCCGCCTTCCACTCAGCTTTCGTGAGCGGCGTATTGATTTGTCCGTAGTGGTGCGGCTGATCGGTTCCGGGCCGCGCGGTGAAGTTGGGTAGCTCGCGGAGAAGCACGTTCAGCTTCACGGTGCAGCCCTCCATCGGAATCTGCTCGACGCGCTTGCGCCATGCGGGATCGGCCGCAGTGCCCAGCAGTCGCAGCGTCTGCCGCGGGTCGGCATTCGAGATCACGACCGGAGCAGCGATGAATTCACTGCCTTCGAGGATTACGCCTTCGCCAGACACGATCCGTGCGACAGGGGCGCTGGTTGCGACCACCGCTCCCGCCTCTCGCGCGGCATCGCAAAAATAGAACGAGACCATGCCCATGCCGCCTTTCACGTAGCCCCACATGCCGGGCATTCCGCCCAGCCGGCCCGATGAATGATGGAAGCGGATGCTGGCGGTCCCTGCATCGAATGGGCTGGCGTTGGTTCCGATCACTCCCTGCCCGAGGTACGCCGTCTGCAGCCGTTCATCGCGCAAGTAGTATTCAACGAACTCTGCCATCGACCAGTCGAAGAGTACGCGCTTTGCTTGTTCATCTTTCCCGAGCCGCTCTTCAATCTGTTCCCGCGTGGGTGGCTCGCCAATCCACAGATCGCCATCGCCTGCCGGACGCAAGGCATCGCGCAATCGGCGGAGCACGTCGCTCATCGCGCGCCAGCCTTCCACATCTCCCGGAGCAAGGTTGCGAATTTCCGCCTCGCACTGCTCGTCGCTGTCCCAGAGTTGAACGCTGGAGCCGTCGTGGAACGGAACGAAAAGTCCATTGACCGCAGGTGTCCACTCGAAGCCGCGCTCGGGCAGATTCAACTCTGAAACAACCAGGGGATGTAGCAGTCCGGCTAGATACGCGCACGGGGACATGCGAACGCCGGGAAACGGTTCCTCGATGGTGCAGGCGCCGCCTACTCGCGTGCGGCTCTCCAGCACTAGCACGCGCTTGCCCGCACGCGCCAGGTACGCCGCACAGGCAAGGCCGTTGTGGCCGGCTCCGACTACAATCACATCCCAGCGGCGCGAGGCTATTTCACGGACGGGAGCGGGCAGTCCAATTTCGCCGAGAAGTGCCGCCGTGGGTGAGCTCACGACCGTAGTATCTACTCTGGCGCGCCAAGTTGGGAAGCAGACAATCACCACGGAAATGAACACGATCGTGTGGCTGAGGCTCCCAGCCTCCGTTGCGCTGCCTCTCTCGCAGCACGTATCAACGGTCTCTGCAGCAGCCCCGCGTTTGCATGCGCACGAGCGCTCTCCGCTGTAAACTGCAATTGTTTTGCCTTAAAAGATCGTGTGAACACGCGTGTAATTTCAACGCAACCACGTGAGCGGGCACGGCGGCCAGGGAACTAACTCGATGATGATGGCGTGGATCAGTGAAGCCACGTGTAGCGTCCGCAGAAGGCGGCGGCACCGTGTCACTGTCCAGCCCAGCAGCACCCACGCGTACCAAAGCAGATGCAGGAACAGGGCGGGCTCCGCGAGAATAGATGCCGCAAGAATTCGGACCGTTACCCCGCTTCATTTGACACTGGCTATAAATTATCCGCGGATCCGCCCCCCAGCGGATATCATAGCGTTTGTGCAGCAAGCGTGTCCGAGATGGTTCTTTGCTTCCCCCTGTGCCGCCAAGCGAGATCGCATCCGGCATCGTGGCCAATCGCTCTTCGCTGAAATCAGTTGCGAAGAGTATCTGGCGAGGCAGTGATGAATCCCCTTTTAAAGCGATGGCTATCGCTTGCCGACGTCACGCTCCTGCCCGCATTCATAATGTGGTTTATCTGGCGGCTGCAATTCACGGCGCGAGGGACCTGGGTGATATTCCTCGTGTGGCTGGTTGCGAGCTTTCTGCTGCATCGCGACACGACGAAAACTCTTGGGTGGCGCGGCGACAATATTTGGCCTGCGACGAAGCAGGCTCTGACCGTGTTCAGTCTAATGGCGGCGGGGCTCGTGATCATTGGCTTTTCGCTGGGTGCGTCGCGGCGTCTTCGGCCGATTTCAATTTCGTCGCTGGGGGGCTACTTCGCGTTTTGCGTGCTGCAGCAGGTGGCGCTCAATTCTCTGCTCCACAACCGGATGCTGGCGCTCGTACAGAATGAATGGGTGGCTGCAGCATTGACAGGAGTGATCTTTGCCGCATGTCATTGGCCGAATCCGGTCCTCGTACCACTGACATTTGTTGGCGGGGTGGCAATGGCATGGATGTTTGGGCGCGTGCGAAACATCATTCCGCTTGCGGTTGGACAGGCCCTGCTGTCGATGCTTGTGGGATGGGCGTTTCCCATGGCTTGGCACCACCATATGCGCGTCGGGCCGGGATATTACGGATGGCGGCAATAAGCTGGGAGAAACTCCCGTATCGAGCAATGGTATTCGGATGCACGCCGCTCCAAGCGGTCCTCGGGAACTACGCGTCAAGTAGGCAAACATTGATTCGCGCCACGCCTCGGGCGGATCGGGTCCGATAACTACTTCCGAGTAGACGACAATCCACCCGGAAACGCGCGGTTCGGGAAGGTCGTCTAGGCCGTGCCGCACAAAAATTCTGTCCTGCCCTCGTCCGGTGGAGCTAGTTCCGAGTTGGCCCGCGTCACCACCGACCGTCCGCAGCACGGTGGAGATAGCGCTGCAGATACATCCATAAGATCGCCACGCAAACAAGTACCGCGCTGGCCACGACGAGCCACTCCGGCAGATCGGGATACACAATTGCATCGAGAACATGCACCAGAAACGGTCCGCGCGCGGGTTCGATGCCAGCGCGAGCCTCAAGCCAGTTTTCAACCACGGTGAGCGGGCACGGCGGCCAGGGAACTAACTCGATGACGATGGCATAGATCAGTGAAGACACGTGTAGCGTCCGCAGAAGGCGGCGGGACCGTGTCACTGTCCAGCCCAGCAGCACCCACGCACACCAAAGCAGATGCAGGAACAGGACGGCTTCCGCGAGAACACGTGCTGCAAGAATAGAACCGTTACCCCGCTTTGCTGTCCACTGGCTACAGACTATCCGCTAATCCGCACCCAGGCAGTGGACACGAAAATGCGCTGCTACGGCGTTGCGAGAACGATGCATTGAAAACTGCGCCTGAGTATTGCATGCTGAGGCGTCACTTGTATGTTGTCGGTCGGCCCGGAACCCACAGTGAAAATCCCAGATTACGGAACATGAAAACTCTTTACGCCAAAAGCGCGGCGATGTCCGCTTGTGTATTCATCGGCTTCCTTTGCGGTTCGTGCTCGTCGCCCGTCGCCGGGACTGTTACTTCGGTCACGGTGACTCCGGCCACAGCGAGTGTCCCGGCGGGAATGACTCAGCAATTCACCGCTGAGGTCGCAACCACCGGCAGCGACGTCAGCCAAATTGTGACTTGGCAAGTCACGGGCGATGGGACGATATCCACGTCCGGCCAATTTACTGCGGGCAGTTCTGCGGGCAGCGCAACCATTACGGCTGTCTCCAACGCCAACACTTCGGTTTGGGGAAGTGCCTCGGTAACCGTGACGCAATCCAACGCCTTCTCAGGGAGACGGTCTGACGCACAGTTTCCGCCGATCTACGTGCCCTCGGG
This sequence comes from Terriglobales bacterium, assembly GCA_035604895.1. Lineage (GTDB taxonomy): Bacteria > Acidobacteriota > Terriglobia > Terriglobales > Acidobacteriaceae > JABDBE01. The sequence continues at coordinate 89,416 of DATNHO010000158.1, read as the reverse complement.
CGAGAACATATACAAACAATTTTGCGCTGCCTGTCACGGTGCCGATGCCAAGGGTCATGGCCCTACTGCATCCGTGCTCAAAATGCCGCCACCGGATCTGACCACACTCGCCAGGCGTCATGGCGGACAATTCCCTGACACCTACGTTTCCAGCATTCTCCTTTTTGGCCCTGGCGTCGCCGCTCACGGCTCGACCGACATGCCCACGTGGGGAACTCTCTTCCTCTTCCTCAACGACAAACAAAACGACACTGCCGTCAAGCAACGCGTCAAGAACCTCTGCGATTATCTGGCGTCGCTGCAGGAGAAGTAAGCATCCGTCAGGTGGCGCACTCTTTTTTATTTGCGGCCGGCCGCAAGTCCGTACTTAGCTTATGAGCAGCGCCTCCAAATGCGACGGCCGTCCCTTGACCGCCCAATGCAACCTGGGGAGACCCCAATTGTAGGCGCGTGAGTCCACCTGCAAAAGCACGATTCACGCCGCACGACTGACAGCGACACCCAATTTCGTCGGGTCATGGCAAACGGCAATGGAGCAACAACCCGGTTGCGCTCCGCCACACATGCCGCCAGCCTGAAATGCGGCCGAATTGCGGCCGCGAGTGGTCGGAGGTTCGGATTCGAACCTCACGCAAGGAGATGGCGTAGATGCCAGGCTCGAGGCCAGAGATGGTGAGCGCTCGGAATGCGCAATCGCACAGTTTCTACTCGACACTGCTGCCGAGTAGAAATCCGAGTAACTCACGAAAAACACTCAATCGCGGGTCGCATTACTCGAAACTGAAACCCGGCCTCCCGATTTGTCATGTGTCCCAGAAACCGGCTCGCGCACCGCGCCCGAACGATGTAATATTCACCGTCTGCGCACGCACACCGTCCAAGGAGCCGACCTCATGAGCGCGACCTCGTCAGCTGGGCCATCCGCCTCCACGATCGCTGCCGTCAAAGAAAAAGCGCGGCGCTTGAGCATTCTCTCGATGATGTCGACCACCGCCGCGGGCTCGGGTCACCCAACATCTTGTATGTCGGCCGCCGAATTGATGGCCGGCGTCTTCTTCTACGCCATGAAGTTCGATGCGAAAAATCCCAACGGCCCGGACACCGACCGTTTCGTGCTTTCGAAGGGCCACGCCGCTCCCGTGCTCTACGCCGCGCTCGCGGAGGCAGGCGTGTTTCCCGCGTCGCGCACGATGACGCTGCGCGAATTTTCGAGCGAGCTCGAAGGCCATCCCACGCCGCGCATTCACGGGGTCGACGCCGCGACGGGATCGCTTGGGCAGGGAATGTCCGTGGCAGCGGGACTCGCGATCGGCGCGCGTCTCGATAAGAGTTCGACGCGCGTGTACGTCTTACTCGGCGATGGCGAGATGGCGGAAGGCCAGATCTGGGAAGCTGCTGCGTTCTCGGGCTATTACAAGCTCGACAATCTGACGGTGATCGCGGACGTGAACGCGCTCGGCCAGAGCCAGCCCACCATGTATCAGCACGACATGGAAACGTACCGCGCCAAATTCGCCGCGGAAGGATTTGCGGCCGAAGTGATCGATGGCCATGACGTCAGTGCGGTTCTCGGCGCTCTCGACCGCGCCAAAGCCACGAAGGGCCGCCCGCAAGTTATCGTTGCCCGCACCGTAAAAGGCCACGGATTCAGTGAGGTCGCTGGAAAAGAAAATTGGCACGGCAAGCCATTTCCAAAAGATATGCTCGCGCAGGCGATCCAGGAGCTCGGCGGCCCGATCGAAGTTCCTCCCGATCCGGGAAAATCCTACGAGAGGAAATCGCTCCCGAAGCCTCCGGATTTCCCTGCTCCCGCCGCGCCTGATTACGAGGCCGGCAAGCCGGTCGCGACCCGCGAAGCTTATGGCTTTGCGCTCAAGAAACTCGGTGCCGTGAATCCGAGTGTTGTCGCGGCTTCAGGAGACGTGAAGAACTCCACGTTCTCGGACATGTTCGGCAACGCGTTTCCCGACCATTTCTACCAGGGCTTCATCGCGGAACAGAATCTGGTGAGCCTCGGCGTTGGGCTCGCGGCGCGCGGCAAAGTGCCCTTCCTCGACACGTTCGCCTGCTTCCTTTCGCGCGCGTATGACAATGTCCGCATGGCCGCCATCAGCCGCAGCAATATCAATCTGTGCGGCTCGCACTGCGGCGTTTCGATCGGCGAAGACGGGCCGTCGCAAATGGCGCTCGAGGATCTGGCGATGTTTCGCGCGATTCACGGTTCGGCGGTTTTCTATCCGAGCGATGCCGTGTCCACCGAGCGGCTGGTCGAAACGATGGCGAGGCGCAGCGGCATCAACTACCTGCGTACGTCGCGCCCGAAAACTGCGATCCTCTATTCGAAGGATGAAAAGTTTCCGGTTCCCGGCTTCAAGGTTCCCAAGCAGAGCGCGCAGGACCGCGTCACCGTAATCGGTGCGGGCATCACGGTGCACGAAGCGCTGAAGGCGGCCGACGAATTGAAATCGCAGGGGACGGCCGTTCGCGTGATCGATCTCTACTGCGTGAAACCGATCGATGGCAAGGCTCTCGCCGAGCAGATCAACGCCACCGGCGGACGTCTCGTGACCGTCGAGGATCATTGGCCCGAAGGCGGCGTCGGCGAAGCCGTTCTTGGGGCGCTCGCGCAAGCAGGCGTCGCGCCGTCGAAGTACCGCATGCTCGCCGTCAGGGATATGCCCCATTCCGGGAAGCCGGACGAATTGGTGGACGCGTTCGGGATTTCCGCGCGGCACATCGCCGCGGCCGTCCGTGAAATTGCTTCGTAGCTCCGGCTGTCTACAGGATTTGATGAATGGCTGCTGAAAAAATGGTGATGGTAGGTGTGCTTCCGGAAGCCGTCGTGATCGATCCCGGCGAGCAGGTGACCTGGTTTTCAAACGCGGGGAACCTGAAAATCGAATTCGATCCGCAGCGCTCGCCATTTGGGTCCAACGTGTTTCAAGCCCCTCCCGGCGTGCGTCTTTCGAGCGGCGCCGCGCGCCCTGGACTGAATCCGGGCTCGTACAAGTACCGCCTCTCGCTCAACGATGTGGTGGTAGCGCACTGCGAGGTCGTCCTCCGCGGGAAGTAGCTCCCGAGTCGGATTAACGCGTCAACCACATTTGTAAGTTGCTGGGAAGGTGAATCGAGTAGTCGCGTTTTCAGTCGCCGGCCATCGCCGTGCGGTCGACCGGGCGTTCCTGTGCGACCGAGTCTGCGAGGACGCGCCGCACCGGCGCCAACATCGACGCAGGCACCGGGCGCTCGCGGGGAACGCCCAACTCGGCAATCTTGCGCGGGAATTCCCGGCGCCGGTCGAGCCACAGACCGAATTCCTGCAATAGATCCCCGGCGAGCTTGGGATCGTCGGTGCGCTCCACACCCCAGAAGCGGAGGCGGTCTTCGTTCTTCTGCAACAGTTGGAGCGATTCCTCGAGTTTTTTCATCGCCGCGTTAAAGGACGAAGCAAGAAAATAGACCGGTAGCGTCCAACGGCCGCGGGAATCGTTGCTGACCTGGGCAGAACTGTCCTCGTCTGTTGCCAGGCCGCCAAGCGTGAACAGGGCCCTCACCCGCACGTTGTACTTACCATTCTGATTTCGTTCGATGGCGCAGAGATATTCGTTGGTGCTGGCCCCATTTTTCGCTGACATGATATTCCTCGGCTTGCTTCTCCCGGAAACCGCGCCGGACGCCCCACGATGGGACGACCGCCGTGGGTTCTCCGCTTCGGGAAGAAGTACTTCGAGCGTGCCTGCCTCAGATCGTTTCGTCGGCATAGAATTGCTCCTCAGGGAGAATCGGTCCAAGAACCGTGCTGCCAGAGTCCCTCAGGCTGGGGAGGCTCCCGCCTGCAGTTAGGTCCCGCTGGCGACGGGACAGGCCCTGCGGATAGTCATATTCTAGCGAAGCGCTGGATGTGGAGCAAGGGATGGCACTCTAAAATATAAGCCTATTATTTATAGATGCTTACGGAGGAAGTCGCGCTTGAATCCCTCTTAGCTGGAGCGGCTGATGCGGTCCAGCACTTCATTATTGATGGTGAGTTTGCCTTCGCTCTTCAGGCGATCCTCGAGGGCTTTATGGAATGCCTCGAACGCCGCGCTCTGCTTAGTCTGCAGCAATTGTTGCCGGAGGTCTTCCTGCTGGGTGGCAATATCGGCAGGGTTGATGCTGTCATGGGACGCGACACGGAAGACGACCCAATTTTCGCCGATTTGGGTCGGCTGGCTGACTTGCCCAACATTCATATTGAACGCGGCCCCAACCTGCCGGCCGGTGCCGACGTCTGGAATCGAGCCGGATCGCGCGAACGAATCGGAGTTTTTCACTGTGAGGTCGAGCGACTTCGCCACCTTGGCGAAATCCTCGCCAGCCTGAGCGCGCTTGGCGAGATCGCCGGCGCGCGTGCGCGCAAGATCCAAGGACTTTTCATGCTGGTAGTCCGCTAGGACGCGGTCGCGCACCTCGGCGAGGGTAGCCTGGTGAGCCGGAAAAATCTCCTTCACCGTGACGATCACGAAGCCGCTATCGACCTGGATCGGCTGGCTGAGTTCGCCTGGATGGAGCGCAAAGAGATCCTGATGCAACTCGGGCGAATTGCCCAACGGCAAGATCGTGTCGGTGACAGCGACGGGAGCTGTCTCACCCAAATCCAAGTGGAATTTTTTCGCTAGGTCATCGAGTGATTGCCGGTCGGACTGCCGGACCGCAGAGGCCATCTGGCTCGAGATGTCGTTCGCCTCGGCGCTGACCTTTTGATCGAGCACGGGCTGAAGGATGGAATCGCGAACTTCCTCGAAGCTCTTGGTGTGGGCGGTTTCGTGATCGAGGACTTTGATGATGTGAAAGCCGTACTGAGTTTTCACGAGGTCCGAAATCGAGCCCTTCGGCAGGCTGAAGGCAGCCCGTTGGAATTCCGGCACAGTTTGGCCCTCGACGATCCAATCGAGGTCGCCGCCCTTCGGTTTGGTGGCGTCATCCTCGGAGTATTTCTTGGCGAGGTCTTCGAAATTGGCGCCGTGCCGTGCCTGTTTCAGGACGTCTTCGGCCTTCTGCCGGATTTCGGCGACCTCGGCGTCCGTCTTGCCAATCGTCTTGAACAGAATGTGCTCGACGTGAACCCGGTTCTCGACTTTGTAATCGTCGATGTGCGAATTGTAATAGGCGCGAAGCGTGTCATCGCTGACCAGGGCGCCGGCGCGAAGCTTGGCAAGATCGAGTAGCGCGTAGCGAGCGGAACGCTTCTCGGGTACCTGGTAGCGCGCCGAATTCTTGGCAAACCAGGCCGAAAGGTCGGCATCGGAGGGATGGATCGACGCGGCCAGATCAGCAGGCTTGATCAACGCAAAATCGATCTTCACTTTCTCGTTTCGCAACTGAAATTCCTGCGCGATTTCGAGCGGGCTCACCGTGATACCGTCCGTCACGAGCTCCTTGAATTTGTCCTGAAGCATCTGGTCGCGGAGAAGTGTCTCGAACTGATCCACGTCCATTCCCGTGCGCGTCTGCACTTCATCGGCGTAGCGATCTTTCAGCCAGGTGTTGCCCGACCAGGCTGTCGGCAAAACTTCCTTGATGCGCTCGGTCTCTTCCTCGGGAGTGACGCGGATTCCCAGGCGGTCCGCTTCATATTCAAGTGCGCGCTGGAAAACCATTTGATCGAGAATCTGCTTGGCGTAGGCGGCTCGCAGCATCGGAGGGATCGCTTGATTGCGCGTCGCCTGGTTGAACTGCTGCTGGAAATCCAGCACGGTGATGCTCTGCCCGGCGATGGTGGCCACGGCATCGGGGCTGGTCGCGCCTGTCGTACCGCTCATCAAGCCTGGAATGAGATACGTCAGCATACTGGCGCAGATCAGACCCAGAAATACGGTCATGGTGATCTTGATCCAGCGGTTCCGAGGCAAATCGCGCTGCTGAATGCTTTTCAACATATCGTCGGTGCGGCCTTTCCCTGCTCGACAAACACTCAATTATAGAGGAGATTCGCCGGACGGCTCAATTAGATTCCTGGCGGGCCGAAAAATCAAGGCGGGGCAGCGGGGGTTACGTTCGCATGCGTGCTCGTGGCGCCAGACGCAGCTTCAGTCGTGCGCTGGCGCCGACTCGGAAAGTACCTTTCGGATTTCATCCGCTTGGGGGAAATTCGGGCTGATCTGAAGCGTGGATTCGAACTGCTTCTTTGCCATCGCGTAGTTGTTTGCCTTCTCGTATGCCATGCCGAGGTGGTAGTGGTACGTTGGGTTCTTCTGGTCCGCACTCACGGCATCTTGCAGGGTATCAATCGCGGATGCGTACGCGCCCTGATGGTAGTAAGCCCAGCCGAGTGTGTCGGCCGAGTTGGGAGAATCGGGCATTCCGCGTCGGGCCGTCTGAGCGAGTGAAAGAGCGACGTTGACGTTGCCGTCGTGCTCCAGCATTAGATAAGCCAGATTATTGGCCGCAGCGGGATAATCCGGCTGGATTTGAAGCGCTTTCTGATACAGATCCTGCGCCTTTTGCCATTCTCCGCGGGCCTCCAAGAGGCTGCCGAGCCGAACGTACAGCCGGACATCCTTGGGATTATCCTGAAGAGCGCGCTCGTAATTCCCGATCGCCTGATCGACCGATCCGTGCGCCGATTCCGTAGTCGCGAGAAACAAGAAGGCTGTTACATTGTTCTTATCGAGATCGATCGCTTTCTCGAACGCTTCTTCCGCCTTGCCTGGACTCTGAACGCGGAGTTCAGCCTGCCCGAGCAGCAGGTAGAAATTGCTGTTGTTTGGAACTTTCGCGATTTGGGCCTGAATGCGCTGGACCGCTTGCGCCGGCTGCTTGCGAGCCAGGTCGATGTTGACGAGTCCCGCTAGCGCATCCGACGCAGACGGGTTGAGTGCCAGCGCCTGCGCGTAGAGTTTCACAGCTTCGTCAGGCTGATTTTGCAGCGCGCGCAACTCGCCCATGCGCGTGTAAGGCGCCGGATCTTGCGGTGCGACGTCGATGGCCTTTTTCAGATCTGCTTCCGCTCCCGCCTTGTCTCCATTCGTGTAGAGCGCCCTAGCGTGGAAGATGTAACCTTCAGACGATTTTGGCTCAAGCTTCATCAGTTGTTCGCCACTACTGGCCAGCAGGGCTGCGTCGCCCTTGCGCACGGCGAGCGCCGCGAGTGCGCGTTGCGGCTCCTTCATATTGGGGCGGAGGCGCGCTGCCTGCTGCCACTCGGATTGAGCCTGGCCGAAATTCGACACGCCCGCATAAGCCACTCCGAGTTGATAGTGGGCCATCGCATTGTTGGGCGCATTCTTGGCCGCCGTGGCAAGAACCGGGACTGCGTCGCTCTGCTTGCCCTGACGGATCAGAATGTCGCCGCGCGCGATGAGCGCGTCGGGATCGGAAGGGGAATCCTTCAGGATGGCGTCATTCAGCTTGGTTGCATCGTCCAGGCGATTCTGCTGAAGCAGGATTTCGACGCAGGCCTTCGTCACGAGCTGATCCGCCGGATGCTGTGTGTGTAGCGAGGTGAACTCCGCGTATGCCTTGTCCAATTCTCCCTGGGCCAAATAGAATTCTCCAAGCATGCGGTAGCCGGTCGGATTATCCCTAAAGGTGGTGCTGGCGTCCCGCAAGGTCTGTTCGGCCATGTCTTTTTGACCTTGCGCCAGAAATAGACGGGCAAGGGCGGCCGGCGGCGCGGGATCCTTCGGAGCGAGCGTGATGGCAGCTTGAAACTGCGCTTGTGCATCAGCCCAACGACTCTGGCGCGCCAAGAAAGTTCCGAGTGAGAGAAGAGCCGACACTGACTTCGGATCCACAGAAATCGCTTTTTGATAATTCTGTTCTGCCCCGGCAACGTCTTTGTTCTTTTCCTGGAGTTCCGCGAGAAACAGGTAGGATGCCGATCGATTCGGATCCATCTGAATAGCTTGTTGCGCTTCGACGATTGCTTGGGGGGATTGTCCGAGGGCATCATCGGCGCTCGAGAGGAGCACCTGAGCTCGCGCGTTCTGAGGGTCCCCGGCCAGGATGGTTTCAGCCCGGCTTCGCGCGTCCAAAAAGCGGTGGCCGGCAAGAAGGAGATCGCCGAGGGCCAATTGTGCGTTCCAATTGGTGGGTTCGAGCTCGACGGTTTTCGTCAATTCTTGATAAGCGTGCGGCCAATCTCCCTCCTTCAACAGCGACTGCGCCAGGCCGAAGTGAGCATCACCGAAGTTAGAATCAATCTGAATCGCATTCTCGTACTCGATCACCGCCTCGCGGTACTTGCCTTGTTGAAAGTACGAATTGCCCTTGTCCACGTACTTCTTTTTGCGGACCTGTGGGTTCAGCGAACACCCAGCCAGCAAACAAGCACCAACCGCTAAGGCAAACCAGAGACGGTGTTTCCCGCGAAAAGTCATTTCGCTCCTTGCAAGCCGACCGGCTGGACATGGCTCACAGCCGTACTACGACGAATACCAACATGCAATCGAGCGTCCGGTCCGGGGCCGATGCACAAGAACAGTTCGATTTCAGCTAAGGTTCTGACACTAAATAGGTTACGTGACATCTGATAAGGCCCAGACCAAGAGTCTGAAACTCTTCAGGGGCGAGGCTCTGGGCGATGTCAAAGCCCTACAGTGGAAGTAAAGTTCCACATCTGGGTTATTGTATGTCCCTAATTCCCGGCGTTACGGACGTAAACGTTTTGTAAGCAGCGTAATTCGAAGCAGCTAGGAGAACAGCGCATTGTCTTTGTTTTGAGAGGAAAAGGGGCAAGTGTTTTGCCCATAGGTGGAAGCTGCGTGGGACTTTCTTAAAGAACGACTCATGGGGCAGAATTCGAGAGACTTTTTGTAACTCACTGAAAATAAAAGCGCTACATGGCATTCGAGGCTGTTTTCGGTGTATGAGGGTGCTGGCATCCGCATTGCAAACTCAATTCGCGGGGCGAGGGGCGAGATCGTCGCCAAAGCTCGGAGCGTCGGCTGGCAAGGCACACAATCGCATGACGACTGACAAAACGGGCGGAGTATTGATCCAAGAGGACGCGAGCTGGATCGGAGGGGCCAGCCCGGCCATTCAAACCCTGGAGGGCGTGATTGCTGAAATCGCGCCAACGAACATCCCGGTGCTGCTTGTCGGCGAGAGCGGCACGGGCAAGGAGATGTTCGCGAATCGAATTCACCGACTATCGCAACATTCGGAACGGCCGCTGACGAGGATCGCCTGTGCGTCGATGAATCCTACAGCACTCTCTGCAGAGCTGGGGTCGGATAACAACCGCGGAACCGACGGGAGGGCGAGCAGCCACGGCACGGTGTTTTTCGACGAGATCGGCGAGCTCGACGCCGCGTGCCAGCGCAACCTTCTCTGCGCGCTGCCGGACGGGGACGCGGGATCGCGCAGGGGATCGCTCACGGCGCGAATCGTTTCGACGACGAGCCGGAATCTGGATGAAGAGATGCGCGCGGGCCGGTTTCGCAGCGAACTGTATTACCGGATTAACGGCGTCTGCTTGAGGCTGCCTCCACTGCGGGATCGCAAGGAAGATATTTCGCTTCTCGCCGAATTCCTGCTCGCGAAGCATGCGGCGCAATTCGGACGTCCGCGCCGTTCGTTGAGTCCGCAGACGCTACAGGCGTTTCTGGACTATTCGTGGCCGGGGAATATTCGCGAGCTTGAAAACGTGGTGAAGAAAATCGTGGCGCTTGACGACGAAGCTTTGGCGATTGCGGAGCTCAGTATTCCGGCCTCGCAAAAGAAAGTCACGCAGCCGATGCCCGTGCAAGGCTCTTCTCTGAAGGCTGCGGCCCGGGCGGCATCACGCGAGGCCGAGAGGGAACTGATCATCAAAGCGCTGACCCGAACACGTTGGAATCGGAAGCGCGCCGCGCGGGAGTTGCAGATCAGCTACAAGTCGCTGCTGTACAAGCTGAAGCAGATTGGGTTCGAGGAAACGGAAATCAGATAGGGGAGCCGGAGAGACTGATGTCGAAACAAAGCCGTTTGTCGGTGATTCTTTTGCTCGTAGCGCTGGTCACACCCGCGTGGGCCCAGACGACAGCCTATGAACCGATTCCGTGGAATGCAGCGACGTCCAATGGCGGCGCCGCACAAAAGCCCGCGGCGCAGGATCCGAACTACGTGATCGGCGCGCAAGACGTGCTCGACATCAGCGTGTGGAAGGAAGCCGAATTGACGCGCACCGTACCGGTGCGTCCCGATGGAAAGATTTCGTTGCCTCTGCTAAACGACGTGCAGGCGGCGGGATTGACACCGACGCAACTGGCCGAGCACCTGACGAACGATCTGAAGAAATTCGTCACCGATCCGCAGGTGACGGTGATTGTGTCTCAGATCAATAGCCAGCGCATTTACATTCTTGGTGAAGTCAACCGCGCAGGCGCTTATCCGCTGCTGCCGCAGATGACAATTTTACAAGGACTTTCGAGCGCAGGTGGTTTTACGCAATTCGCGAACCTAAAGAAGATTTACATGTTCCGGATGGAGAACGGGAAGCAAGTGAAGTATCCGTTCAACTACAAAGACGTGATTGATGGGAAACGATCGGACGAGAACGTGACGCTGAAAGCCGGCGACACGATCGTGGTGCCCTAATGATGAAAGCGCTGCGAAACATTTGTTGGACCACCCTCTGCGTCGTCGCGTTGGGAGTAGTCCCAGTCCAGGCGCAGCAGCAAAGCCAAAATCAGCAACAGTCTTCGGACCAGGCTGCTGCGCCGATTCCAGCATACCGTTCACCGCTCGCCTCGGCAGCGGACAACGGCGATTCCGACAGCGCGAACGATAATTCAGATCAGCTCGCTCCGGACAATCGCTCGCTGGCGGGGGCCCAGAATCTTTCACTGGGTGAACCCACGACGCGCAGTTATTGGCAGCCGCATTTCGATCTTTCTGCATCCGCCGATTCGAATCCGCTAGAAGCTACGAACGAGACCAGCTGGGGCGCATGGACGTCCGTGTCGGGCGGAGTAGACGTGCATCGAATCTCCGGCAATTCCAACATGACGCTTAGTTACACGTCCAGTGGAATGCTGTCGTCCGAGAGCAACGTACCGAACGGAATCGTGCAGGGGTTGAGCTTTGCCGACAAGTTTTCGTTTCGTCGTGCGGCGATCTCTTTCTTCGATCAACTCAACTATCTGCCGGAATCCGCTCTCGGATTCGGCGGTCTCGGTGGCGCTGCCGGAAATGGTCCGACCGGACTGGGTGCGGGCTTCGCTCAAGGCCAATCCCTTTTGGTGGGACGAGGTCAAAATCTCGGGAACTCGTTCGTGACGCAGGTTGATACCTATCTGACGCCCCGCACCTCGCTCACTTTTGTTGGCGGCTATTCTCTGTTGCACTACTTCGACAGCGATCTCTTCAACTATGGCGATGTGAGTTTCCGTGGTGGCTACAACTACGAGGCGACTCGGAAGGACACGATCGCCGTACTGTATACCTTCTCTGGATTCCGCTTTAGCAACGCGGACCAATCGATTAGCACTCATACGGTGCAGGCTTCGTATGGCCGACGGGTCACTGGCAGGCTCGCCTTTCAGATCGCAGCCGGGCCACAGGTCGTGTTCTCCCGTATGCCCATTACTGGCGGTGGAGGGGCCTCGGGCGGCGGAGGAGACACAGGGTCCACAGCGAGTTCAGTGACGCAAGTCTTTTGGTCGCTGAACACGTCGCTCCTTTGGCAGGCGCAGCGGAACATGTTTGGGCTCACCTACAGTCACGGAGCAGGCGGTGGTTCGGGCGTGTTGGCGGGTGCGCTTACAGATGTCGTCACGGGATCGGTGACACGACAAGTCTCGCGGACGTTTTCGAGCGGCATCCAAGGGGGGTATACCCGAAATCAGGGATTGACCCTCGGCGGCACGACTCCGTTCAATCAGAAGTATGATTACTGGTTCGCAGGCGGCAGCCTTACGCATCCGTTGGGACGGACGCTGGGAGTGACTCTGACGTATCAGTTGCAGTATCAAGATTCGAATGCGGCATTCTGCATCGCAGCAACGTGCGGAACCAGTGTGATACGGAATGTGATCTCTTTAGGAGTGGGCTGGCACGAGCGGCCGCTCCTTTTTTAATACGTGCGCAAGCGGCACCCGGCAGGAGAATAGATGGCAATCGAACAAAACGTTCAGCGTGAGTTAACGCCTGCAGACTACATCGCGATGTTTCGCCGGCGATGGGTTCTCATTGTAACGCTCACTCTCATCGGCCCTCCGTTGGCGTACGGGATCTCGCGAGTCATTCCTAGTCAATACAAATCGCAAACTTTGGTGCTGGTTGAGCCGCCCAGCGTGTCAACAACGATCGTACCGCAAGTGGATACCATCAGCGTTAACGAGCGGCTAGCCAGCATGCAACAGCAAATACTCAGCCGCACGCGCCTCGAGCCGATCATTCACCAATTCGGATTGTATCCGGGAGAGATCTATAAGAGATCCATGGATGAGCTAGTCGCCCGATTACAGAAGGCGATCGAAGTGACCCCCGTGCAGCCGATGGCCGAAACGCAGCGGCGGGATTTGCCGGGGTTCTTCGTCAGCGTGACTTTGGACGATCCCCACACGGCACAAGGCGTGTGCACGGCCATCACGTCCATGTTCATCGAGGAGAGTATCGGCATTCAAGAACAGCATTCGAAACAAACAACTGAGTTCTTGTCTCAGCAGCTAGCCGAAGCGAAAACAGATTTGGACGCGCAGGATGCCAAGCTTGCGGCTTTTAAAAGCCGCTATATTGGTTCGCTTCCGGACGACGAGCAAACGAACCTGAACCTTCTAACCGGACTGACTTCACAACTCGACGCGGCAAACCAGGCCCTCGCTCGCGCCCAGCAGGACAAGACGTTCGCCGAATCCATGCTGACGCAGCAAGTCGCAGCTTGGCAAGCGGCTCAGAGCGGCCACAACCCGGATACGCTCGAACAGCAACTCTCGGCTTTGGAGACGCAACTCGCAAGTCTACAAGCAAGGTACACGGACGATTACCCGGACGTAATCAAGGCAAAGGCCGACATCGCAGCACTGCAAAAGAAGATTGCAGAAAGCGAAGATCCGAAAGGAACGTCTGATCCGAATAAGACCTCGAAGGCTGTCGTCGAGCCTGCACAAATCACACAGTGGCGGGCACAAGTCCATACGGCCGACCAACTGATTTCGGAGAAAACCCGGGAACAGGAACAAATCAAACAGCAGATCAAACTTTATCAAGAGCGCGTTCAGGCGAGCCCGGTTGTGGAGGAGCAGTATAAGGAATTGACGCGAGGCTATCAAACGGCTCTAGACTCCTATAATGATCTATTAAAGAAGCGGGATGCGTCTGCAATGTCGCACGATCTGGACCAACAACAGCGAGGAGAGCAATTCCGAGTGTTGGATCCCGCCAACTTGCCCGACAGGCCTACGTTTCCGAATCGCAAGCTCTTCGCGTTGGGCGGGCTGGCCAGCGGACTCGGTTTGGGCCTCGGCCTTGCTTTTCTGCTCGAGCTTAAAGATACGTCGCTGAAGTCTGAGCGAGATGTCGAATTGGCTCTGCGACTACCTGTGCTCGCAATGATTCCGGCGATCGATCCTGTGCTGAGCAAGAAGTCGAGCAAGTCAACGTTGATGCGCCCGGCGGATTCTAACTTGAGTCTGGGCGCAGGAGCCTAAGAAAAAACATGTATCAGAGATTCTTTGGGCTGCGAGAAAGCCCGTTCAACGTCAACCCGGACCCGCGATATCTCTACCTGACGCGGCACATTCAAGAAGCGCTCGCGGGACTGACGTACGGCATTCAGAACCGCAAGGGCTTCATTCTGTTGACGGGCGAAGTGGGTACTGGCAAGACCACGCTGCTAAACCGGCTGCTCGATTGGCTGCGCGGGCAGAAGGTGGCGACGGCCTACATCTTCAACTCGCAATTGGAGGTCAACCATCTTTTCGATTTCATGATGGCGGACTTCGATATTCCCTACGAATCGCGTGAGAAGAGCCAGGTGTTGCTGCGGCTCAACCAGTGGCTCCTGGAGCGCTATCGCGCGGGGGAAACTGCGGTGCTGATCGTCGACGAAGCGCAGAATCTTTCGCCCGAAGTGCTCGAAGAGATTCGACTCCTGACCAACCTGGAGACAGCCACGGAAAAGCTTCTGCAAATCGTGCTGACCGGCCAGCCGGAACTCGAAGAAAAGCTAAAACTCCCGCAATTGCGCCAACTTCGGCAGCGAATCACGTTGCGCTGCCGCACGGCCGCGCTTTCGCTGGAAGAAACTTTCGGTTACATCGCTGAGCGCTTGCGGATTGCGGGTGCCAACGGCGAGCCTATTTTTTCCAAGGAAGCCATTCAAACGGTGCACATGTATTCGCGGGGGATTCCCCGCGTGATAAACCTGCTATGCGAGCACTCGATGATCAATGCGTACGTCGACAGCTTGAGGCCGGTACCTGCTCATCTGGTGGAGGAGGTGGCGCGGGAATTTCAGCTCGATGAAGTCGCGCCCGTGGCATCGATGGGCTCTGTCCCTGGAGCGGCACAATCTGCCGACACCCAAGCTCTGCTTGAGAACTTGGATGAGCTACTCGGACGCTTGCGTCACATCAATGCGGTACCGTCGCGCGAAAGGAAATCATGAGTCGTATCCACGAAGCGCTCAAGAAGGCCCAACAAGAGAGGGCAACCGTCCAGGCGACGGAAGTCGCCCCGCCACCGCAGGGCGCGGCTCCTACCGCTAGCGATTGGAAGAGTAGCGCGTCGGTGGCTGCGGTGGTTGACGCAGCTTCCGCGACCGCATCCGCCGGTACGCCGGCGTCCGACTACCTGCGGTTCGATGATCTCCGCACGCGCTGCGCGCACCCGGAATGGCATTTCGATCCGAACGTGAACGTCTTCTTCAATCCGGGGCTGAGCACGCATGGCGCGGAGCAATTTCGAACTTTGCGCTCTCGCTTGTATCAGCTCCGCGGCGATCAGCCGGTTCGAACTCTGTTGGTCACGAGTTCGATTCCCGGAGAAGGTAAAACATTCGTGACGGTGAACCTAGCGCAGGCAATCGTTCGCCAACCGGATCGCCGCGCCCTGATCATCGATGCGGACCTACGGTGTGCAAGGGTTCACACGCTTCTCGGCGCTCCCGCCGCTCCCGGACTCACCGACTATTTGCGCGGCGAAGCCGATGAGATGGCCGTTATCCAGCACGGCCCTGAAGGGAATCTCTGTTTTATTCCTGGCGGAAACGAGGTGACCAATCCGAGCGAGTTACTCTCCAACGGGCGGCTGAAAAAGCTGCTCGATCGAGTTACACCTGTCTTCGATTGGGTCATAGTTGATTCGCCGCCGTGTCTCCCGGTAGCGGACGCCAGCATTTTGGCAGACATCTGTCAGGGAGTTCTCCTTGTTGTGAAGGCCGGATCGACGCCTTCCGCGGTAGCTCAGAGAGCCTATCAAGAGTTGCAGGGTCGGAATATCGTTGGAGTCGTGCTCAATGCTGTGGGTGAGGCTCACATGTATAGCTCGCAGTATTACCACGCCTACCGCTATGGCTACGGCAATGGCGAATCGAAGGGCGTGCGTAAGTAAATTCGGTCAGCGTTGAACTTGCTTTCCCCCAATTGAAAACCTCAGCTTTTTTGAACGTGTGAGCCAGCGCGGGTGTTTCTCAAGGGACCCGGTTTCTCGTGACACAATCTCAGAGTGAGAAGCATTCGGAAGAGGTTGTCCAAACTCTCATCCGGTTCGCACGTTACCTCGCAACGATTCAAGACTCATGCCTCGAGTGACGCAGAGCGCCATCGCTATGTAACACCTTATAAACATGGCAGATAGCCGGTGTTAACCGAGAAGTCGAGGCTAACAGGTAGGAGCCAATTTCTTACGGAAACATCTTGGCAAATGGTGGCAAGAGTTTTCACTAAAGTCGACGCAATCGGCTTCCACATATTGTCTTCCAATTTGGACGGGTAGCCATCGGTAGAGATAAGGCATGTCTATTCAATAATTTAGGAAGGTTCTATGGGAACTGGGCTCTTCCTGGAGTCTGGCACGCTATTTGCGACATGCTTAGTGCCTGAGGGTAGTGTTTGTGGCGGTAGCCTAGATGGATGGCAAGAGAGCGGTTACTGAACCGAGAGTTAGGAGATCCGCTTACCCACTATGAGCCTCGAAACCGAATCGCAGAGATGGTTCGCGCTGCAGGTCAGGACTCGCTGGGAGAGTTCCACATCTGTTCTGCTGTCCGGGAAGGGTTACCAGACTATTCTTCCCACCTTTAAGACAAAGAAACGTTGGAACGGGAGAGTCAGAGAGATAAACGCCCCTTTGTTCCCTGGCTACGTGTTTTGCCAATTCGACGCCCAGAAGCGCCTGCCAATTCTTGTGACGCCAGGTGTGCTCGCAGTGGTGGGCCGTGGTCGCGTGCCACTTCCTGTGGACGACGGTGAAATCGCTGCCATCCAGACTGTCATTTCCTCGGGGCTCCGCGCCGAGCCGTGGCCCTACCTGGAAGTCGGGCAAAGAATTCGGATTGAGAACGATGCTTTGCAAGGTCTAGAAGGGATACTGATTCAGTTGAAAGGCAATCACCGGATCGTCGTGTCCGTTTCGCTGCTGCGCCGTTCAGTGGCCTTGGAGATCGACCGCTCCTGCGTGAGCCCCATCGGCCCTTCTCGCGATGCATCTCTAAAACGCGTCGCTCCTCATCCCTTGTTGCAAGGGGTTGTTGCTTAGATTGGCATTCGATCGCGGGCTTGTCAGTTTTCGATCGTAGCTGGTTCGCAGAGCGACTGGATTCTTCGGTCTCGCCGAAGAGCTAGGACATCAGGAACTCGAATGGGAAATAGCGATCTAAAGATTACCGCGCTGGGAGAAGAAGGACCGCGACCAGGAAATGGCCGCAAGGCGTTGTCACGCTTCGGTCACTTGCCAGCCAAGCGAGAAGGCGTTCTCAACCAAGAAACTTTTCACACGATGCTGACGCTTGAGCGCCGCCGAGCAGAGCGGTCGCGCCAGCCATTCGTACTCATGC
This sequence comes from Terriglobales bacterium, assembly GCA_035604895.1. Lineage (GTDB taxonomy): Bacteria > Acidobacteriota > Terriglobia > Terriglobales > Acidobacteriaceae > JABDBE01. The sequence goes on along the minus strand of DATNHO010000158.1, from coordinate 72,456 downwards.
TGCTTGACTCCCATTCAATTCACAGAAATGGGAACGCCACGACATTCACCGACCAGCTCACGTCCGTAGTATCCGATGCAACTCGAGAGACGGACATTATCGGCTGGTACGAGGACAGTGCGATTCTCGCCGTCATATTCACGGAGATTAATGTGACGGGGTCGAATCCGATCACCGAAGTCCTACATTCCAAGGTTGTGACGGCCTTGCGCGACAATCTCGATCACAAAATCGCATCGAAGCTGGTCATCACAGTTCATGTATTTCCGGAAAGCTGGGACAAGAACCGGCCTGATCGAGCGACCGATCTCAAGCTGTACCCCGATCTTTCCCAGAAGACCCCAAGGAAGCGGGTCCCAATCGTCGTCAAGCGCGGAATGGACATCGTCGGCAGCGGCTTACTACTGTTGATCCTGTCTCCGATGCTGGCGGCGATCGCGTTGTTAATCAAGCTGACGTCCAAGGGTCCGGTCATCTTCGAACAGGAGCGGCTGGGCGAGTTTGGAAAACGCTTCAAGTGCCTGAAGTTTCGAACGATGTACGCGAACAATGATTCGAGGGTTCATCGTGATTTCGTCCATCGCTTCATCGCGGGTAAGACCAGGGAGCAAGAGAAGGACGAGGCCGAGCCCGCCGTTTTTAAAATCACCAACGATCCACGGGTCACACCGCTAGGGAACTTTCTTCGCAAGACGAGTCTCGATGAGTTCCCTCAGTTCTGGAACGTGCTGCGCGGCGAGATGTCTCTTGTCGGACCGCGCCCTCCGATACCTTATGAATTTGAGGTTTATGACTTCTGGCATCGGCGCAGGGTTCTGGAACTCAAGCCGGGTGTAACAGGACTGTGGCAAGTGAGCGGTCGCAGCCGAACTTGTTTCGACGACATGGTCCGTTTGGATCTGCGGTATTCCCAGAGGTGGTCGCTTTGGTTGGATCTTCGGATACTTCTCGCGACGCCACGCGCAGTATTTACGGGTGACGGCGCTTTCTGAAATTACCAGCTGAAGCACTCTTAAAAGGATTCAGCTTCTCTCTACGAGTCGATTTATAGCCTATCCGGGTTCTGGTCACTGAGGGTACCCGCGATAGCTCCAATCTGAGTACCGCGCGTCGGTGCGTCTCGAAGTAACGCAACAACGTTGTCCAAGCTTTCTCCGCAGGCCACAGAGGAACTATGATACGAATCGGTGTGATCGGTTACGGATATTGGGGCCCGAATATCGTCCGGAATTTGCACGGATTGGACTCCACGCGAGTGGAGATGGTTTGCGACAAGAGTCCCGCGGCACTGAACCGCGTGCGAAAAGCATACCCCGGAATCCGAGCGGTTTCGGACCCTGAAGAAGTGCTTCGTTCACCGGATGTCGACGCCGTTGCGGTGATCACGCCCGTTTGGACTCATTACCAGCTGGCGAAGAGGGCACTTGAGAACGGGAAACACGTGTTTATCGAGAAGCCGTTCACCTCCAGTTCCGCTCAAGCCGAGGAGCTGATCGAGCTGGCGGCTCGCAAGAATCTCACGATCATGGTGGACCACACGTTTTTGTTCACGGGAGCGGTGCGCAAGATCCGCGAACTCACCGAAAGCGGCGCCCTCGGGGATCTCTACTATTACGATTCGCTGCGCGTAAACCTCGGACTCTTTCAGCATGACGTCAGCGTGATCTGGGACCTGGCACCGCACGACCTCTCCATCATGGACCACATCATCAAGGGCGAACCCGAGGCCGTGGTTGCCACGGGAGAAAAGCACTTGAACGGCGTGGAAGATGTGGCGTTCATGACGATCTATTTTCCCCGAAATGTGATTGCGCACATCAACGTGAATTGGCTCTCGCCGGTGAAGATTCGAACGACGCTGATCGGCGGCCAGAAAAAGATGGTGGTTTGGAACGATCTCGTGGCGGATGAAAAAGTCCGCGTGTACGACAAGGGCGTTCAAATCGCCTCCGGAGAAGGCATCCGTGATCTTCTCGTGAGCTATCGCTCAGGCGATATGTGGGCGCCACAAGTCGAGCAATTGGAAGCGCTGCGCGTGGAGCTGGATTATTTTGCCGACTGTATCACGAACAACAAGACTCCCTTCAACGATGGTCACGCCGGACTGCGCGTGGTGCGGATGCTGGAAGCGGCCGAGGCGTCGATCCAGAAGAGAGGGGAGCTGGTCCGCCTGTGAACGAGAACGAATTCTGTTCCATTGCTCCGAGTGTGAAGCTGGGCCAGTCGGTCAAGCTTTCGAAGTTCGTTAATCTGTATGGCTGTGAGATCGGCGACGAAACCAAGATTGGCGCCTTCGTCGAGATTCAGAAGAATGCGAGTGTTGGGCGGCGCTGCAAGATTTCGAGCCACACATTCGTTTGCGAAGGCGTGACCATTGAAGACAACGTATTCGTCGGTCACGGCGTGACTTTTGTCAACGACTCCTATCCCCGCGCGACTGCGCCGTCTGGCGATCTTCAGACCGAAGCGGATTGGCACGTCGAAACGACGCTGGTCAAACGTGGAGCGTCGATCGGTTCCGGAGCAACGATTCTTTCGAAGGTGGTCATCGGTGAGAACGCAATCGTTGGCGCGGGAAGCGTCGTGACTCGAGATGTGCCCGCGAATACGATTGTTGCCGGCAATCCGGCGAAGATCCTACGTTCCATTACAACTCCACCAAAGGTGAGCGAATGACGCAGAATGCCAAAGTCCCTTTTGTAGATTTGGTGACCCTCCACCGGGAGCTGGAACCCGAGTTGTTGGAGGTGTGCAAGCGGGTCATCGAGACGGCCGGCTTTATTGGTGGGCCAGAGGTAGAGGGTATTGAGAAGGAATTTGCAGAATACTGCGGAACCAAGTATTGCGTGGGAGTGAACAGCGGCACGGACGCGCTCCGCTTCGCTTTGATTGCCGCGGGAATCCAGCCCGGCGACATCGTGCTGACCGTTCCGAATACGTTCATCGCAACGACGGAGGCGATTTCGCAGGCAGGAGCGCGCCCCGATCTCGTTGACATTGATCCGACCACGTTCAATATGGATCCGGAAAAACTGCGCAAGTACTTGGAGACGCGCTGCGCTTTGGATTCGAAGACGGGGCGGTATGTGCACAAGACGCTCGGGAAACCTGTGACGGCGGTAGTCCCGGTCCATCTTTTCGGTCAGATGGCCGATATGGATCCCATCATGGCGCTGGCAGAGCAATACAGGTTGATCGTTGTTGAAGACGCCTGCCAGGCGCACGGTGCGGAGTATTTTTCGAAGAAGCAGAACCGATGGCTGAAGGCAGGTTCAGTTGGCCGCGCGGCTGCGTTCAGCTTTTATCCCGGCAAGAATTTGGGTGCCTGCGGCGAAGGCGGCGCCATCACCACGAACGATCAGGAATTGGCGCGCAAGAGCATGGTGCTGCGCGATCACGGCTCGGCCAAAAAGTATTATCACGATGTCGAAGGTTACAACGGCCGGCTCGATTCGATGCAGGCGGGTATGCTTCGCGTGAAGCTGAAGCACCTGACGCGCTGGAACGAACAGCGCCGGGAGAGTGCACGCATCTACGATCGACTTCTCGCGCCAATGGAGGGAAGCGTCGTTGCGCCCACTCAGGCGAGTTATTCGAAATCCGTGTATCACCTCTACGTCGTGCGTACTCCGTTTCGCGACGAACTGCAAAAGCATTTGAGCGAAGCTGGCGTGGGAACAGGCATTCACTATCCCGTCCCGGTCCATTTGCAACGTGCGTACGCCGCGATGGGGTGGAAAAAGGGCGATTTCCCCGTGTCAGAAAACGCCGCAGATCAAATCCTGTCACTCCCGATGTTTGCCGGATTGACCTCGGACCAGCAGAAACGCGTGGCTGAAAGCATCGCGCAATTCGCGACTTCCTACGCCACTCGCTGAGGCCAGCAGGCTTCATAACCTGCAAGTTCTTCTCGATCGAGCACCTTGACGCGAGAATTTCTCTCCGGAATGGGAACATCGGCGCGGAACTTTCTTGGGAAGACGTCCGCCCAAGAACGCGCCGACGTTCGTCCAAATCTTGAATCGGAGCTGGATATTCCCGAGCTGAATTCTCTGGCATTGCAGTCGCTCGTTTCGCTGTTTGACGAAAAAGCACGGCTCTTCTCTCATCGCATTACCTTGACGGATCGCGAGTTCCGCCGGGATGAACCCTCACGAAAGCGTACGATGATCGCCCTCTTGGGTCTGCATCGCTTGGAGGAATTTGGAGGAACGCACCCTTTCGACACCGCTTCGATCCGAAAGGCCGTCCTGCAAGATAAGAGCTGGGTGAAGAGTGCCGGAGATTTGGGTATATTGACCTGGTTTATGTCAGTTTGCGCTCCAGACCTTGTGGAGGCATTGTTCCAGGAATATGATTTCGAGAAGGCGCTGACGACATATTCGGATGGGCGCCAAGCTCGCACAGAAGGACTCGCCTGGTTTCTCGCCGGCATCGCGCACGTCCGGCTAGCGCGCCCCGAAGCGCTTCCAGATCTCACCGACGTGGCAGTGGATGCCTACCGCTTGCTGAAGGATAATCAGAGCGAAGACGGTATTTTTGGACATGCAGGTCTTACCGCATTTCCCCGCAAGGTCTTCTATAGGCGCCTGGGAACATTCTCCGATCAGATTTGCGCGATATATGCGCTCTCGACTTTTGCACGGGCCTTTCACATTGACGAACCGCTCGAATCGGCGCTCAACTGTGCCAACTCGATATGCGCTCTGCAAGGGGAAATGGGGCAGTGGTGGTTCCTCTACGACAAGCGCGCCGGTCGCGTTGTGAGCCGATACCCCGTGTTTTCCGCGCAGCAGGATGGAACAGCGCCTTGTGCGCTGTTCGCACTGGAAGAAGCTACAGGCCGGAGTTTTCAGAAGCCGATGCTCAAGGGATTGTCATGGATCGCTGGAGCGAATGAACTCGGGAATGATCTTCGGAGTCCGGATGGAGGTCTGATTTGGGATTCCATCAGGCCGAGAGGAAGATGGGCGAGATGCTGGCGGGCCGCGCTGGGCTTCGTACACAGCCCTCGCGAGACTGACGTAAATAGTCTCGGAATTCAATACGAGGCGCGGCCCGATCATTTTGGCTGGCTGCTCTATGCCTTCGGCCGGCTTGGCCTGCCGAAGCCACTGGCTGCTGCGAAGGCTGCTACAACACATTAAGGGCTATAGACGCACTCGGTGGAACGCCCAATTGCCGATTTTAGGCGGGAGGCAGGGCTCCTCAGCCCAGCGGCGCCAGCGAGGAACCCTCTGGGCAAATGGTGGTAAGAATTTTCCCTGATTGCCCCGTTTCCGACCAGGCTAGTCGAAGGTTACGAGCATCCATATAGTGTCTAAACTCCTTTTTATCAATTAGTTGAGATCTCTCCGGCTTAGCTGTTCACTCTTTAAGCTTAAAGCGGTCTGGCAGTCTGATTGCGTCTGTTCTCTTGGAAGTGTTTTCTTAGATTTACGCGAGAGAAAGAATTGACGCCTATTTTGATGGTGCCAATGGCGGTAGCCCATCCAGAGACTCGCAACTTCAAGGCTCAGGAAGGGGTCCCATTAGGTAATCATCGCCTCGCTCGAATCAGTGAACCGTCTCCAACTGGGTTTAACTACCGGTTCGAGATCGAGAGGGAGGCATCAGTTCGGCATACCTCTGCAAGAAGGCGACTCAGTTGGCTGCGGGGAGTTCTCTCCAATGTTGCCACGGGTGGAAACGCTGCAATAGCATTGGCAGTGTCGTGCCCGCGATGTGCCATCAAGAGATCTGTGGCTGAAGGTCCAGCCAAGGCTGTGCGTTCCATCAATCTAAGAGCGAGGAAGGCTCCATGCGAATGCGTACCAAGTCGGCAAAGCTAGGCGAAGCTTCTCGGCGTCCGTCGAATCTGCGCGCACATGAAAGTCGCGCGGGGAAAGAAGAAAACGCTGTCGTTGTCGTCGGGCTGGGAGAGGTGGGCCGACCCCTGCTCGCGCTCCTCTCAGAGCACCAGCATGTCGCGGGAATCGATATCAAGCCGCCCAGCGAGCCGATCGGAAAAGTGGACATTTTGCACGTCTGCTATCCATTCGAAATCAAGGATTTTATCGGTGAGACTGCCCGTTACATCGATCTTTTCAAGCCCACGCTCACGATCATCAACAGCACGGTGGCGGTCGGGACCACGCGAGCGGTTGCGGAGCGCACGGGCGCCGCTGTAGCCCACAGCCCGGTGCGAGGCAAGCACGTGCGCATGCTCGACGAACTCCGCAGATACACAAAGTTCGTGGGAGTCATGGACCCTGCCGACGGCAAGCATGCCGCCGAGCATTTTGAGTTCGCGGGCCTCAAGACGAGGATTTTGTCGAGTCCGGAAGCAACCGAACTAGCGAAACTGACGGAGACCACGTACTTCGGCCTGATGATCGCCTGGGCGCAGGAGGTTGAGAGATATTGCGATCAGGGGAATGTGGACTACGAGGAAATTATCTCTTTCTACGACGAGATCGCATTTTTCCCGACGACGAAGTACTTCCCGGGAATCATCGGCGGCCACTGCGTGATGCCCAACATCGAAATCCTGCGCAAGTTCGATGATTCGAAACTTCTAAATGCAATCCGAGTGTCCAATCAGGCGAAGATCGAGCGCGAAGCGCGCAAGAAACTGAGCCTTCAGAGCATGCAAGCGGCTGGATCAAAGCGCTGAAGGTCGATTGTTGCGACGGCGCACCTTTGCGCAGTTCCGTTTGCATCGCTGATTCGACGGCGAAAATGATTGGTTCTCCCATCACCCAGCCTAGTTATCCCGCGTCGAGCGTGCACCCCTCGAAGCCCGCGAATGGCATGCGATTTGCGGGGAAGCTCGTGGGGATGGTTACGTTTTCGTCTTTTCCGGCCGATCCGAGGCCACGTCGCGCGGTGGATGCGCTCATAGCGGAAGGCGCGAAGGTGGAGCTGATTTGTCTGGGAGATGAAGGCGCTCCCAGACGCGAGGTCCTGAATGGAATCGACGTCTTCCGCGTTCCGCTCAAGCGCCTGCGCAAGGGCAAGTTCGAATACGCGTATCAGTACAGTGCCTTCATTCTGATTTCATCCGCGATCTTTGCACTACGCTCGCTGACCCGCCGCTATGATTTGGTATACGTGCACAATATGCCCGACGTCCTCGTGGTAAGCGCTCTGATGCCAAAGGCATTGGGAGCAAGGGTGGTTCTCGATCTACACGATCCGATGCCCGAACTCATGATGACGATTTTCAACCTTGCCAAGGATAGCCGGAGCGTTCGACTGATTCGCAGAGTCGAGAAGTGGAGTATCGCGCGGGCCGACTCCGTGCTCACGGTCAACCTTGCGATGAAGCAACTCATCAGCTCCCGAAGCTGTCGCCCGGAGAAAATCGGGGTCGTCATGAATTCACCGGACGGCCAGATTTTCCCGTTGCGGGCGCCACACTCGGACGCGATTGCAGATCAAGCTGCCAGCAAACGTTTCGCGATCATGTACCACGGATCGATCGTTGAACGGAACGGATTGGACGTCGCCGTCGAAGCGCTCGCGCGAGTACGACAGACTGTCCCTATGGCGGAGTTGCGGATATTTGGGCCCAAAACTGCTTTTCTGGAGCGTGTCATGGACACGGTCCGGACCAAGAATTTGCAGGACGCAGTTCGCTATCTGGGACCGAGGTCGCTCGAGGCTCTGGTACCGGAAATCGAGAACTGCGATGTTGGCATAATCCCCAACCATCGGAATATATTTACGGCGATCAACACGCCGACGCGCATATTCGAGTACCTGGCCCTCGGGAAACCGGTGATTGCACCGTCCACACCGGGCATACAGGACTATTTCAGTGATGAATCTTTACTCTTTTTCGAGCCCGGCGACGCCGACGGCCTCGCGCGGCAAATGGAGTACGCCTTCTCCCATCCCCGCGAAGTTCTGGAGATCGCGCGAAGAGGGCAGAAAGTTTACCTGGATCACATCTGGGAGCGCGAAAGGGAGACGTTGCTCGGCCGCCTGAGCGATACCCTCCATACGAGCTATTCGAGCTAGAGGACCTCAACACCGTCCACGGAAATGGGAAGGCTTGGCCTCCTCGTTTTGCGGGCGGTAGCCGCGTGAGAATCGAAAGCGGCAAAGTTATCTCCCGAAATGTACTGCCGGCCCGAACGCCCGGTGTCACTGTTGCTGCCAAAAGTTAGCGGCCAAGCGGCCTAAACAGTCTAATGACGAAAATCGCATTGGTCACGGGCGCAGAGGGATTCATCGGATCCCACATGGTGAAGTTCCTGCAGGGCAGGGGCTGGAATGTGATCGGGTCGTACCTCGCGGCCGGCCCTGTTCCGTTTCCGAAACTGCCGAATCTGCGCTTTGTGCAGTGTGATCTGCGGAACGGCCAACGCATTACGCAAGTCCTGGCTCAGCATCAACCGACGCACGTATTTCACTTTGGGGCGCAGAGCCTGCCGACTGCGTCATGGGCGGATCCGGTTACTACGTTTGAGTCCAACATCATGGGCTCGTTGTATCTTTTCGAAGCCGTGCGTCATATGAAGCGGCGTCCCGTAGTGGTTTCGGCGTGTTCGAGCGCCGAATACGGACCCGTGCCGGCTTCGGCCATCCCGGTCAAAGAAGAGCAGCCACTGCGGCCGTTGCATCCGTATGGCATCAGCAAAGTGTGCCTGGACCTGCTAGCGCGCGAATATTTCCTGGATTACAAGATTCCGGCCGTCAACGTACGGCTCTTCAACACCACGGGCCCAGGCAAGACGAATGACGCGCCTTCCGATTTCGTAAGGCAGCTCGTCGCCATCAAGAAAGGCCGACAGGCACCGGTGATCGAGGTCGGCAATTTGAAACCGCACCGGGCCTTTCTAGACGTGAACGACACGGTGCGTGGCTTCTATCTTGGCGCTGCAAAGGGCAAGCGAGGCGAAGCGTATAACCTGTGCGCGACCCGGACATACCAGATGAGCGAACTCCTGGATACGGCGATTCGTTTATCCGGCGTGAAAGCTGAAATCCGACCCGTGCCGCGCTTGATGCGTCCTTCTGACGAGCGGATTATCTTCGGCACCACGCAAAAAATCCGCAAAGACACAGGTTGGAAGCCCCTGATGTCGCTCGAGCAAACCCTGAAGTCCATGCTCGTGTATTGGGATGCGGTGCTGTGAAATTGGACGGCGCTGCTTTCCGCGCATGAGAGCGAGTCGCGCACTCACAGTGAACCCTCAAGCCAATACTCAGGTGCGATTGGAAGCTGGAATAGATGTGCCAGCCGTGCTGCTCGTCGGCGGAATGGGAACGCGTCTGCAGGCCGTACTGCCGTCTACGCCGAAGCCGCTGGCGCTTGTAGGAGATGCTCCATTCCTCGAGCTGCTGCTTCTGCAACTGCGAGGACAGGGAATCCGGCGCCTGGTGATGTGCACCGGTCATCTCTCTGAGCAGATCGAAGAACAATTCGGGGACGGCCGCAAATGGGATGTTGGGATTGAGTACTCCAAAGAAACGCAACCGCTCGGAACGGCGGGCGCTGTGAAATTTGCGGAGCGCTATCTCGCGCAGGCTTCCGATTTTCTGGTCATGAACGGCGACTCATTTCTAGAAATGGATTTCCGTCAACTTATTCGCTTTCATCGTGGTCATGGCAGCCTCGTAAGCATGGCGGTGCGCAGAGTTCCCGATGCAGCGCGATATGGAACAGTCCAAGTGGGCACACGGAATCGAATTATTGGTTTTGTTGAAAAGACCGGTGCCCAAGCTCCCGGAGTCATAAACGGCGGCGTATACGTGTTCAACCGAGCTGTCCTGCAGAGCATTCCGAACGGACCGGCCAGTCTCGAAAAAGATGTTTTCCCGCACTTACTTGAACAACAAATGTGCGCGGTCGAGCAAGACGGAATGTTCATCGATATAGGGACGCCGGAAGATTACGCGCGCGCCCAGGCGCTTTGCCGCAGCCTGCAAGAGGCGGCTCATGCAGGACCCCGATGACACAGGCGATATTCCATGACTAAGGCAGTGTTCCTGGATCGGGATGGCGTCATAAACCGAAAGCCATCGGAGGGAGACTACGTGACCCGCTTGGAGGATTTTCATGTTCTTCCTGGCGTGGTCGAAAGCATTGCCCAGCTAAACCACGCTGGCTTTTGCGTGATCGTGGTCACGAACCAGCGTTGCATCGCGAAGGGACTGATGACGGTGGCGGACCTGGAGAGGATGCATCGGCAAATGTCTGAATCTCTCGCCCGCGCCGGCGCTATCATTAACGGAATTTATTACTGCCCTCACGAAATGGAGCCCACTTGCAGTTGTCGTAAACCCGCGCCCGGCATGCTGCTAGACGCAGCTCTCTCTCGCGGCATTGAGTTATCAGCATCGTGGATGATCGGGGACTCCGATATCGATGTGGAAGCCGGCAGAAACGCCGGATGCAAGACGGCGCGACTGTCGGCGCCAAACGAGGCTGCCAACGAGCCAGGAAGTTGTGCTGACCCATCGAGTGCCGCTGATATCGTCGCGCGATCGCTATTCGATGCTGTTCGCCAGATTCTGCAGTGGGAGGGAGTCGCCGTCAGCTCCTTCACGGCAGCCCCGGCCACACAGAACTGATTAGCGGCCATCGCGCAATTGCGCTGCTGATTCTACTTCGTTCCAGAATTAGTCGATCCGAACAAAAGGAAGCCAAGGCATGATAATTACTCGCACTCCACTCCGCATCTCGTTCTTTGGCGGGGGCACCGATTACCCTATCTGGTACCGTCAATTCGGTGGTTCCGTACTCTCCACCGCGATCGATAAGTGTTGCTACATAACTTGTCGGCGGCTACCCCCGTTTTTCGAATACCACAGCCGTATCTCGTATTCGAAAATTGAAAACGTCAACGAAAATAGTGCGATCGACCACCCATCGGTTCGCGGGTGCTTACAGTATCTGGGAGTCGACGAGGGAGTGGAGATCCACCACGTCGCTGACCTTCCCGCTCGGACTGGCTTGGGTACGAGTTCGGCGTTTACGGTCGGGCTTTTGTTGGGTCTTTATGCGCTCAGAGAGCAGATGCGCAATAAGCATGCCCTCGCTGCCGATGCAATCCACGTAGAGCAGGACGTGATCAAAGAGGCTGTTGGGTCACAAGACCAGATTAGCGCTGCGTACGGAGGTTTCAATCGTATCAACTTCAACACCGACGGCAGTTTCGAGGTCAAGCCGATAATCACTTCGCCAGATAGGTTGGCCGCACTCCAGCAACACTGCGCGCTCTACTTTACTGGATTTTCCCGGACCGCTTCGGAGATCGCCAAAGAACAGATCCGAATGACTCCACACCGGAAGCATGAGCTCGACCTGATTTTCCAGATGGTCAACGAAGCCGAGTCAATCGTTACCGATCCGAATCGGTCGTTAGATGAATTTGGCCATCTACTGCACGAAAGCTGGCAGGTAAAGAGAAAGCTGACGGGAAACATTACGAACACCAACCTTGATGAGATTTATGAAGCAGGGCGCAGCGCCGGCGCCCTTGGAGGCAAGCTTCTCGGAGCGGGCGGCGGGGGTTTCATGCTGTTCTTCGTGCCGCCCGAGAGGCGGGAAGCATTGCGGATGCGACTCAAGAACCTACTGTGCGTTCCGTTCGGGATTTCGAATCGAGGCAGTCATGTCGTCGTGTGTGAGCCAGAAGAAGTGTACGACAAGGCGCTCACAGCCGAGCGGTCTGAAGTGTACGCCCAACAACCGTCGCGTGACGCTGATTAACACCGTAACACGTCTATATTCCAAATCCACTTTCCGGCGGCCTCTAACGTAACCGATGTGCGTAACGCTCGCCGGCGCCACAGTTGGATCAGCGAGGTTGGCTATAGCCACGACCCATGGACAACAACACTAGCTTGAATCACGTACCGTATGTCCTCGTCACGCCTGCTCGAAATGAGGAGGCGTTCATCGAGAAGACGATAGTCTCGGTAATCAACCAAACGGTCCTGCCCGCGAGGTGGGTGATTGTAGACGACGCATCCACGGATAAGACTCCCGAAATCATAAGACGCTACCTTCCGGACCATCCTTGGATGGAAATGGTCCAAATGCCGCCGCGCCGGGACCGGAGCTTTGCGGCCAAGGTGCATTCGTTTAACGCAGGCTATGAAAAGGTTAAAGGCCTCGAATACGAAGTGATTGGCAACCTGGATTCCGACGTCTCGTTTGGGAACGACTTCCTCGGGTTTCTCATCGCGAAATTCGCGGAGGATCCATCCCTCGGCGTGGCCGGGACGATTTTCAAGGAAGATGGATACAGTTCCGAGAAAGACAGCTTCGAAGGACAAACCCACGTTTCCGGTCAGGTCCAGTTGTTTCGCAGGCGATGCTTCGAGGAAATCGGTGGCTACATCCCGCACCGCGCGGGCGGAATTGACTGGATGGCGGTGACTACCGCGCGAATGATGGGCTGGAAGACGAAATCATTCCGAGAGAAGTTTTTCTTCCATCATCGGCATCTGGGTACGGCCGGACGCAGCGTGCTCGCGGCGATATTTTCCTACGGAGAGAAAGACTACTATCTCGGCGGGCATCCCGTCTGGGAGTTCTTCCGAGTCGCCTATCAAATGACAAAGCGGCCCTATATCACTGCGGGCGCGGCGCTGGGCTTGGGATATTGCTGGGCTTTTCTGAACCGCACGCCGCGACCGGTTTCCCGCGACCTGATGGCCTTTCACCGCCGGGAGCAGATGACCAAGCTAAAGGCCATTTTAAAATCACTGATGAAATCCAGACGCGTTGATAATTTCAGCGTCATGCAGAGCTAACGCTATTTTTCACCAAGTAATATGGACGACGCTCTTACCGAAAAAATGCGCTCCGCGCTTGGCCGGTTCACGAACTGGCTCGAACGCTATGGCGAGACCTCGTACGATCATCAGAGCTTCTATGCGAGCAAGATTGGACGAAGAGCAAAGGCACTGTATTATCGAAAGCCAATGCTCGGCACGCTTGCGGTAGCTCCGATGGTGCTCTCCGAAGCGTTTTTCCCGTCGGCGCGAACACTTTTTTGGAAGCCGCAACGGTTCCCGATTGCGGACGCGCATTACGCTATGGGTTTTGCGTTTCTCGCGGCAATCGACCGAACTGAGAAACAGCACCAGCGAGCCGTTCACTTCCTTGAGGTCCTTAAGGAAACTCGCAGCCCCAATCAGGATGAGTATTGCTGGGGGTATCCTTTTGACTGGGAGACCAGGGCGGGTACGTTCAGGGGGGCCACGCCGCTTATAACCACTGAGCCTTATGGTTACGAGGCATTCTCACAGGTCTACGCGCTTGACGGGGATCCGCAGTGGCTGCGAATTATGCGATCCATCGCCAAGCATGCGTTCGAGAGCTACCGAGACGTGGAAACAGCGCCGGATACGGCTAGCTGCGGTTACACGCCGGCGCCAGATGATCCGTGCGGTGTTGTGAATGCGAGCGCCTACCGGGCGTTCCTCCTGACCAAGGCTGGGATCGAGCTCTCCGAGCCGAGATACCTGGAAGTCGCGCGAAGAAACATGAACTTCGTCCTGGCCTGTCAAAATGCAGACGGCTCCTGGTATTACTCGACGGATGGCGAACGAGATTTCGTAGATCACTTTCACACCTGCTTTGTGATGAAAGCCCTCGCGAAAATTGAGCAGCTCACGGGGAACTCGCGTTGCAGTGATGCCATCGAGCGAGGAGTGAGCTATTACGTCAAGAACCTGTTTGATGCAGACCGCCTGCCGAAACCATTTTCCAAGCGGCCGCGCCTCACGGTATATCGCAACGAGTTGTATGACTGCGCGGAGTGCATCAACTTGGGAGTTCTGCTGCAGGGCCGCTTCCCGGAACTGGATGCGCTCGCGTTGGGTGTCGTCAACGATGTCCTGGCGCGTTGGCAAAAAACAGATGGCTCATTTCGGGCGCGGCGGCTACTGGTCGGTTGGGACAATGTGCCGATGCATCGGTGGGCGCAGTCGCAAATGTTCCGAAGCCTCAGTTTTTTCTTATCCAGGGACTTAAGCAAGTCTCAAGACAAGGCAGCCCTCAATACGTTTCAGCCACTGGAGTAGAAGGTTACGGAGTAGCGACATCTTATGTGCGGCATCTGCGGACAATTCAACTTCGGAACCCAGGCACCGGTTCAGCGTCGAGATATCGAGGCGATGGCGAAGTCCATTGCCCATCGGGGTCCTGACGACGACGGGTTTTACATCTCGGGACCGCTCGGACTCGGATTTCGCAGGCTTTCGATCATCGATCTCTCGGGCGGACATCAGCCCATGTCGGACCAAGACGAAACGGTCTGGGTGGTTTTCAACGGCGAAATCTACAACTTCCCGGAACTCAGGCGAGAACTGGAAGGTTTCGGGCACGTTTTTCGAACCAATTCGGACACAGAAGTCATCATCCACGGCTACAAGCAGTGGGGCGATGAAGTGCTCAATCGCCTCAACGGCATGTTTGGCCTCGCCATCTGGGATATACGAAAGAAGAGACTGGTTATTGCGCGGGATGCTTTCGGGATCAAGCTGATCTATTACAGGGTGGATGGAGGCCGCCTGTATTTCGGCTCGGAGATGCGCGCGGTTCGCGCAGCAATGCCGGACAAGGCCGAGATCGATCCGACCTCACTAAACCTTTTTCTGCGCAACCGTTTTACGCCCTCTCCCTATACGATACTGAAGGGGGTGCATAAGCTTGCCCCGGGAACCAAGCTCACCGTTCAAGACGGCTCGTATGAGGTGAGCCGGTGGTACCGATTCAAGCCGGTTCCGTTTGCACCGACAAAGTCGCCCGACGAAGCCCGGGAAGAACTACTGGAGCTCTATAAGCGAGCGATCCGACGACAGCTCATCAGCGACGTGCCGGTTGGACTGCTTCTGAGCGGAGGCCTCGATTCGGGACTTCTGCTCGCCCTGATGAATTCGAACGGAAGTTCGTGGCCGACCTATACGGTGGGATACGGCTCGAGCTATGCGGATGACGAGTTGGCAGACGCCGCGGAAACGGCTCGCATACTGGGAGCCCGGCACAGCAGTATCACGATTACGAGGTCAATTTTCGAGGAAGCGCTGCCAAAGATTGTCGCTTCGTTGGAAGAACCGATCGCAGCTTCTTCGATTGTGCCGATGTATTTCGTGTGCCAACGAGCGCGCCAGGATGTGAAGGTCGCGCTGGTCGGACAAGGCCCCGATGAATTGTTTGGCGGCTACAAGCGCCACCTCGGCGTTCGTTACGGCGGGTTGTGGGCCAAATTGCCTGGTTGGATGCGTGCGCCGATCTCTTCGACTGTTGAGGCGTTGCCCAGAAACGAAATGCTGAAGCGAGGAGTGCAGTCACTCGCGACCACGGACCGCATGCGCCGATATCAGAATGTCTTATCGCTCCTACCTGGTCCCCAAGTTGATGAGCTGTTCCAAGACGGCCTGCTCGCTCCGAATTCGGGCGACAGCATTCTTGGATGTTGGGAAGATATGGCCGAGCTCATGACCGAGACTGACGAACTCGGCGGACTCCAGTTCCTTGAAGTGCGATCGACTCTTCCTGATGAACTCCTGATGTATGCCGATAAATTGTCGATGGCGCACGGCCTCGAACTTCGCGTGCCGTATGTTGACAAGGAAATTGTCGAGTACGTTGAGAGGTTGCCTGCGAACCTCAAGGTCAGGAATGGCTCGCGGAAATGGCTACACCGTCAGGTGTGTCGGAACTATCTTCCCGATTCGATTCTGAAACGTCCGAAGCGCGGGTTCGGCGTCAATGTGGTGGATGATTGGTTCCGCGGCGCTATCGACGGCAAGATGGCCGAGACTCTCCTTGACGGTGGTTCTAAGATCTATCAATACCTTCGTCCCGGTCCCGTGCGCGAGCTCTTCGAGCAGCATTCATCCGGCCGGCAGGACAATCACAAGATTCTGTTTAGTCTTGTACTTTTCGAGGAATGGCTTCGGGCACACGAAGAGCCCGTTGCCGCGTTGAGCTGAGGGCGCCAGGCAATGATAGGCGTCATCGCAAGTCCTGCGGACCACGACGTTGTCCGCGAGTTTTTCGAGCTGTTCAAGACTCCGTGGGAGTTGTACCGCGGGGATCAGCGGTACGATGTCGTGATTTGTGCGGGTGAGGATCAGCCGGTTGGAAATGCGAGGCTTGTCGTCTTTTATGGTGGGAGGAAAATAAGGTTTGAGGATGAGCAAAAGGCCGCTGTCGCGAACCAACAGAGATGCTCTTGCGTTCTTAGGTACGGCGAGAATCGAATTCCAATCTACGGCGACGCGCTTACCTTTAGTGACAAAGCAGACGGCCTCCTGACGGTTGAGGGCTCTCAAGAAACCGCGGCATACTTGGACCGGGCTGGGGGAACGCACCGGGCACGGGTCGGCTATGACCTTTTCGCCGAGGTTCGCACGCTGCTAACGGCGGGACAGCCATCTGAAAATGCCGGCATACCTTCTTTGGAGTTGCATATCGCATTTCTGCGGGATTTGATAACCGCGTGTGGAATTTCGCTGATTGAAATCCCCCCGGTTCCAGAGGGCTTTCGATTCATCGCTTGTCTGACTCATGACGTTGACCACCCTTCGATTCGCCAACACAAATGGGACCACACGATATTCGGCTTTTTATACCGGGCTCTCTTCAGTTCATTGCACGACGTTTTTCGCGACAGGCTATCTCTTCGAGATGCGTTCAAGAATTGGACAGCCGCAGTCAAACTGCCATTCGTATACACGGGCTATGTGAAGGACTATTGGCGCGACTTCGATGACCGCTACTTGGAATTGGAAAAAGGCCTCGCGTCGACCTTTTTCGTGATTCCGTACAAGAACCAGCCGGGAGAGACCAGCGACGGCTCGGCGCACGGATTTCGCGCGTCTGGTTATGAGGCCAAAGAATTGGAAGGCACGATCCGGAAACTGATGGCTGCGGGCTGCGAAGTCGCGCTACACGGGATTGATGCATGGATTGACAGCTCAAAGGGGCGCGCGGAAATTGAGGAGATACGCCGCCTAACAGGAAGCTCGGAAATCGGTGTGCGGATGCATTGGCTCTACTACAACGAGAAATCACCCGCAGTGTTGGAAAAGGCCGGAGCGGCCTATGATTCGACAGTTGGTTACAACGAAACCGTAGGATATCGCGCGGGCACAACCCAGGTGTACAAGCCGCTTGAACCGGAGCGACTACTCGAATTGCCAATGCACGTGATGGACACCGCTCTTTTTTATCCGAGTTATCTAGCGCTGTCGCCGAAGAAAGCGAGCGCTCATCTCGAGCAACTAATGGACAATGCAGCTCAATTCGGAGGCTGCCTAACCATTAACTGGCATGATCGGAGCCTCGCGCCGGAGAGGTTGTGGGGGGACTGCTATCGCGAGCTGATTCAAGATCTGAAAATGCGAGGCGCATGGTTTGCAACAGCCAGCCAGGCGACCTCCTGGTTTCGAAAGAGGAGATCTGCGGCGTTCGAACTGCATGCACTTGAGCCAGTTACGGTTCGCGCTAAGGTTCCCGCCGATCATGGAGAAGAGCTTCCCGGTTTGCGGCTTCGAATCCATAAAATTCAAGAGTCACATCAGGCTGGTTCTCGCCATTCTGAAACGTTCGTGGACAGGACACTCGACGAGGGGGTTGAGGCAGGTGTCGCATCTGAGGCGCGTATATGAATAACAACTCCGGTTCCTTCATTGCTTCACCCGACGATCCAATTCTCATAACAGGATCCGCAGGTTTCATTGGGTCGCGAGTCGTTGAAGGTTTGGTGGAGCGCGGCTTTCGAAATCTGATCTGTTTTGCCCGACCCTCGGGCAACCTCGCCAGGGTTGAAGCCGTGCTCAAGTGTCGAGCCCACGGAGCTCAAGTAAAGGTCGTAAAAGGGAATCTACTCTCACGCCAGGATTGCGAGGCCGCAAGTAAGGACGTTGTCCTCATCTATCATCTGGCTGCCGGGATCGGAGAGAAGTCTTACCCAGATGCGTTCATGAACTCAGTCGTCACCACACGTAACCTGCTCGACGCCAGTCTGCGGCATGCACAGTTGCGGCGATTTGTCCTTGTGAGCTCGTTCTCTGTTTACTCGAACCGCCATAAGCCCCATTGGCGGCTCTTAGACGAATCATGCCCAGTTGAGGATCGTCCCGAACTCCGAGGGGAAGCCTATTGTTTTGGGAAATTGAAGCAGGAGCAAATTGTTGCAGAGTACGGAAAGAATTTCGGAATTCCGTACGTCTTCGTCAGACCTGGCAGCGTGTACGGTGCGGGCAATCCTTCTATTACGGGTCGCGTCGGCATCGATACCTTCGGATTTTTCCTGCATCTGGGCGGTTCCAACACAATTCCTTTGACTTACGTCGACAACTGTGCGGAAGCGATCATCCTAGCCGGCCTTGTCAAAGGTGTGGATGGCGAGATCTTCAACGCCGTCGACGATGATCTGCCATCAAGCCGCCAATTTCTCAGATTGTATAAGAAAAACGTGAAGCGCTTCCGGTCAGTTTACGTACCCCATGTGGTCAGCCACACTCTCTGCTACTTGTGGGAAAAGTATTCGGAATGGTCGAAAGGGCAATTGCTCCCGGCTTTCAACCGGCGACGATGGCACAACGATTGGAAGAAGACGCGTTACAGCAACAAGAAAATTAAGGCCAGATTAGGCTGGGCGCAAAAGGTTTCCACGGCGGAGGGATTGCGGCGTTATTTCCAAAGCTCTGTGCAGGGTGGACAGCGTGCTTAAGATTGCCATCGTGGGATGCGGCAAGATAGCCGACGCGCACGCGTCCGTCATTCAGAGAATTGGAGGATGCGAAATTGTTGGCGTGTGCGATCGCGAGCCGCTGATGGCCAAGCAGCTCTACGAACGATTTCCAGTCAAAGCGTATTTCGGCGATTTAGCTGAACTGCTAAGAGAGGCCCGTCCGGAAGTGGTCCACATTACCACGCCACCCGAGGGCCACTTCGAAATCGCCAGACAATGCCTTGAACAGGGGTGCCACGTATATGTTGAAAAGCCATTTACAGTCAATGCGTGGGAAGCACAGGAATTAATAGAGCTGGCCGAAAGAAAGGGACTGAAGTTAACGGTCGGGCACAACGATCAATTTACCCACGTAGCGCAGCGCATGCGAACGCTGGTTAAGAGTGGTTATTTGGGCGGCGCTCCCGTCCACATGGAAAGCCACTACTGCTATGACCTATCAGACCCTAGTTACGCAAAGGCGCTGCTGGGGGATAAGAACCATTGGGTGCGCAGATTGCCTGGTAAACTCTTGCATAACGTTATTAGTCACGGTATCGCTAGAATTTCCGAATTTCTGACGAGTGATGCACCTCACGTGATCGCATACGGGTTTGTGAGCCCGCTTTTCAAGCAAATCAACGAAAGCGAGATCGTGGATGAGCTCAGAGTAATCATCTCCGAAGAGGAACGAACGACCGCCTATTTTACTTTCTCAACGCAAATGAAGCCTTCGATCCACGAGTTTCGTATATATGGTTCGAAGAATGGCTTGATTCTTGATCACGATCACGAGATCTTGACCAAGCTTCGCGGAAAAAACTTCAAGAGCTACGCCGAGAAGTTCATCCCCCCAATCTTGTTTGCAAGGCAGCATATCCAAAATCTGACCACGAATTTGAAGCTGTTCCTAAATAGAGATTTTCACACAGACGCGGGCATGAAGTACCTGATCGAGTCGTTCTACCGTTCGATTCGCGACCATGGTCCGGTCCCCATACCTTACCGGGAAATTCTGCTCACGGCGAAGGTCATGGACGCGATTTTTGACCAAATCAGTGTCCGACCGCCTGATAAACACATAGGACTCCAATCGCACTCGGCGATGCAAACGATGGGCTCTCAGGTCGAGCGAAGCTGAACGATGCGGGCCAGTTTGGACCGGACGACATGGGCCCTACCCGGTACAAGGAAACTAGCGGCGGTTTTGAAAATGGTGTTCACATTCAAATCGGTTGATAACTTCAAAATCCTTCCCGACTGAACATCGTGTCAAAGACTATTGACCGGACAATCATTCGCTCAACCCGTCCTCTAGGTCATCGCGAACTTTTGACATTTACCTGCCCCGCCCGAAAGCGGGAAGCGGTTGAACATTTTGCACCGGCACTGAAGTTGACTGACGAATCGCGATTCGCGCCGGGAAATTGCCGCCGCGCGCGTGTCTTTTTGGGGCTAATTCCAAGACCAGCCACTGGTAACAGATTTTCACATTTTGCTGGGGATTTTTCCTTGGGGCTCTCGGAAAGGCTCGAAAAGCGTGCTAACCCCTTTTTTTCCGTGTGGGGCGTCCGCGGCGCGTTGGGCAATCGATTGCCTACGTGGTGCTGCCAGTTGATTGCACAGGATATTCCTAAGCTCATCGAGGGTGGCAGACGATGATTTCGATTGTTGTTCCGGCATACAACGAGTGTGGAAATATGAAGCCTCTGGCGGACCGCGCCATGCAGGCCCTGGAAGCCAGTGGCGAGCCCTACGAACTCATCATTGTCGATGACAACAGCCCGGATGGCACAGCAGAAGCAGTCCGCGAACTACAGGCAACGCGGCCTTGGCTCCGCCTCATCGTTCGAACCAAGGAGCGAGGCCTATCCAGCGCGGTCATAACGGGCTGGGACGCTGCACGGGGTGACGTGTTGGGCTGCATGGATGCGGATTTGCAGCATCCGCCTGAAGTCCTTTCGGAGTTAATCCACGTTTTGCAATCCTCCAGAGCCGATGTCGTTGTTGCTAGTAGGCACGTGCGTGGTGGCGGCGTCAGCGATTGGAGTCTGATCAGACGATTTGTTTCTTGGACAGCGACCTTATTGGCCACTCTCGCCGTCCCGGGGACGCTGGCTGAAGTGCGAGATCCGATGTCAGGTTTTTTTCTGCTACGCCGTGACGTGATTCGGAGAGCTTCATTAAAGCCTCGAGGCTACAAGATCCTGCTAGAAGTCTTAGCGAAGGGCGACTACAGACAAGCGAAGGAGGTGCCTTTCGTATTTCAGGAACGAGTTGTGGGAGACAGCAAGATCGGCAGCTCGGTCGTTTGGGATTATCTTGTGCATCTTTTCCGGATCTCGCTGGAAACTGGAGAGGCGGCGCGAGCGGCGAAGTTCATTTCGGTGGGCTTTTCAGGTGCAATAGTGAATCTGTTTGTCTACCGGTTGCTGGTGGCTGTGCCAGGGTGGGCTGTGTGGGACGCCGCCGCCGGTGCAGCGGCTCTCGCCATTGTCAACAATTTTGTCTGGAACGAACGGTTCACGTTTCCGAAAACCCGCAAGGCTTCTCCCGGTGTGGGGCCGATGGCGCAGCGGCTCTTAGCGTTTGCGCTCATTTCTTCAATAGGGCTGATTCTAAATGTGGGCGTAGTCGAGGGCCTCGTTGGCCTTTTGCATTTTCCGTGGATCCCCGGAGTGACGGCGGGAATCGCTGTCGCGGGGGCCTGGAATTTCTTTGCGAATACTAACCTCACCTGGAAGGGCGAGCGGAAGGGGAGGACGCTGGCCGCTAGTGAAGTGTCCGATGCACCCGCTTCGAGTCATGAACCAGCTGTCGAACAGATTAAATAGAAAATGTTTCGATGCTCGAGCAGGCGTCGCGATAAACGCAAATTGATTGATGGACGACATTTCAATAGCGAAGCGGGAGGCCGCTATCGCCGCTTTTACTCAGTGGCTCGATCGTTACGGTGAAAACTCTTTCGACCACCAGAGTTTTTTCGCAAGCAGGGTTGGTCGAAGCACAAAGCCTCTCTCTTATCGAAAGCCCTTATTCGGCACCCTTGCCGTAGCGCCCATGATGTTTTGTGCGGCTTTTATTCTGTGAGCGCGAAGACTTTTCTGGAAAGCCCAGCGGTTCCCTATTGTTGACGCCCATTCTAACGAGAGCGGGATCGCTGCTGATTGGGTCCGAGCACTTTCTCCTATCGCTGGTTCTCGACTGCCAGCGATAAATTGAAGCCATGCCCCCTTCTATTGCTCTTCTTCTTTGCCTTGTTCTCCTTTTGGCATTACTGTGTTTTGATCCCGCCAAGGTCCAAGGAACCTCTCTGGCCCTGTGGGTACCCTTGATTTGGATGTTCTTCCATGAATCGCGCTTGCCTTCGCAATGGTTGAGCGGCCAGCTAGGAGCGGCGACCGTACAGGCTGTCGAAGACGGCAATCCACTGGACAGAGGCATCTTCTTTGGATTGATCGTAATTTTATTTCTCATTCTGATATTCCGATCCTTCAGGTGGGGCGATTTTGTAACCCGCAACTTTGCGCTTGTAGCATTTCTTTCTTTTGCCTTGCTGAGCGTCTTATGGTCTGACTTCTCGTTCGTGGCTTTCAAGAGATGGTTCCGAGATCTCGGTAGCTATGCAGCAATCCTAGTCGTGCTCTCTGATCCTCGTCCTTCAGAAGCTATCCGCACTGTGTTTCGGCGATTGTACTATCTCCTGATTCCGCTTTCTGTCTTACTCCTTAGATACTATCCCCTATTAAGTAGATTCTACGACCCTTGGACGGGCATTCCCGAGAACTCAGGGGTTGGAACGAGCAAGAACATGCTTGGCTCCCTATGCATGGTAAGCGGAATCTTCTTCTTCTGGGATACTGTAACGCGCTTCTCCGAACGCAAAGAGTGGCGGACGAAACGGATTTTGCTCGTCAATGGCGCGTTTATCGCGATGATCCTGTGGCTGCTACAGATGTCCGCTAGCGCGACTTCCCACGTTTGCTTGGCAATTGGCTGTTTAGTGGTCGTGGCAGTGAGCAGTAAATGGGGCAGACGCCATCCTCTCTTTCTCAAAGTACTTATTCCGGGCTCTTTTGTTATATACCTGATTTTGGCATTTGGCTTCGGCCTCAACGCCGAAATTACCAGTCAGCTTGGCAGGGATCCAACTCTGACCGGCAGAACCAACGTTTGGAATGCCGCGCTCAGCGTGCACACAAATCCGCTCTTTGGTACCGGATACGAGAGCTTCTGGCTGGGTCCTCGGGTTGAAAAGATGGTGTCGCTCTCAAACATATCGGTTGAGGCGCACAACGGGTACCTGGAGATCTACCTCAACCTAGGAGCCTTGGGGCTTTTATTTCTTGGGTGGCTATTGGTATCTAGTTACAGAAGGCTCTGTAAAAGCTTAACGCGGTATTCAAGCCTGACCTCACTCATGTGGGCTCTCTGTTCGATTGTACTCTTCTACAACATGACAGAGTCGGCTTTTAATGCGTCTTTCATTTGTGGCACCTTCTTGTGGGGGACCATCGTACTGGGGCGGGGAGCGAGTGTAGGCAGCGTTTCGTTACAGGAGTCTTCATTCGAGCGGTCCGTCTCCAGAAAGTACGAGATCGCATAAAGTAAGACTCGACCCATGCTCGTCGAACGTTTTCGCTTTCGGAAATGATAGCGACTGGAGTTTCGCTCACGCAACCGTGGTACGGGCCGGTTTCTGGTTTCAGGCTATTGTGCCCGGAGTAACCGACGTAATTCGGGCAACTGATTCTAACTATCGACCGCTTTCGTAGACCACACTGTTTGGGCCTTCATCCGCAAGCCTTTTATGGAGATAATGTGATTACGAAGAACTCTGTCGGATATGTCGCGGAACTGCACGGCGGTCGCCCCTCCCGTCGAGATGCACGGGCTCAGAGCCTCACTTATTTCGTTCTGACAGTGCTTGGGTTTTCATTTTGGTTTTTTCTGGTTATGCCGTTCGCTAGTCACAGAGAAACTTATGGGTGGCTAGCCGGGAGTGCTCGCACTGAGCACTTCGCCCAGCAATTCGCGTTTGGCCATAATACAACTTATCGGCCACTGGCCCAAGTAGTGACGTGGTTGGGATTTCAAATCCTGGATCCGCGCGTTTTCCCGACAAGCGTTTTGCGGCAAGCCTTACTGCAGGGATTCGTATACTTGATGTTCGCTCTTGCCTGGTGGCTTATTTATTCTGCGGCGCCTCAGCGGCGCCTGTTTGCATTTGTTGCGTGTGTGGTCGGCGGTGTCTTCTTTTCGGGCTACGTTCAGCTGTTCCATATATATGGAATGTTTTATGCGGCCGTAATATTGACGCTGGGAGCCTTGCTTCTCGCTTATGATTCGGAGTCATTCGCTAAGCGGGAAAAGTGGTTTGCAATCGTCGCGACAGTGCTTGTATTGTGGCACCCATTTGCAACTGCTCTCTTCGTAGGCTTCTACTTCGGATTCTACCTCGAGACGTTTTGGCAACGTGGCAAAGCCCAACACATTCAGGCAATTGTAATCTTATTGGCTGTAACTGCAGTAATTGCAGCTGCGGTTGTTCTTTTTCCGCGTGACCGGGTTCCTTTTGACACTAAGCTACTCGGATTCCTCGTTAGCTACCAAACCAACGAAGTAAATCGTGTTGCATCGCTTGTGGCATTCCTATTGGCTGAGATGGTCATCTTGAGCATGGAGCTGTCACCGAGGCTGAAGTTAGTAGCCTCGCTGTTTGTGTCCGCACTCAGCGTCGTCTTTCTCTTAAAGGGTCTACCGCTCTTGTTTCTCTGGATTGCCGCAGCCTTGATAAAGGCTCTTCGCTTGCGCTATTGGAGTCTTTTCTTTCTTCTGCTTGCAGCTGCACTATTCCCGTTCGGTGGGGCAATCGGTACGCCAATCTATGCGCTGTTTGCCATAATTATAGCTGGGTATTTGACAGCCCTCGGCTGGTCTTCGGCTGAGAAGGTCCTCTCTCACATTAAGACCCAATATGTCTTAGGCGCCATCGTCGCATCGGCGATAGTCCTTGTGATGGTTCGTGTGGGAATCGATGTACCCATAGTGACAAGGGTCGCAAGTCCGGTTCTTGCGGAGCGCGAACGAACTTATCAGTTGGAGAGCATCCTGTCCTGGCTCCACAATTCAAACTATTGTCGCGATGAAATAGGCTTCGCCGACAATGCAGGTAGCCCCATCGATTCTGTTGAAAGCGCGATTACAAGACGGAATCGACCGCCCGCTTCGTTGGGAGATGTCCGGTTGTTTTGGGAGACTGTTTTACAGTGCCAGAAGGCCGCGGGTTCGAGTAACAATATAGAGAAGGCCATTGTGACGTTTGGCGGTCCGGCCATAACCAACTCTCATGCTGTATTCGTGGTTAAATCGAAGTACGCTGGGGATGCAACCGTATGGATCCCAGATTCTCAGAATTAGCCCACTCTGCCCGCTCACTTCTCGCAAATGACGAGGTCATTTGTTGCGCCATTCCCAAGCGTCGCGAAGAAAGGTAGGCCATCTTTGGAGATCAGAGGCAAGGAAATTCGTATCAGGGGGAAGCTAATCCGGATCGGTTTTCTCGACGGAGAAGGGTACCAATTCCTGGAGGACCCAGAGGCGGCTTTAGATCATCTCCGGAACTCCAGCACCTCGATTGACCTTTTCACGTTTGTTCAAAAGCTTTCCGAAACGTCGCCGAAATATAGCTATCACATGGAATGGGACAACATGGCTGTCCTTCGCGTTTCAAGCTTCGAGAACTGGATGACTCAACAGATTAATTTCAAGGTCAGGAACAAGGTTCGCAAGGCCGCAAAAAATGGGATTGTCGTCCGGGAGATTCCATTCAACGATGCTCTCATTCAAGGCATATCCGCCATCTACAACGAGTCGCCGATCCGGCAAGGGAGAAAATTTCCTCACTATGGGAAGGAGTTCGAAAGTCTGCGCAGAATGAAGGCGACTTTTCTCGATCGAAGCGTATTTATCGGTGCGTTCCTCGAAGATAGCCTGATTGGCTTCATCAAGCTGGTAGCCAACGAAGACTGGAGCCAAGCGGGTCTGTTGCACATTCTTTCCATGATCCGGCACCGCGATAAGGCTCCGACAAATGCACTGATCGCGCAGGCGGTGCGGTCCTGTGCTGATCGGGGAATTCCAAATCTGTGGTATGCGAATCTGTCCTACGGCAAAAAGCATAAGGACAGCCTGGCAGACTTCAAGCTGCAGAATGGGTTTCACAAGGTGGAGGTTCCCCGATACTATGTGCCACTCACACTTACGGGCCGGATGGCCTTGCGTTTAGGCCTCCACCACGAAATCATTGATCAGGTTCCTGAACCGGTCGCCGCCGCGTATCGCAAAATTCGGAGTTTCTGGAACGCAAAACGGTTCCCCGGCCTGGAGAGCGCCTAGAAGAGTTTCGTCTATACGTAAGCGCTCTTGTTCCTCATCCTTGTGAATCGGCTCGCTGGTATCGCTCACGACGGACGGCAGTGGAACGTTCGATGCCGTCACGCCTTTTTCCTCCTGACAACCATCCAGGCCAAGTAGATCAAGATGCGCAAGCATAGCCAAGGTGATATAGGGATGGAGCATCCATGCCAGGAATCGTAGGTTTGATAGGTCGGATCCCACGAGAAGCCGCAGAGCGAGAGCTTCTCCAGATGGGAATGGCTATGTACCACGAGAAGTCCTATGTGACCGGTATGTGGATGGACGAATCGCTCGGAGTGTATGTCGGTTCGGTCGAGCGAAAGGGGTCGTTCTGCGATGGGATGCCCCTAAAAAATGAACGGCAAGACGTGGTGCTTATCTTCTCCGGAGAGGAGTTTCCGGAGCCCGGCACACCGCAACATCTTACGGAACGAGGGCACCATCTGGATGACGCCGAAGCTTCCTACCTTGTTCACCTCTACGAGGAGGAAAACGAATCTTTTCCCGCTGCATTGAATGGCAGATTTCAGGGACTTCTGATTGACCGGGGTCGTGGAACGGCGATGCTTTTCAATGACCGGTATGGAATGCATCGAGTCTACTATCACGAATCGAAGGACGCGTTTTATTTCGCCGCAGAGGCCAAAGCGATTCTTGCCGTGCGACCTGAACTTCGAGGTGTGGCGCCGCGCTCGTTAGGTGAATTCGTCTCCTGCGGCTGTGTGTTAGAGAATCGCACGCTTTTCAAGGGCATCCACGTTCTGCCTCCAGCCTCCGCATGGTCGTTTCGGAATGGCTCAATCGAGGGTAAACGCAGCTATTTCCATCCACGAGAATGGGAAGATCAAGAAAGGCTGGATCCGAAAGCATATTATCGGGAGCTTCGGGAGGTATTCGCGCGAAACCTTCCCCGGTATTTCCATTCCCGTGAGCGCATCGGGATGTCTCTGACAGGCGGCCTGGACACCCGGATGATCATGGCGTGGCAGAGGCTTGAGGCCGGCTCGTTGCCTTGTTACACCTTCGGCAGCATGTTCCGCGACAATCAGGACGTTCGCATATCGCGGCGCGTAGCCAGCATTTGCAAGCAGCCTCATCAAGTCATAACCGCTGGCCAAGAATTTCTCTCGAACTTTGCGCCTTACGCCGAACGTGTGGTGTACCTCAGTGATGGATGCCTAGATGTGGGCCGCGCCCCGGACCTTTATCTAAATGAAAAAGCGCGCCAGATTGCCCCGGTAAGGATGACGGGAAACTATGGTGGAGAAATCCTGCGCGGAGTCCGGACATTCAAGCCGCAGGAGCCTATGGCCGGGTTGTTCAGTCCGGAGTTTCTCGCCTATATCCGCCAAGCCAAGGAAACCTACGCCTGTGTTCTTGGAGGACATCCGGTTTCCTTTGCCGCGTTCAAGCAAGCTTCATGGCATCAACGGGCGATCCTCTCTCTCGAGGAGACGCAGCTTTCACTGCGGTCGCCCTATCTGGACAACGATTTTGTACGAACTGTCTCTCGCGCGCCTGAATCAGCCTTCATCAACAACGAGGTTTCTTTGCGGTTGATTGCGGATGGGAACAGGGCCCTTCTGAACGTGCCGACGGACCGTGGCTTGGCAGGAGAACGAGGTCCTTTCTCGCGGGTCTTGTCCCGCGGCTTTCTCGAGTTCCTCTTCAAGGCCGAATACGCTTATGACTCGGGAATGCCGCAATGGCTCGCACGAATTGATCATTCCCTTTCTTCACTGCGGCTGGAACGATTATTCCTCGGAAGGCACAAGCCCTTCCATTTTCGAGTGTGGTACCGAGATACATTGGCTGGATACGTTAAGGACGTGTTGCTGGAGCCCTGCAGCCTTTCGAGATCGTACATAGAGCGAAAACAGCTCGAGGCAGTTGTGCTGGGTCACCTTAAGGGAAATCGCAATTACACCAACGAGATTCATAAGCTGTTGAGCTTGGAACTTCTGCACCGTCTCTTTGTTGACACTCATGCTCGATCGTCCGAGACACGGTTCACAACTGTTGACCAACTGCCTCGTATGGGCGCGATTGCGTAACGTGAGAGGATCCACCGAGGAAACGCCCTGCCGCTTATCCTGTACTAAGACTGGCCGACGGGACAGTAGCTTTTGGAGGCGTTTCTGACCAATATCATGTTTGAGAGAATGCGGGTGCGCTCAAAGGGGATTATGCGCATGATCCGAAGGATCAAATTGGTCAGAAATCTTCTTTATCTTCTGTTGCTTTGTGTCACTTCGGCGGCAGTGGCGCAGGCGCAGAACTGGTCCGGCATCTTGAGCCCGAGCCGCGCGACAGACTGGACCAAGGCCGGCCTCCCGGCGACCTTGCCGGATGGCGAAACTACGCCTAACCCGTGGACTCCGCCGACGCGGACGCAATGTGGTTCAACTATTACCACGGCCAGCTTCTCAGGAATGAGCTCGAGCAACTACGTCGCGCCCACGGCCCTCAACAATGCCATCGCCGCCTGCCCGCAAGGTGAATACGTTCACGTCGCAGCAGGGAACTATTACTTCAGCAGCGCCATCGTCAATGAAACAAACGGGGTCACGCTGCACTCTGACGACGGAGTATTCTACAAGTTCAACGAAGCAGGCATGGTGGTGACGATAACTTCAGGAAGCGGGCTTCTAGGAGGTGGAAGCGGGGTATTTCCAGTGGGGATTCCGAGTTACGCGCAAGGAGCTAACACAGTCTATTTGTCATCGGTGACAGGATTGACAGCAGGAAGTTCCATTCTCGCTATCTATCAGTGCTTTGATGAGGACAGCGCTTCAACTATCGCACAATGCTCGGGAAGCACGACTGATACGGGTGGAATTCTCCAGTGTGGAGTTGCGGCATCTGGCCCCACAAATCCATGCAGCGATCAAGGCGTGAATGCAGGGCAGCAGCTAACCGGAAATGAGTTCCAATTTGGTCTGATAACCGCGATCAACGCGAATGGAGTGAGTGGTTGCGCGGCAGGCTCAGGAAACTATTGTGTAGTGTTCTCTCCCGGCCTATTAGCGCCGAACTGGAGCAGTGCGCGAACTCCATACGTTAACGCATATAACTTCCGCTGGGGAATTGGATTGGAAGGCGGATCGTTCGATTCATCCGGCCAAACAGGTCAGGACCAAATCAATTTTCGGTTTTGTTATGGCTGCTGGATCAAGGGCATTCGTGCGATTGGTGGTAGTGGCTCCGGTGGCGATGGCTTTATACCGATCATATACGACTTAAATGATCTTGTAATGAGTAATTACTTTTGGACGCACTACAACATAGGCAGCACTGGCTCGGAAACTCAGGTTCTCTCGAACGCAGAGTATGTGTTGTTTTTGAACGACATCGTGCAAGCCGGGCCTCCAGTGTTCTCGCAGGGTGGTTTGCTGGGTGATGTTTACGCCTACAACTATTCGCGGGATGGAGCGATCAGTGGAGGATCGAGCAACTATCAGTACGTCAACAATATGTGGGTGACGCATAACCCCGGCGACTTCTTCATCCTTCACGAAAGCAACCAAGAGGGACAGATACAGGACGACTCGATCCACGGCTCGCACAACCTGAACACGTTCTTTCGTAACGCCTACATCGGCGATCCTCCTTATCTGGCGATCAACACCAAGAGCAAGAGCATGGACTGGCAGGGCGTGTCGAGATTCGAGAACGCTATCGGAAACGTCCTCGGCTGGAGCTTGACCACCACCTATCAGGTAGACACCACGACATCGCAACCAAACAATTATATCGCTGTCTTTCAGATCGGCACTGACAACGGGCCAACGCGCGATCCAAGCGCCCTCACATTTTCCTATCGGTGGGGGAACTATGACGTAATCACGCAAAACGTCCGTTGGTGCGGCAACTCATCCAGCCCCGATTGGTCGCTATGCGGGGGAGTTTCGGAAGTTCCCACTTCACTATCAGGTGCCGCTGCTCCATTCGATCAGTCGATTCCTAGCTCGACAACCCTACCGCCTTCATTTTTCCTGCCTGTACAGACGGCCTATGCGAACGGAGGCACGGGCCTGAACTGGTGGAAGGTCTGCACGAACTATCCGACATGCTCTACTTTCACTACGGAGCCATACCCTCCCATCGGCCCGGACGTTAGCGGCGGCGCCATCCACGGGAGCGCTCTTGTCACTGGTGGCTACGGTGGTCACGCCTACGACATCCCGGCCTACGTCGCATGGAAGAACCTGCCCATCGACACGAGTTTCCAGATAGCGGCATCCATCACAGCATCGAGCTGGTCGAGTGGAATCGAGACAATATCTATAGGAACGCCTTGGGGCGACACGCCGATGGGGGAATTCCAGATCAAAAGTGGTACCTGCGCTGGAACTTATGAGATTACGAACGTCCCCGCGTCGGGGCAGGTATCGTTTGCCCTTGCAAGCAATCCCGGCACCAATGCATGTAACGGAACCAATAACTTCCTCTGGCCTGATATTCGGCAGTTCGGCTCGACGGTGTACCAGAACGATTCAAGTGGATCGGGATCCGGTTCAAATCCTCCTGCTCCACCGACAAACCTAACGGTTGTCGTTCAATAAATAATTGACGCTCAATAAGCGACCCGAGTCGCGGTCAGCGAATGGCCGAGTTCGCGGTCGCCGCCCGCGCCTGAAAACGACGCCTTTCATTCTGTCTCTTAGACAATTCTAATGAAATCAACGATCTGTGTCTCAGAGGATCGAAGACCGTGCGAACCCTCCTTAAAATTGCTTCTTTTAAGCCTAAATATGCATTGTTCTGAAATGGCAGTTAATCTTTGCTATCCACCCGCAGAAGATGGATTTCGCAACTGGATCAAGAAGTGTCCGCAAGTGCAGCTTCGGACGGACCATTCCGGTGGTCAGGGATGGAATGTAAAGCCCTACGCTATTATGCGCCTAATCGACGAGGGTTTTGATGAAGTCATATGGATCGATTCTGACGTTATCGTCATGCGAGACATCACTCGCATTTTTGGTCAACTCCACGATGACATTTTTGTTGCGACCGAGGATGCACTCGGGGACGACCGTGACGACCGGAATGCACTCCGCGCACGCCTTTGGGGTTTTTCAGTAGGTAGGGTTCTGCCATTCGGCCTGAATTCAGGAGTGCTTCGCGTCACTAAGAACCATTACCGTCTGATGGCACGATGGCGGGAACTGTTGGAATCAAACACATATCAGGACGTTCAAAAAAGACGCTGGCGTGAGAGGCCTGCTCACATGTTAGGGGATCAAGACGTTTTGACTGCGCTTTTGACTTCAAAAGAATTCGCGGAAATACCAATACATATACTGCGGAAGGGAAAACAGATACTTCAATTTAATGGCATATATGGCTACACCGTTGCTGAGAGGATAGGGAATCTTCTAGGTGACAATCCCGCATTCATTCATTCGTTTGCCGGCAAACCGTGGTCCGAGCAATGGGGGGTAGAGCGTTCAGATGGGTTGAGGAAGTACATCAGAGAGTACGTCAAAAAGGTTTACCTGGATCTGTCCCCTTATACCCTTTCAGTGGCTCAATTCAAGGCGGAATTGGGGTGCGATACGGAATGGATGGGGCCGCACTACGTTCTAAGCCGATTTCTGCGGGCGTTGGGAGCGGGGCATCCAGAACTCGTCGGTCTTCCTATTGCGGCGTTAGCGGATCTGGGACGCGTTGTAAAATCCATACGGAAGGCAACCCGTCTCGATCGTCCAGTGTAACCACGGAATAAGACTGGTGCATCGGAAGTTTCGCAGGAACGTTTCGTCGCGCTGCAAGCGATCAACTTGATCCCGAAACCGCACTCTGTGCGCGGATATATTGGCAAGTCACTGAAGAATCCCTGGAAAACACCTGAATGTCTGCGGAAGAACTGTCCGTAAACGCGCTTAGCACCGAACATCTGCACGCTGACCTGAGAGGTCGATCTGTTCGCGGAGGTTTGGTCAACCTCACATCACAGGGCGCGCAGTTTCTTATCCAATCAATCGCAACGGTGGTGCTAGCGCGGCTGCTGACCCCGGCCGACTTCGGACTGGTAGCTATGGTCGCCACGATCACCGGACTAGGCCAAGCATTTGCGGATCTCGGCCTCTCTGAAGCCACGATCCAGCGCAAAGAGATTACGCATAATCAAGTCAGTACTCTCTTTTGGATCAATGTCGCTATTGGGCTTGCACTCATGCTCCTCACAGCGGCACTGGCGCCTGTGTTGGCGACGTTTTATCGGGAGCCGCGGCTTGTAAAGATCACGTTACTGGTCTCTCTCACATTTCTTATTGGCGGTTTGAGGGTGCAACCCGACGCGATTCTCAAGCGTCAGATGCGCTTTTCATCCATAGCCATTCGGGATGTCGCTGGATATTGTCTAGCTGTCCCTCTTGCTATCGCGATGGCTTGGCGAGGGGCAGGCTATTGGGCATTGGTTGCTCTCCCGTTGACATTGAATTTGAGCGCACTGATTCTTTCCTGGCTGATGGTCGATTGGAGGCCGGGCTTACCCCGGCGCGATGCCCAAGTTAGTTCCATGATTGCCTTTGGCGGCAATGTTGCGGCTTCCTACTTCTTACTCACTATCAGCCGCAGCGCCGATAATGTCCTCGTCGGCTGGTATTGGGGAGCCGGGCCGCTGGGGCTGTACTCGAAGGCCTATAATCTCCTCATGCTACCCGTTCGCCAACTCAGCGTGCCGGCCGCCGGCGTGGCTATTCCTGCCTTCAGTCGAATCCAGAGCGATCCGGAGCGCTTTGCGCGATATTACCTGCGTGTCGCCAACCTGCTGATGTGGATCAGTGCTCCAATGTTCGGATTTCTTCTGGTTGCCGCGAAGTCGGTAATTGTCCTGATACTTGGCAATCAGTGGCGAGAAGCTACGCCGGTATTCCAGATCCTTGTAATTTCTGCGTTGGCGCAACTTTTCCTTGAGTCGATAATCTGGTTATTTGTGAGTCGGGGGCAATCGCAACAGCTTTTGAAACTCTTGCTCATCATTTCTCCCATCATCGTTTGCAGCTTTATAATCGGGCTGCCTTTCGGCATCAAGGGCGTGGCTTTATCTGGCTCCTTGGCTCTGGTTATCATTTTCCCATGGATGCTCAAGTTCGCCTTTCATGATACGGACTTAACTCTTCGGCGTCTTGGGCGGGCCGTTCAGTACCCGCTTGTCTTGTGCCTTGTTAGTGCAGTTGTTGCAGAGCTGGCCCTGCACTTAATCGCTCCAGAGCGATTATTTTCGCAACTTCTAACTGTTGCTCTGGGCTTCGCAGTGGTTTACTTGTTCTCGGCACTTATACCTCCCGTGCGGAAAGAAATGATGTCTCTGAAGGAATTATTGAGCGAATTTCGCTTGTCCAGTACGCCGCGAACTTGACCTCGTGGCAGACCAACTGTTCTCTAGTCGGGAGACGAAGCTCTGTGGGATTGCTTGAAAGTATTGAGAAGACCGACTCGATCTCGGATGTGGCCACCTCAATTGCCGCGTCTGAGCTGGAAGTATGCTTGGATGAAACTGATTATTGGGTTTGTCGCAGCGAAGCGGGCTCGAGCGTGGCTTCCGCGCGTAAACGCTTCCGTGGGTGCGGGATTGGAATAAAGCAACACATGAGTTTCAGAATCTCAAAGTCACAGACTGATGAGGGCAATAAATCATGTCGTACTTCAGTGAGTTTGAACACGAACGCACGAACGTGGAAACTCCCGCTCAGCAGATAGAAAAGATCAAAGCCATTTGGCAGGAGCACATGGACGTGGCGAGGGTACTTCCAACGCTCGCTCCAGGAGCATCCGCCGCCGTTGATTTGATCTATTCATCCCTTGTGGGTGGTGGTCAGTTACTCATCGCAGGGAACGGAGGGTCCGCCGCAGATGCCCAACATATCGCCGCCGAACTGACCGGCCGTTTTCTGCGTGAGCGGCAGCCCCTCCGCGCTCTCGCTCTGCACGCCAATACGTCAGCCCTCACGGCAGTGGGAAACGATTACGGATATGAATACGTATTTGCTCGCGAACTCAGCGCTCACGCCCGACCGGGCGACGTGCTGCTCGCGATCTCTACCAGCGGGAATAGCGCGAATATCCTACGCGCAATCGAGGCGGCTCGCGAAAGGAAGGTAACGGTTATTGGCCTGACGGGTGAATCCGGCGGCCAGATGAGAATCGCGTGCGACCTATGCCTTTGTGTTCCCTCTAAGTCGACGCCACGAATCCAGGAAATGCATATCACAATTGGGCACACAATCTGTGAACTCCTGGAAGAGAGACTGGCGAAGGCATGAAAATGCTTCTCAAGCGCAATAGCTTAAGATGATCTTCCGAACCGCGACGGCCTACGTGTGATGGCATCAGATACGACTCCTGAGATCGATGTGGCGCTGCTTACAGGTGGTGCCGACCAACCCTATGCATTTGGTCTGGCCACAGAGCTCATTTCTAAAGACGTCGCGATGGATCTCATCGCCAATGACGAATTGGATCTTCCTGAATTCCGAGGTAAGTCCAAAGTCACTTTTCTGAACTTGCGAGGCGATCAGCGGCCGGACGCCAACATGGTGCGAAAGAGTTTTCGGGTGCTGACTTATTACGTCAAGTTGATTTGCTACGCTGCAAAGTCAAAGCGAAAAATCTTTCATATCCTATGGAACAACAAATTCGAGTCCTTTGATCGCACCATACTAATGCTTTACTACATCCTTCTGAGGAAGAAGATCGTTTTGACAGTCCACAACGTGAACGCCGGGACAAGGGATTCCAACGATACAGCGCTTAATCGCCTAACTCTTGGGATCCAGTATCGGCTCGCCGATCATATGTTCGTTCATACGGACAAGATGAAGACTGAACTCATGGACGAGTTCGAAGTGTCAGGAAGCCGGATCAGCGTCATTCCGTTCGGGATCAACAATGCCGTGCCAAACGCAACTCTATCGCCGCGTGAGGCAAAGCAGCGATTGGGCATCCGAGAACGAGCAAAAACAATCCTATTTTTCGGCAACATTACGCCTTACAAGGGACTTGAATATCTTGTAGCCGCGTTCCAGCAAGCTTCGGCCCAACATCACGATTATCAGTTGATTATCGCCGGTAGGCCTAAAAACTGCGAAAGCTACTGGGCGCAAATCCGGCAAGCGATCCAAAATGATGTTCGGAGCGGGCGCATAATCCTCAGGACGGATTACATTCCTGACGCCGAAACTGAAATTTACTTTAAAGCAGCGGATGTCCTCGTTCTGCCTTACAGGCATATTTACCAGAGCGGCGTTCTGTTTTTGGGATACAGTTTTGGTTTACCGGTTCTCGCTGCTGACGTGGGTTCCCTGAAGGAAGAGATCATTGAGGGCAAGACCGGATTCGTTTTTAGGCCCGAAGATCCAGAGGACCTAGCGAGAGCCATCAAGCGCTACTTCGCCAGCGATTTGTTTGCGAGCCTGGACACGCGGCGCCAGGAGATACGAGACTTTGCGAGCAAGAACCATTCTTGGGACTTGGTCGGCCAAGCAACTATTAGTGTCTATTCCGGCTTGCTTCGACCATCCTCGCCAAGGAAACTGCTGAATCGTCAAGAACCTTCTTTGAAGTGAAATTAAGCGGCTCGTGGCGAGCTGCCGCCAAGCCCTATCGCTTTCGCGAATGAATATGGCCCCCAGGGTACCAGTGCAACCTGCTGCCACAACCTGACGCTCTTTGGCGCTTCAGCGGATCTCTAGTCGGCAGGTGAAGCGTCTGTCAGCTTTTCGAGACAAATCGCTTGAAACGGATTAGCGCAAAATCCCTAGAAAAGCACATGGATTCTATGAATGTGATCAGAACAGAATCGTGAGAAGACACCCATGTGGATAGATATAACGAAACACGTAAGTGCGCGCTCCGCTGGACGCCGAGATCGGGGAAGGATTAGTAGACGTGGTGTTGCCCGCGTTGCGGTCGTTTTCACGATCCTCGTAATGGGCGTGATGCTTGCGGGCGTTTTCTTTTGGAAATCGTACCCAAGAACGAACCAACTGCTGAGCGGGAAGACGTCGGCATCGATCGCGTGGCGCATAAAGCTCTTCGGCCGCAAGGCCCTTGGCGGTATTCCCGAGTTGTCATGGAGCGAACTTTGGCAAATGGCGCACCATGGAGGTGGTTTTGGCTTGGAAGGCGTGGTGGCAGGGCGGAAAATACATTCCAGCGTTACTAATCCATACTATTCTGACGCCGATCTTCAAGCTGCTTCGCGAATTTTTAGCACGCGTTGTGCAATGTGCCATGACCACGATGGAGGAGGCGGGCATGGTGGGCCGCCGCTCAACCATCCAGGGCTCAAACATGGCGACGACGATCTATCCATTTACCAAGTCTTGAGGGACGGCGTCGCGAACACGGCCATGCGTGCTCCCTCCGTTTCTCTAGAGCAGCGTTGGCAACTCGTAGCCTTTGTGAAGTACTTGCGACTACACACTATCGGTTTGGGTCTCGGTAAGGCCCCTTTGAACATTGAGGTAAGCAGCGACCAAGTTATCTCGGCCGGAACCAAAGCGGATGAATGGCTGACTTACTCGGGCTCTCTTGATGGGCACCGCTATACGCCGCTAAACCAAATTACTCCTGCAAATGTGGCGCAACTTCGTATCCGATGGGTTCGACAGTTCGAAACGAACTTACGAACGATCGAAGCGACTCCGCTTGTCGCTCGCGGAGTCATCTTCATCACCGAGCCTCCGTCGGATACGATCGCCGTCGACGCTTTAGGTGCCAAATCCGGGGACCTGATTTGGAGATATACACGAAACATTCCCGCCGACGTGCCCGCGTGCTGCGGCCGATATAACAGAGGTCTCGCAATCCTCGATAACCGTGTTTATCTTGCCAGCCTAGAAGGATATTTGGTTTGCATCGATGCGGACACCGGAAAACAGGTCTGGGAGACTCACGTAGCAGAATATTCCCAGGGTTACTCCCTGAGCGCGGCGCCGCTGATTGTAAATCGGTCGGTCGTTGTTGGGGTTGCAGGAAGCGAATTGGGAATTCGGGGCTTCATAGCTGCTTACGACGCGGAAACTGGCAAGAAGCAGTGGCAGTTCGACACAATTCCTGCCCCAGGCGAACCGGGTCATGAGACCTGGGGTGGCGGTGATTCCTGGCGAACGGGCGGAGCCTCAACATGGGCCACCGGGAGCTATGACCCATCGCTCGGCCTTGTGTACTGGGGCACTGGCAACCCGTCCGAAGACATTTCGGGACACGACCATCCCGGCGATAACCTATATGCCGATAGTGTGGTTGCGGTGCACGCCGACACGGGGAAGCTGGCATGGTACTTTCAATTCACTCCCCACGATGAGCATGACTGGGACTCAGCGCAAACTCCCATCCTGGCGGATGTTACGGTCAAGGGCAAGAGCCGTAAGGTAATCTGCTGGGCGAACAGGAATGGGTTCTACTATGTGCTGGACAGAGTTACTGGAGAATTCCTGGCGGGCGCGCCGTTTGTCAAACTAAATTGGGCGAAGGGCCTTGACTCGGCTGGACGACCGATCCCCGCGGATCCGGACGACGCGTCCGATGCCGGGCGAATCGTTTTACCCGTTTTCGGAGGAGGTGGCACGAATTTTCAAAATGCGGCATTTGACCAGCGAAAGGGATTGATATTCGTGC
Source organism: Terriglobales bacterium (assembly GCA_035604895.1). Taxonomy (GTDB): domain Bacteria; phylum Acidobacteriota; class Terriglobia; order Terriglobales; family Acidobacteriaceae; genus JABDBE01. The sequence goes on along the minus strand of DATNHO010000158.1, from coordinate 34,720 downwards.
CAGCAACTGAAGAGGCGCCCACGTCTACGAGGATCGACCGCGGCGATCAAGGCTTTTTTGAGAATTTTCAGGGAAACTACATCGCACCACCGATTGCAGTCGTGCGTGCGCTCGACGCTGCCACCGGAGCAAAACGATGGGAACACTTCTCACCTCGAATTGAGGGCACGTTCTACTACGGCGGGCTGCTCGCTACGGGAGGCGGCCTAATCTTTGGAGGATCGGGGGGCTGGGTATTTGCCTTAGACTCTGCAACCGGACATGAGCTATGGCGCTTTTTTCTCGGAGGGGACACCCGCGCAACTCCAATCTCATTTACAGTAGACGGACGGCAAGTTATCGCGGTGCCGGCAGGTCGCGGCTTGTTCTTGTTCGGGCTATAGCCTTGAAGACTTCAGAACGATGTTTGGCCATATCGGATTGACAGCGCGGTCAGAGGCCCCTGTCGCTTCAACTTGTTTCAAGCCGTGATCTCTCAGTTAGACCTTGCCGCTGTCCCCGGTTGAAGGTGCCGACTAGTTCTCAAGCGAAGCGGGCTTTTACGTCGAGGTCCTTCTCAAGATGTACAGAATCGATGAAGCGCACGTGGCGCTAATCGAAATTCACGACGAGGGAGTGCATGCGGATGCCATCGCCGAAGAAACGCACTCCGCGGAGGAGACGATCGCGGAGAGGACGATCAAATCGACCGCACGGCTAAAAAACGCTGCTAAGGCTTCGCGAAAGCGAAGTAAGCATCGGCATAGCCGCCCGCGGAAGCACATTAAACTCAACCAGGAAATCGAGATCACTTTCCAGGGCCGGTCCTGGCCGGTTGCGGCAGAGCCGAACAATTCCAGCCGCCGCACACGATAGCGACGACAGCGCGCTTCGCCTTCCGCCCAGCGTTGCGCAAAGACAGAGGTCATGGAGCGCTATTCTTCTGGAAGAGGATTGTCCAATGATCGCCGGGTTATATGCGTATGCTGTCTCAAAACATATAATCTGGCTCAAGATGCGTTGAGGGAGAAAAAGCATCGGCTTAATAACAAGGGAGATTCCCATATGAAACCAAGTCGCCGAAAGATCGAAGAAGCGCTAAATGCCGTCGGTCTTCATCCTGTGATGATTAGCCTGTATCGCGCTACTCTCGGAAGAAAGAGGGCTGCGAACGAAAAACTCCTTCGTGACTTCTACGCTCCCCTTCTAAAGGATACGCGCCTTATCTTTGACATCGGGGCAAACCTGGGAAAGTTGGCCTCCGTCTTCAGCTCGCTTGGGGCGCGAGTGATTGCGGTCGAACCGAACAATGATTGCGTGCGTCATATACAAATTTGTTACCCCGAAGTGGAAGTCCTACAGGCGGTCGCTGGTCCGAAAGACAGCTTGGCAACACTAAACGTATCGGACTCCATGGACGCGACTAGTAGTTTGTCTAACGATTGGATCAACTCCATACGCTCCTGTCATACAAACTGGGACGTGTGGAACCGTAAAGTCACTGTCCCGATGTTTCGCCTCGATACCCTGATTGAACACTATGGTTTCCCCGACTACATCAAGATCGACGTTGAGGGGTTTGAAGAAGGCGTCCTCGCTGGCCTGTCCCGCTGCCCAAGGCTTCTGTCGTTCGAATACAATCTCTGTTTCACAGCTGCCGCTTACAGGTGCATAACCAACCCAATCTTCAGCGGTGCTCGCTTCAACTACACTATGGGAGAAAACGAGTCCTTCCAGTCGCCGGAATGGATGTCCGCTGAAGAGCTGGTGGCTACGATCTCCAAGTTCAAGCGTGGGGACGTCTATGGCGACATCTTTGTTAAGACAGTAGTCCGTGGCTAATGAACACCCAACTCACCAAATGGGGAGACCTTCAATAGTAACGACCGAATATCCGACTCCGGCGCGTCGTCCCAATTATTCTGTCCTATCCAATGTGCGGTTCAAGCAAACTTTCGGTGTTCGGCTACCGGACTGGCGTACTCAACTCCACGCGGCCGTCGCGGAAGCAGACGTGCAGCGAAGATAAGTCCCGAAGCTGGGCACTAGTCTTGAGCTGTGGGTCGCAGCACCGCCTCCTTGAAGGACCCGGTCTTCCCGCACCCGCGGAATGCAGCGTCGTTTGGACCTTTAGCGAGTCGGCCAAAGAAGCCGCGTGATAAGGATTTGTACTCATTTTCGGCAATGTCATGGACCTAACCTGTACCGCGAGGGCGCGTCGAGTGCGGACTCGCGCTTGGTCCTTTGTTTTCAATGCTTGGTTGCATCGATCAGGTACAGCATAGAAGTGCCTTCCTGCGGTCGGATTGTGCTCAGGAGGCACCGTGGAATGGTTTTTCCCACGAATGGCACTCGCCAGGAACTGAACGGTGGGGCACTCTGTGTCTAGTTCGCGTCGAGAGAGCTAAGCGTTTGAATTGCAGTTAGATAGAAGGAAATGGACTGCACGCGCTGGCTGGTAGTTTTGGCGAATCAATTGCTACTTAATGGTCGTTGTGTTTCACCTACAGGGCGGTAGCTTATCTGAACGCTCACAGAGCCCTTTAGCGCAGTCTCAGCGAGTCGAACATTCTTTGCGCCTAACAAGAGGCTAACGTTAGGGCCGCAGCGGTATTACCAAACTATCCCGCGCCCTAGGATTTTCTTGGACACCGAATTGTGATGAAAATGGATGGAAAATCACAAGGAGGTGTCTATGAGCAAAGAGAGAGAACCAGCTTCGGGAGCCCCGGAGGGAGCCCGAGGGGCGACCGGAGGGGGCTCCCGAAGAGCGGCGTGACGGCCGGGGCCGGTGGTCGGCGAAACGCAAGTTTGCAGCGATTCTGCGGCTGCTGCGCGGGGAAGACCTCGAAACACTTTCGCGCGAGTCGGGCGTGACCGCCGCGACGCTGTCCGGCTGGCGGGATCAGTTTCTGGAGGGCGGCGCCGCCAACCTGAAGGCGCGGGAAGCCGACGTGAACAACGAAGAGACGCAGCAGCTGAAATCGCTGGTGGCCGATCTGAGCATGAGCAACGAATTGCTGCGGGAAAAGATCCACCGCCTGGAGGCCGGACGCCCTTTGGTCTGGCGGAGGCCGAAGCCATGAGCCGCGCCGCTTCGCCCTTCACGGGACGACGATACGGCGTGGCGCGTGTCACCAGCGAATGGGAGAGGGCGCGTTCCAGCTTTTACTATCAGCGAGGCATCGTCGCACAACCCGGGCGAGTGCTCGGGCGGCGCGGACCGAAGACCGCTTGGAGCGATGCGGTGTTGCTCGAGAAGATCCGCGAGGTCATCGCGGCTTCCCCCTTTTACGGCGAGGGCCACCGCAAAGTGTGGGCGCGGCTGCGCTTCGAGGGAGTGCGCACGTCGAAGGCGCGGGTGCTGAGGCTGATGCGCGAAGCACAGCTGCTGGCGCCGTCACGCATGATCCCGAAGCCTGAGAATCCCCACACCGGCCGGATCATCACCGCTCGGCCGAACGAAGTCTGGGCCAGCGACCACACCATGACAACCACCGTCGAGGAAGGCCAAGTGACCGTGTTCGTTGCGGTGGATCACTGCACCACGGAATGCGTGGGCCTTCGTGCAGCGAAAAAAGCCACGCGGTTCGAGGCGCTGGAACCGCTACGGCAGGGAGTACGCGACTACTGCGGCGGATTTCGTGCCGGCGCGGCGGCGGGCATCCGCAATCGGCACGACCACGGCAGCCAGTACATGAGCGACGACTACCAGGCGGAAATCGCGTTCCTGGGCATGGAGTCTTCGCCGTCGTTCGTGCGACAGCCGGAATGCAACGGCTGCGTCGAGCGGTTCATTCGCACACTGAAAGAGCAGTTGCTGTGGGTGAGGGTGTTTCGAAACGTCGAGGAACTGCGATGCGCACTGGCGGAATTCCGCGAGCGTTACAACCAGCGCTGGATCGTCCAGCGCCTGGGCTACCTCACGCCGGCTCAGGCTCGCCAGCAGCTCCTTGCACTCGGAGCTGCCGCATGAATATACTCAATTCAGTGTCCAAAAAATCCGGAGCTAAGATGCCCGCCGAACCTTCTCAGATTGATCCGACTGGCCTACCGGGTCGAGGTCGTGGAAGTTTTATGCTTGCGGCCAGATCAGGTTTGTACATTTTGCTTGTTATCGCAGTCGCCGTCGGTGCCGGCGCTTACAGCCTAAGAGCCTGGGGCATATTCGGTTGCTCAGCTACTGGATACGGTTCTGACTCGTACCTAGGCTACTGCCAAGCGACGAGTTACGGTGACTACGATCACGGCGCTATCTGGTTTGGCCTCGAACCGGCAGCAGGCTCCGCGGCCGCGGACGCTCAGGTGCTTTTTATCGGGAATAGCAAGATGCAGTTCGGGTTCTCTGCGAAGGCGACAGATCAGTGGTTCTCATCGCTATCTAAGAGTTACTACTTGCTGGGTTTTTCGCACGGGGAGAACTATACGTTTGAAGCGCCGCTCCTGCGCAAGCTTCGCCCGAAGGCGAAGGTTTATGTGATCAATCTCGACTCTTTTTTCGAGCGATCCGAGACTGTACCTGGGAAAACCGTCATGGAGGACGGGTCATCGAGGACTCGGTATGAAGAGAAGCAGCGGTGGCAAGGCATTCACAAGAAAGTTTGCACGACCTTTAAGGCAGTTTGTGGAGACGAACCCGCCATTTTTCGGTCGCGATCTGACGGCGCTTGGCTCACGGTTGGTAGCGGCTTCAAGAGCGAGCCGGTATCCTATGAGGAAGATATCGACCAGAAGATGCTCGCATCGTCCATTCCGTTAGGAAAAGAGTTTCTGTCAGGCCTTCCCGTCGACCGGGGATGCACGCTACTAACAATCGTCCCGACGGTGAAGACCGACCTCGGGACTGCCAAGGCCATTGCCGCTGCGCTCGGCCTAAACTTTGTGGAGCCGAGGGTGCCCGGCTTGATGACGTTCGATGGCTCCCACCTTGATCCTGAAAGCGCGCAGCGTTGGTCCGCCGCATTTCTGGAGACAGCCGGCCCGCAGATTCAGAAGTGCCTTAGCGGTCAGCCGGACCTGCATATCGAAATGGCAAGCGCTACGGTCGCGAACCGCTAATTAACTATGATGGACTGGCTGCCTCCGCCCGAGAACTTCCGAGCTTGTCTTGGCCTAGCGCTCGAACCATCGCCGGATCGTCTAGAGAAGCTTGCTGCACTTGCCCAGCACCGGCTCGGCCTCCTCGAAATAATCCAGCTCGATCGCGCTCTTGGTTCAGCTTGTCTGGAGCCCTCCCAGGGATTCTCATCGGTTCGGTTGGCGATTCTCACTTCCGCGACGGTCGACCATCTGGTGCCATCTATCCGAGTGTGTGGTTTGCGTCGACGGTTGCTCATCGATGTTTACGTCGGACCCTACGGGCAATACCGGCAACAGCTGCTTGATGCAGAATCGCCTCTGCATCGGCTACGCCCCCAGATCGTGTTGCTGTCGCTTACCCCGCGCGAGGTGACTGCGGCCGTGCCACTGACGGCGACGGCAACCGAGGCAGATGCCGCGATCGGCCGGTCGATCGATGAGTTGCGTATGCTCTGGCGAAAAGCGCGAGAGACATTCCACGCAACCGTGATCCAACAGACTTTTTTGAATACAGCCGATCCACTGTTTGGCAGTTATGACCGTCTTGTTGCGGGCGCGCCGGCGCAGTTGATCTCCCAACTAAACGAACGGTTGTCGCAAGCAGCTGCTGAAGATGGCGTTCTGGTCCTGGATATAGCGCGAGCGAGTGAGCGTGATGGCTTGGATATGTGGTTCGATGTGACGCGCTGGTTACAAGCGAAAATGGAAGTCGCGCCACAGGCTGCGCCCGCGTACGGAGACTTGCTTGCCAGAGTCATCGCCGCCCAGCGTGGATTGTCTAAAAAATGTCTTGTCCTCGATCTCGACAACACGCTTTGGGGTGGCGTGATCGGTGACGACGGGCCGGAAGGGATCATCCTGGGGGAGGGCACCGGGACCGGTGAAGCGCACCTTGCGTTGCAGCGCTATGCCAAACAACTGAGAGAGCGTGGCGTGATTCTGGCCATCTGTTCGAAGAATGACCCTGCGGTAGCGGAGGCGGTGTTCCGTGACCATCCAGAGATGCTCCTGAGGCGGACCGACATAGCGGCCTTCGTCGCGAACTGGGAAGACAAGGCGGCCAACCTGAGGCGAATTGCCGAACAGTTGAACATCGGAATCGAAAGTTTGGTGTTTGTCGACGATAATCCCGCGGAGCGAGCGCGCATTCGGCAGAGCCTCCCCATGGTAGCTGTCCCAGAGCTGCCCGCCGACGCAGCCCAGTACGCTCGGTGCCTAGCAGATGCGGGCTACTTCGAGTCTGTCGCCTTCACCACCGAAGACGCTCGGCGCGGGGAGCAATACTCAGCCAACGCTTCGCGAGAGAGCTTTCTTGAGTCGTCGCAGAGCATGGACGACTTTCTGCGCTTACTCGAGATGTCGATGACCTTCGGCCCCTTCCGGACAGTCGATCTGGCTCGAGTTGCACAGCTGATCGGAAAAACAAATCAGTTTAATCCGACGACTCGACGGCATTCCCTTGAAGATGTAACAAGGTTCGCCGCCACCGATCGATGTCTCACGCTGCAATTCCGCCTCGTCGACAGGTTCGGCGACAACGGTCTTGTCAGCGCGATGATTCTGCTTCCAGACCCACAGTCGCCCGATTTGATGGAGATCGACACCTGGGTCATGAGTTGCCGAGTGTTCGGCCGGCAACTGGAGCAGGAAGCGATGAATATCGCTGTGGAGACAGCGCGTCGGATGGGCATACGGATGTTTCGCGCCGATTACATACCAACTTCCAAAAACGGTGTCGTCCGCGAGTTGTACTCGGCCCTCGGCTTCACGCTCGCGCAAGATGCCGCCACGCCCCATGACGGCGCGACCCGGTGGTTCTTACGTTTGTCCGACTATGTGCCTCAGGCTACCCATATTTCCAGGAGGTCAGAGCAGCATGACCGATCAAGATATTCTGAACCGGTTGACGCAGATTCTCCGCGACCTTCTGTCAGACGATTCGATCGTGCTGACAATGGAGACTAGGCGTGATGAAGTGGCCAATTGGGATTCTTTCGCCTACATCAGCTTCATTGTCGCAGTCGAGACCGAATTTGGCATAAAGTTTGGGGTGGCTGAGGTCGAGTCTTTTCAGAACGTCGGCGCGATTGTGCAAAGAATTGACGCGATTTTGGCCGCGCGTAGCAAGACCAAAGGAGTGGTGTAATTAATGCTGTTCAACTCTTACGAATTCATTTTTGTTTTCCTGCCTCTCGTGGTGGTCGTGTTTTTTGCGCTCGGCAGGGCTTCCAGTGCGTGGGCGCTGCGTTGGATAATCGTCGCATCCCTATTCTTCTACGGCTGGTGGAGGCCGCTAAATGTACTAATCATCGCGCCGTCGATCATCATCAATTTTGTGCTGGCGCACGTGCTGCAGCGCCTGGGCAAGCAAGGGAATCGCAGGGCTGCCCAGGCTGTTCTCCTGGTGGGCATCGCGTTCAACGTGGCGTTTCTTGGCTACTTCAAGTACACGAATTTTCTCCTAGGCACCATCAACGATGCGTTCGGCACGCAGATGGTTCTGGCACGGATCATCCTACCACTTGGAATATCGTTCATTACATTTCAGAAGATCGCCTTCTTAATCGACGTTCATGCGGGCCGAATTGAGTCGTTCACTCTGCAGGATTATTGCTTGTTTGTGCTCTTCTTTCCGCAGCTCATCGCCGGTCCGATTGTGCACTATCGTGAAATGATGCCGCAGTTCCACGGCCTGTCTTGCCGTTTCGATAAGGACAACGTGTCTGTTGGTTTGACGTTGTTCGCGTTCGGGTTGTTCAAGAAGCTCTTGCTTGCCGATAAGATCGCGCCAGCGGTGACGCCCATCTATGAGCGCGCTGCCTCGGGCAGCAGCGTCGCCTTGTTGTCGGCCTGGCTTGCGGCCGTTGGTTTCACGCTGCAGATCTATTTTGACTTTTCGGGGTATACCGACATGGCACTCGGCATTGCCCGCATGTTCGGAATCCGACTACCGCCAAACTTCAACTCGCCTCTTCGGGCTACGAACATCATTGACTTTTGGCGGCGATGGCACATGACCTTAACGCGTTTTCTGACCGCCTATATCTACAATCCCTTGGCGCTCTGGTTCACGCGCCGGCGAGCCGCCAGGAACCAAATAGGTTCCGTCGCCTGGAATAAAAGTGCTGGGGCATTCATCGAGGTATTGATGTTTCCCACTCTGCTGGTGATGTTTATATCGGGAATGTGGCACGGCGCCGGCTACACGTTCATTGTCTGGGGTGTGCTCCACGGCGTGTTTCTGACCGTAAATCATGCCTGGCGAATAGTGGGACCTAAGCTGTGGCGCGATAAGTCGCGCTACGAGCGATTTATGCAACCCGCCGGCTTCATGATCACCTTCGTGTCCGTCGCCGCATCGATGGTTATTTTCCGTTCGGCAACTCTCAAGACAGCGGCCGATCTCTTTAAGGGAATGCTCGGACTGCACGGCATCGGGGTCTCTGAATTGAGAAGTGTCAGCATTATCGGTCTCAAGAGCACCACATTCTGGATCGCCGCCACAGTATTCATTGCCTTCGCATGCCCGAACACTCTGAATATGTTGAGCCGGTATGAGCCAGCGCTGGGTTGGAAACCGCGTCCACACGACGGCGCGACTGCCGAAACCCGAGTCTTATGGGCACCGTCGCTGTTTTGGGCCGTCGCTGTGTCGATGATCGCGGCTTTCGCGATTCTTTACCTTGGCGGCCGAAGTGAGTTCCTATACTGGCAATTTTAGATGGTACCTCGTCGTCCGCAAGTGAATTCTCCAGGAATGAGTACGAATTTTTCGGTGTCCATTCATGGTTGTGAATACACTGCGGGAGAGTCTGGAACCGCTTCGATCGATGCCCTGCATGCGACATCCCGGCTGGCCCAATCGAGCATGCGAAACCATCAGGCCGGAACCGGCATACGGCATGATTCAGTCATGGTCTTCCCGCACGGTGTTTTCTCGTCTGCATGCCCTGCAGTTCTGCAGTGCAACGATTTCCTTGCGCCAGTCAACACCAAGCCTCGCATTTCGAACTCTCCGTAGCTACCAGAAGGTCTTTTCTGAATTCCGAGGCGACTATCTCAAGAAGCCGTTTTCTAAGCTTCCCCGCACATAGATTGAAGAACGCACTCAGGAAGGCCATTTGAGGCGGACGCGCAGCCGAGAACATGGCCGCGCGAGATCAGATCGACTGAGCTTCCACAGGGTTCCAACAAAGTGACCAGTTCACAGCCAACATGCGATGTCCACCGTGCTTCTCGCCTTTGTTGCTATCAACTCGATCCCACAAAGGACGCGCGGTGGGCGGAGCTTGTGGAAAGGCATCCCAATGCGTCGGTGTTCCACACGGTTGGTTGGCTCGAAGCGCTGAAACGCACATACGGATATGAGCCGGTCGCTTTCACGACGTCATCGCCGACTGGCACATTGAAGAATGGATGGGTGTTCTGTCATGTAAAAAGTTGGCTCACTGGGTCGCGTCTGGTATCGCTGCCGTTTTCAGATCACTGTGAGTCTCTTTGTGACTCACGCGGAGACCTGGACTTCTTGGTTCGCTATTTGCAAACTGCCTTAGAACACGAGAACTGGAGGTATGTGGAAGTTCGCTCCACTGGCGGAAATATCGACCAATCGAGCGAGACGAATGGCCTTCGGCCCCGCGTCCGTTACCTTCTTCATGTTCTCGATCTTCATCCAGACCTAAACGACGTGTTCCGGAATCTGGACAAGAATTCTGTCCAGCGGCGCATTCGTCGTGCGGAGCGATCTGGTCTAATTGAGAAATCAGGCAGGTCCGAGGATCTCCTAAGGAAGTTCTACGATCTGTTCCTACCCACGCGCGGCAGACATGGGGTGCCGCCGACTCCCTACGCCTGGTTCAAAAACCTGATTCACTGCCTGGGCGACAACGCCGAGATTCGTGTGGCGCACCAGAATTCACAACCGATCGCCGCAATTCTGACCCTGCGATTCCGGGATGTTCTTTACTACAAATATGGGTGCTCTGACACGCGTTTCAATAACCTTGGTGCAACGCCCTGGCTGTTGTGGAATGCTATTGCTGCGGCGAAGGCAACCGGCGCAACAGCATTCGACATGGGCCGAACACAGGAAGAGCACACGGGACTCCTTGCGTTCAAGAACCACTGGGTCAGCCAACCAAAACCATTGGTATATTCATACTTTCCAAGTGCTTCCAGTCTGGATTCGTTTGATGGGTGGCGCCTTAGGGTTGCAAAGCGGATTTTTTCTCGCATGCCAGACAAGCTGCTTGCGCTTACAGGGAGGATCGTCTACCGCCACATAGGGTAGACCGCCTTGAATTCGATCAGCGAAACGATCTCAGGGCTCCCAACCCACCAAGATGAGAACGGAGCCAAGCCATCCCGCAGTGTAGGTTACAGAACTCCGGAATTGGCAAGTACGCGACCTTCCGAGAGGCCCACGGATCCAGCACAGGTTTTTCGGGGTAATTTCCTTAGAAGAAGATGCGTTAACGAAGACCATGATCCAACCCCTATCTGACTATTATCGTGTTTTTGACGGTTCGCTGGGACAGCTTCTCGAGCCACAATTATCAGGGTATACAGGATACTTTCGGTTCGGTCCCACGGTGACTTGCTACGGCCAGTCCGAGTCCGGCGTTGCCTCGAAAATCGGGTCGTCGATGCTGTACGACACAGCTAGGAACTTACGGATCAGCGGCACACAGGTTCAGCTTCCCTTTGTCCCCGCACAAGTTATTGATAACCTGCGCCTGGAGCGTTACGTGGAAAGCTTGATGCCCGACAGAGAGCGGGTCGTGACACGGGAGTGGGTTCTCACAGCCTACTATGCAGTTCGAAAGCTCTTGCCATTTTCGATTCGCCGTCATCTCCAGAGAACTTATTTCAGCGATTGGCGGAACAGGCCATTCCCAGCATGGCCGGTGGATTTCACCGTGGATACGCTGCACGAGGAGCTCCTGAAATTATCAATGCGAGCCGCCGGCATTCAGAAAGTGCCATTCGTCTGGTTCTGGCCCGAAGGTGCTCCCAGTTGCCTGATCATGACACACGACGTGGAAACTTCCGTCGGTCAAACCTTTACACCGCAATTGATGGATCTCGACGATTCTTACGGAATTACGGCATCCTTTCAAGTGATCCCGGAACACCGCTACGAAGTCACCGACGACTACGTCGGCGAAATCAAGCGACGCGGGTTTGAGTTCAATATCCATGATCTCAATCATGATGGGCATTTATATCGAGAGCGCGAGGAGTTCCTGCGGCGGGCAGCAACCATCAACGATTATGCCCGCAAATACCATGCCCAAGGTTTTCGCGCGGGGTCAATGTATCGCAACTTGGATTGGTACAACGCGTTCGAATTCTCCTACGATATGTCGCTGCCGAACGTTGCGCATCTGGAGCCAAAACGCGGCGGCTGCTGCACTGTGATGCCTTTTTTCATAGGAAGAATTCTTGAACTCCCATTGACTACCATCCAGGACTACTCTCTCTTCCATATCTTAGGAGACTATTCGATTGACCTATGGAAGAAACAGCTCGGCATGATTCGGCAACGGAATGGCCTGATGAGTTTTATCGCGCACCCGGATTATTTGATCGACCGTCGTGCGAGAAAAGTATATGAGTCGCTCCTCGATTATTTGCGAGAGATGGTCGCGCGAGAAAAAATCTGGGCGGTGCTGCCGAGAGAAGTCGATCAGTGGTGGAGAGCCAGGAACCAAATGAAGCTGGTTCGGAATGGCACTGATTGGGAAATCGAAGGCCCCCAAAAGGAAAGAGCTCGAATCGCATACGCCATTCTGGATGGTGATGATTGCTTGAGGTACGAGGTTGCTGACGAGCCCGTCCTGAAAGGAGCGCATTCCTAGCTCGTGCGTGTAGCTGCTAATACACATCCCGGACAGGTGGGGTATTCTCACTTCCCACCGCAGAAGGTTCGAAGAATCCAGTGTACGAGCAGATCCAGGCAAGGAAGGTGAAGGCCAGGCTGCGCATGCTGCAGCATGCGCAGCGCGTGAGCGGGAATGTCAGTGAGGAGAGACATCACAAACTGTCGAAGCAGTCCTTCCTTGGCAACTTCTCCGCAGTAGAAGGAAGAGGGGAAACCGAACCGGCGCACACCCTCCAGGGCAGCTCTTCATGCGTCCGAGTAGCAGAGGACGTATGTTTTAAAGGAACCGTTTACATATCTTGAGGCGCTCAGCACGGATTCTGCTGCTAGTCTTGTAATAAGATCCATTTCTTCGACTGCTTGATCAGTTGTCGATTCGCCGGTCATTTGCCCAAAAGGGAGTCGGGCCGCGTTCGGAGGGAAGGGCCGTATCTTGGACACCAGGACGACTAGCAGGGAGAGGCATTACGGAAGCCCAAACTTGGCCGTAGAATCTGGGTCTGACCAAGCGCCGGCTAGATTGACGCCTATGGCGGATGAGACCACCGCACGGCTCACTCAAATTTGGCAAGACATGCTAGGCGTTGAATCGATCGCACCTGACCAGAACTACTTCGATCTGGGTGGCGACTCAATCCTGGCTGTTCAGCTATTCACTCGAATCGAACAGGAATTCAAAGTCAAATTGCCTTTAGCGACGCTGTTCGATGCTCCCACGATCCAAGAGCTCGTTCAGGTACTCCAACGGGAAACGTCCTCGCCGTGCTGGTCTCCGCTCGTGGCAATCCAGCCTGCTGGCACACGCCCGCCTTTCTTTTGTATTCATCCGCATGGAGGAAACGTTCTAATCTACCGCGACCTCTCGTGGCATCTGGGCGCTGACCAACCATTTTATGGCCTGCAATGCCGAGGTTTGGACGGCACGCAACCACCGCTAACTCGAATCGAGGAAATGGCGGCCCTGTACATCAAGGAGATTCGGAGGGCACAACGGCACGGGCCATATTTCCTGGGCGGGTATTGCATGGGCGGGGCCGTTGCGTTCGAAGTAGCTCAGCAACTCCGGTCGCAGGGAGAGCAGGTCGCTCTGCTGGCACTTATCGACACCATGAATTGGTTCGGGGTAAGCCGTCCTTCAATCTGGCGTCAAAGCTACCACCTCGGCCAACGGCTAACGTTTCATGTGGCTAATTTGCTCTCGCTTGATTCTGAGGGTAAGACCGCGTTCGTTCGCCAGAAGGCAAAGACGGCTTGGAGTCGCATCCGCGTGTGGGGAAGCAGCCTCAGCGCCAAGTTCAATAAGAATGCCGGTGCAGCCAAGTCCGACTCTTGGATACTGGGACAGATCTGGCGAGCGAATCTTCGCATGTACATGAACTACGCCCCGCAGCTGTATGCGGGCGCAGTCACTGACTTTCGTCCACTGAAGCAGTATCGAGGATGGGATGGGCCAGAGTTGAAATGGGAACGGTTGGCTCAGGGCGGCCAGGATGTCGTCGTGTTACCCGTAAATGCTCCCGGCATGCTCGCCGACCCATTCGTGAAGCATTTGGCTGCTGCGCTCAGGAAGTCCATTGACGACGCGATTCGCCAGTGCAAAGCCAGTTAGCGGAGTCACAAGCAACAGATGTCCGAAGAGGTTCGAATCCCGGAGAAGTGGAATGACAGTTGGGGTCAGCTGGTCTAAGACCTGGACTTTTTTCGAAGGCGAATGGCACGAGGGAAACGTGCCGATCATGGGTCCGCGCACGCATGCCGCTTGGCTGTGTTCTGTCGTTTTCGACGGCGCTCGGGCATTCGAAGGTGTCGCGCCTGATCTCGAGCTCCATTGCGAGCGCGTCAACAACTCCGCAGCAAAGTTATTTTTGAAACCCATTGTCTCGACCGAAATGTGGGTAAAGCTCGCTCGCGAAGGGATCGCCCGATTCGATAAGGATGCCGCACTTTACATTCGTCCGATGTATTGGGCCGAGAAAGAGGGACCTTGGGTTCAGGCACATGACCCCGAGTCAACTCGCTTCTGCCTCGTCATCTATGAGGCGCCCATGCGCGAGCCTAAGGGCTTTTCGATCACCTTGTCTCCCTATCGTCGGCCAACGCTTGACACAATGCCTGTCGACGCCAAAGCTGGATGCCTCTATCCGAATAATGCTCGCGCGCTTTTTGACGCGAAGGCTCGGGGCTTCGACAACGCGGTAGTGTGCGATATGCTCGGCAACGTCGCCGAGCTCGCAACCTCGAACATTTTTATGGCAAAGGACGGCGTTGTCTATACGCCCGTTGCGAACGGAACATTTCTGGCCGGCATCACGCGTCAGCGAGTCATCGGACTGTTGCGCAAAGACGGCGTGACCGTCGTCGAGAAATCTCTCGCCTATCAGGACTTCAAAACCGCAGACGAGATCTTCGCGACCGGAAATTATTCCAAAGTTGTCCCGGTGACGCGTATCGATGATCGTTCGCTGCCCTTCGGCTCCCTCTATACGCTGGCCCGAAAACTTTATTGGGAGTTCGCGCATTCATGATGCACGGGTCATCGGAGCAATTGTTGGAAGTGCGCCCGGAGGGGGGTTGTGCGTCGGACGACGTGCGGCGCAAGACTTCGGCAAGCATCGAGGTACTGTCCCGTATTTGGCGGCGCGTTTTGAATCACCCTTCGCTCACTGCAGCTGATGACTTTTTTGATCTGGGAGGCAATCCTTCGCTAGCTTACAAATTGTTCGATCAGATCGCTCAAATGTGCGGCCGGGAACTGCCATCGACCGTGATATACAGCGCGCCAACCATTGCGGCTCTGGCTGACGTATTGGACCGGCCCGCACCACCTCCATTTCCGCCGCTCATACTGCTGAAGCCCGGCACCGAGCAGCCACCAATCTTTATCGCTCACGGCCTCGGCAGTGGCGTGATGGAGTTCTTCGAACTCGTAAAACTCATGCGAACAACACGCGCGATCTATGGCCTCCAGGCTAAAGGAGGTGATGGTGCCGACCCGCCACTTACGCGCATCGAGGACATGGCCCAATTCCATCTCGATGCAATTAGGAAGGTGCAACCACATGGTCCTTATGCCCTGATGGGCTACTCACTCGGTGGGGTAGTCGCGTTCGAAATGGCGCGCCGACTCGCTGCGAGTGGAGAAAGGATCGCGTTGCTGACCATGATCGACTCGTACCTGCACACTGAACCGCTGGCACCTCGGAAACGCATCCACCTGGCTGCCGCTCAGATGAGATATGACGTTTCGGATCTCATGCGGTCGCTGGCTCATCGTACGGTTCGTGTGCCGCTCAATCGTGTAAGGCAGCGCGCGCGTTTTAGCGACTTTCTGGCGTGGACCCGATATCGTCCCAGCTTTTACGAGGGGAAAATCAACTTCATACGTGCCGCAAGCTCCCATTACCCAGATCCCCCAGCAATTTGGGAGCGCTTCGCAGCTGAGTTCGAAGTTGAGACTGTGCCTGGCGATCATCACACGGTCCTCTCGATACACTGCCCTGACCTCGCCTTGGTGCTGACTCGTCACTTGAGAAGTGCTTTCTAGCAGCAGCCAATCCGTTGGCTATTGGGAGATGCCACGGGGAAATGGATCCCATTGGCCTCTCCAAACGCCATCTCCTGCGAATCCAAGTCAGCTTAATCGCCTGATCGTTCGGGTAATCGCCCGCACTTCCAGCATCGCAGAACCTATGGATCGCGTGCGGGAATATGTCCGCGCAGCCGAGAAACCGGCGAAGGTCGTACACTAATCAGGCCACCGATCATGTACAGAGAGGCAGCATTTTTCTAGGAGTGTGGCCGCTCTGCAACCAATTCAAGAGGAACAGCGTCGCGTAGTAAGCTCGAACCAACATCTTGGCGTCTCGCATGAGATCCCGAACAATCCTCATCAAACGTTTGGGTAGACGGATGGGGTTAGGGCTTCGGGGAGACCTCTTGCGTCCATCTCTCTTGACTTGGGTTTCTGGACGCAACGATTGAGCCGCAATTTGTAATGTACGATCCTGCCATGGTGATCAAGGTCCCGGATGACGGGGCCGTTGGCCGACTCAAGAGCAACCTAGCAATGCTGCGGAACCGTCCGGTGGCTGTTCCTCGGAGTACAAACAAGTGAACGGAGCAGAAAGCCTAGTTCGCACTCTGAGCGCTGGCGGGATAGATGCGTGCTTCGCGAATCCCGGCACTTCAGAAATGCACGTGGTCGCCGCACTGGACCGACTGCTGGAAATTCGTTGCGTGCTCGCTCTCTTCGAAGGTGTGGTCACCGGCGCGGCAGACGGCTATGCGCGTATGGCTGAGAAGCCGGCATGCACCCTGCTTCATCTTGGCCCGGGCCTCGCGAACGGCCTTGCCAATCTGCACAACGCGAGTCGCGCACACGTACCGGTCGTCAACATTGTGGGCCAGCATGCGACGTTTCACCTGCAGCACGACACCCCTCTCACCTCCGATATCGAAGCCCTCGCGAGGCCATATTCCAAGTGGCTCCGGACATCCTGTTCCGCTTCCAACGTTGGCCGCGACGCGGCTGAGGCGATCGTTGCCGCGCGCACCGAGCCAGGCCGGATTGCCACGCTGATCGTTCCCGCCGACGTTGCTTGGAGCGAAGGCGGCGAAATCGCAGAATTCCCTCCGCTGTCGCCCGTTCCGATGCCCGCTACAGAAACAATCAACCGCGCGGCAGCAATGCTCCATTCGGGCTTGCGAACTGGAATCCTCCTCGCGGGCAACACGCTTTACGGCAAAGGACTCGCGGCCGCTGGGCGCATCGCTGCGGCAACAAATGCGAAGTTACTTGCTCCATATCCCTTCGCGCGCATCGAGCGCGGTGCCGGAGCCGTGATCGTAGAACGCATTCCTTACCTCCCCGACCGGGCCATCGAGATGCTCACGGAATTTCGCCAGCTCATTTTGATCGGAACATCGGCACCCGTCGCATACTTTGCTCATCCGGGCCAGAACAGCGTTCTTACTTCACCGGATTGCGAGATTCTCACTCTAGCCAAGCCAGGCGAGGACTACCTTGGCGCACTCGACGCCCTGGCGGCAGCTTTGTCAGCGGGGGGAACGCGGCCTTTGACCGAAAAGACCGAGCGGCCACCAGTGCCGACCGGGAATATCACACTGCCAGGCTTGGCGGCTACGGTGGCAGCGCTTTTGCCTGAGGATGCCATTGTCGTTGACGAATCCATGACTTCCGGTCGGGGGATGATGGCAGCCGCAAAGGGAGCCTCGCCCCACGACTGGTTGGCGTGCACTGGCGGCTCCATTGGAATTGCGATACCCCTGGCTGTCGGAGCGTCAATCGCCTGCCCCACTCGCCGCGTGCTCTGCCTGACCGCCGATGGCAGCGGCATGTACACAGCACAAGCGCTTTGGACTATGGCGCGCGAAGGCCTCAACGTCACAACTGTGGTCTTCGCGAATCGCGTTTATTCGGTCTTGAAACGCGAGTTTTCAAGTCTCGGCCTGGGCGAGCCTGGTCCGCGTGCTCTGGATATGTTCGAGATCGGCCGTCCCGACCTGGACTGGGTGTCTCTGGCAAAGGGTATGGGCATACCTGGCACTCGCGTCAATTCACTCGATGGATTTGCGAAAGCTTTGCGAAAAGGCTTCGAAAGTGAAGGGCCGATGCTGATCGAGGTCGCCCTCTGATTAGACGCCTTTGGACTCGTCAGCGTGGTGCACCGGGGCATTGTGCGTGACGATCCTTACAAGCTCGTCCTTCATGATCTTTCCGGTCGGAGTTAAAGGCATTGTCGGGAGAAATACGATCTGCGACGGCCGTTTGTATGGGGCAAGATGCCGCGCGGCATGGTCAGCCAATTGAGCATCCGTGAGCGGCGAGTCAGGTAACGGTTGAACGAATGCAACGATTTCCTCGCCTCCCTCGGTTCCCTCCGTTGCTCGGCCAATCACGGCGGACCGGACGACCGCTGGATGAGCATTTAATACTGCCTCGAGTTCGGCCGGATAGACATTAAAGCCGAATCGGACGATCAACTCCTTCGTGCGTCCGACGATAAAGAGATGGCTGTCTTCTAACCGCGCGAGGTCGCGCGTGTTGAACCATCCTTCCGCATCGATCGCGGCCGCGGTTTCCTCGGGCGCGCGATAGTAGCCCTTCATCACATTCGGCCCACGCACCCACAGTTCCCCCACCTCTCCCTCACCCACCGGTTTACGATCAGCCCCCATAAACTTGACTTCAACTCCGGGAAACACTCGGCCGACGGAGGTGTCTTTGCGAGGCGTCTCGATCTTTGCTTGAGCGATATTGGGAGAACACTCGGTCACGCCATAGCCGTTGTAGAGTGGCAGCTCGAAGAATTTTTCCACAGCCGTTTTCAGCGCGGCATCGAGCGGAGCGCCGGAAGACGAAATGATCCGAAGCGCAGGAAACTTTACACTCTCGAATCCTTTCGTTTCTGCGTATTGGAGCAGCAGCGCGAACATCGCAGGGACACCTAACATGACCGTCAGCCGGTTCTTTTCGAGCGCCTCAAGCGCTGCCGCGGGATCGAACCGCGGCGACAAATGAAGCGTCGCGCCGCTGATCAATGTTCCCAGAAGCACCACGGAAAGGCCCACGGCGTGAGACATTGGCAGAATGCCATACACGCGGTCATCGGCGGTCAATGCCCGGATCCTCGCGGACACTGCCGCGACGAATAACAAGTTCCGGTGCGTCAGCATCACGCCCTTCGGGACGCCCGTCGTGCCTGATGTATAGATCAGCGCGGCAACATTGTTCGCGCAGTTTGCATCGACTGGTTCCGGCGCGGTGTCTGCGTTCAGCAAGCCCACAGC
Organism: Terriglobales bacterium; assembly: GCA_035604895.1. Lineage (GTDB taxonomy): Bacteria > Acidobacteriota > Terriglobia > Terriglobales > Acidobacteriaceae > JABDBE01. The sequence continues at coordinate 15,969 of DATNHO010000158.1, read as the reverse complement.
GACCGATCCTAAACTCGTGACTTGCTCACTGATTGCGCCATGCCGCTTCGCATGCGCCGTAGCGTGCGGCGAGACACTTGTCGTGTAGATGACACGACGCGCACCGCAGTGATCGCGGATCTGGTCGACTTCGCGCGCCGAAAGGCGTGCATTGACGAGCACTGGCCACGCGTCGAGTTCGGACAACGCTAAAAAAATCGCGACGAACGCTCGGCAATTCTCGCATACGATAACGACTCGATCGCCCGGCCGCACCCCTAAGTCGGCGAGCCAGGTCTTCACCTCAGCGACTGCAGAAGCGAGTTGCCGATAGGTCCAGGTGCCCGCGGTTTCCACGAGAGCTTGCCGATCAGGCGAGCCTTTCGCCCACGGTTTGATAACATCACTGATGCGCTGAAATAGATTCAGCGGGACCTCAGAAAGATCATCGTGAGTTGTCGACGTTTGCGTTGCCATCGTGTTACACGACAACCGGCTCGTCCCCGCTGTAGTGCCAGTTGAATCTTCCCGCCGTGCACTCCCAAATCACGACGTGCGAATTCCAATCACGGCTTCTCACGAGCATCTTGCTCCGAAGCTCCGGGGTGCCGCTCAAGACCCAATCGGGTGTGATTGGTTGCATCTCGGAGCCCGGGTCAACAATCCCTGCCGGAATCATTATCACCGATTTGGACATGCCATTCTTCACATAGCGACGATCATCAGGTGCCTTCTCGACACGGACAAGTGATTTCCGCGATGCGCGCCGGCCACACTATGATGCCCTCGATCGCCTCCGCTGAACCTGACTATCCTGGCCGTGCGAAGCCGACATCATCGAATACTTTGCGGTGTCGACCTTTCTCGAGACCACATACTGCATCCAATTGCGATAAACGCGGGCGCCCGCCGAATGCCAGCCGTTCTGCAACGTTTCAGCAATGGCGGCATCCGGAAAAAGCGTTAGCAGATCCTCCCGCGGATCGGAGAGCGCCTGCTCTCGAAAGTCTGCCAGAAGCTTTGCCGCCCTTGCATCGAAGTATCCGAGGGGCATCGATGGATATGTTTCTCTTTCCCGTCTAAAAAATCGCTTAATGTCCCTTCGATATTCTTTCAAGAGAGTCTGTGTCGCATACTCTGGGTGGCCTTGCAGGTGAACGAACAGGCTCCTGCTTTTTTGCTTCACGAACAGGCCAACGTCGGCTTCCTGCGATTTGGTCAGGACACTATAGCCGCAGGAAACCAAATCATTCTCTCGAAGTTCGTTCCAACGAGAGTGCGGAATCCGTATGACGTCCGGAGTGCCCGCCGTCAGAGGGTGATCGGAAACCTTCCCTTCGTCCAAGACGCCGAATCTCTTATCACTGAGCATGTGACGCTCAATGCCGTCGCTGTGGAGGGCGCTGGCATGTGCTGCCAGACATGACAATATCGTCGAAGTTGTATTGCGTTCAGCCCAGTCCAGAAGTTCGACCAAGGTGTGCCAATAGGCTTCATTCCGTAGATTCGGTCCGCGGGGTTCGGTGCCGGTAATGATGAGTGCGTCGAATCGGCCGCATGCGAGATCGCGAATGTCGAAGTACAATCCGCTCATGTGCTGCTGAGCTCGATCGCTTCGGAGAATTTCGGGCAGCGAGAAAAGCTGGACGCGCACCGGAATGTCGCCAGCCGCTGCAGCGAGAAGATCGAGGAATTGGAGCTCGGTGTCTTCCAGGGCCGCATCCGGCATGTTATTGACGAGAGCAATCTGAACGAACTCCGCCCGGGTGTAATCGCGCTCACGCAACGCCACGCGACGCCAATTCTTCTCGTGCGCCCACTGCGCCGAAAGTCGGCTTCCGTTTAGCATCAGGGGCATGAACTGCCTCCCGGGTTATCGTGGCCTGAAACCCTCGGCGGCATCATGCCACCGCCTTGTCGAGCGCCTGACCGAGATCGGCAAGGATGTCGTCCGTGTGCTCGATGCCCACGCTCAGCCGAATCATTTCCGGCGTCACACCGACCTTCAGTTGTTCATCGGGCGTTAATTGCCGATGTGTCGTCGATGCCGGATGACATGCCAACGATTTGGCGTCGCCCAAATTGACCATGCGCTTGAACAAGCGCAGCGCGTCGAAGCATTTTGTACCCGCCTCGAAGCCGCCTTTCACTCCAAATGTGAGCAAGGAACAGCGTCGCGAGCCCATATACTTTTGGGCCATTGGGTATAGGGGGCTATCCGGAAACCCCGCGTAATTCACCCATTCCACCGCTCGGTGGCCCCGCAAATACTCCGCGACCATACGGGCGTTCTCGACATGGCGTTCGACGCGCAAGGCGAGCGTCTCAACGCCCAGTAGCAAGAGGAAGCTGTTGAAAGGCGACAATGTGGATCCGGTGTTTCGCTGAGCCACCGTGCGGCATCGCGCAACATAGGCAGCGGCTCCGAAATGCTCGGTGTAAACGACGCCGTGATATGCAGGCTCCGGCTGATTCAGCATATAGAATTTTTTCGCATGTTCGCGCCACGGAAATTGTCCGCTATCGACGATCATTCCGCCCAAAGTCGTGCCGTGCCCTCCCATGAACTTCGTCATGGAGTGCACCACGATGTCGGCGCCGTGTTCGATGGGCCTCAGTAAGACCGGCGTCGCGATCGTGTTATCGACGATCAAGGGCACGCCGTGCTTGTGAGCCACCCGCGCCAATCCCTCGATGTCGGCCACATTTCCAGCCGGATTTCCGATGCTTTCGCAAAAAACCGCTCGCGTGTTTTCGTCAATCAGTTTCTCGACGGCGTCGGGATGCTCGCTCTCTGCAAACCGCCCAGCAATTCCCTGCTTCGGCAGTATGTGCGCGAGCAACGTGTAGGTGGCACCGTAAAGCTGCGGAAGCGAAACGATGTTGTTACCCATCTCGGCGATATTCACGAATGCGTAGTGCAGAGCGGCCATGCCCGAACTCACGCTCAACGCATCCACGCCGCCCTCGAGCGCGGCGACGCGCTTTTCAAGCACTGCATTCGTGGGGTTTCCGATCCGCGTGTAGATGTTCCCCTGGACTTCAAGATTGAAGAGCGCTGCTCCATGCTCCGCGCTGTCAAACTCAAACGCGATGGTCTGGTAGATCGGCACTGCCACGGCTTTTGTCGTGGGATCGCCTTCGTAGCCTGCATGAATTGCGATGGTTTCTAGTTTCATGCCATGCCTCAAACACTCATTTCGTGATCGGCACCAAGCGTGCAGCCGGAAGGGAAACGCCATCCCGGGAGAGCGATTTTGCTAGGACATGCGTGATGTGCCGAGCGGTGAACCGGGCACCGAAAGCGAATCGCATGGAAGGGCCAAAGCTGTTCGCGGCGGCAGTTCCGGCGAAATAGAGGCCGCGTATGGATGATTCGAATGCAGCCGACAGAACCGGTGAACCGTCGACGACTTTGAGCTTCGCGCGAATTTCAGGGCTCAGAAACTTCAATCGTTCCACATCCACTTTGTAGCCGGTCGCTGCAATTACGTGCTCGGTCAGAACTTCGATCACGGTGCCAGCCGCCGCACGCAGAGTTAGATGCACTTTGCCGCCGCGAATCTTGGCGTTCTGCAGCGTGTAACCAAGCAGAAGAGGCACCTTCCCAATCAGTTTGTCTTTGGCGAACCATCCACCTGAGGGTCCAAGATGCGTTCGGACAATTCGAACGCGGCGACCCTCCGGTAGATAGCGAAACCAGTTCGGCGCTGTGGCATAAAAGCGCGAGCGCAAGCCGGGGCCAAGTCCCGATTTCGGATGCCGAATACGCTGCCATAAGGAGCGCGGCTTCCCCATCGAGTTCGTGTGAAACGTCAAAGACTCTTGACGTGCAATAAGCGTCACGTCGGCGCTGGATTCTTTCAGCAATCCAGCCAAGTCGATCGCCGAAGCGCCGCCGCCAATCACGACAACGCTGCGCTCTCGGAACGGCTCGAGATCGTGATGATGAAAGCTGTGCGACACGAATTCCGCCGGCAAGCCCGCCAACTCGGCCGGTATGTATTCGAAGTGAGTAATTCCCACAGCCAGGACGACCCGCCGAGCCTGAACCGTTTCGCCATCATCCAGCCGTAGAACGAATCCATCGGGCAGCCGATCGATTCCGGCAACAAGCCTCTCGTCCAGCTCGGACACCATTCGCTCTTTGAAAGCGATTCCGTACGCAGCAAAGGTTTCAAGGCGCACCGGAGTTCCCGCGTCGGCATACTCGATTCCCGTCTCGACGCAAAATTGTTTGAGGGCAAACTTGCTCTCTGGATCAGAGATGTCCGACGCGAAACCGTCAGATTTGAGCATCATGCCCTTTGGCATGTGCCTCAGCCAGCTGTCCATGGGACGACCGAAAATGCGAAATGGGATACCACGACGCCGGAGATGCGCAGCTATAGATAGCCCGTACGGTCCCGCCCCAACGATCGCAGTCTCTATCATGGGCTTGAGCTCGGACTCCTTTGCCAGTTTGGTGTCCTACGCCAACCCCGCGAGCTTCCGGGGCATCGTCGGAAACTGAAAATTCAGTGGCAATTGTCTAGCCATCCACTAACTCCTTTCATGAGAATAACATGCGTGGCCAAGAAGCTGGCAATTGGGAAATCCGCGATCACTGACGGGAAATTATTTTTACAGGAGTAGAGCGCATTGCACAATTCAGGTAACTTATTGATTCTATTGGGACAAAACGAGTTGTGCAACGGACTTAGGTGAGATCCCTCATTGTGCTTGCCCCGGTTCCGATGGCTCGCGTAGAGTCTCCCAAGGTTCTTGCGGATGATCAGCTTTCCCTATGGTTCGAAGGAAGTTTCGAATTCCCGGACACCACCGTCGCTCGACTGAAATCCCGTCAACGAATTTTCCCTCGGAATTTCCATGCGTCCTACAGGCGTAGAACGGTCAGGCGCTGCCTCCTGCGCTGTCACGCCGCTTCGCTCAGCCTCAGCTTGTGTCAGAGCAAGTACGGCATAAGCCGTGGCTGCGTCGTCCATAAAGCCGGAAATGTTGGAAAACAGATTGTGATGCCTTTTGTTGAGTGAATACGCTTCCCAGTGGCCGCCCCACCAGGTCCGGTTTCGCGCCAGCCACGACAGACTTTCTTTCACGTGCATGTTATCGCGCGGGATGCCCACTTGTTCCAGCACGTATGTGATCAAACCACTCGCATACCCATCACTCCTCATCACGAGCGGTGTTCCATCCCTTCGTCTCCACGTTCCGACAAGCGAAGACGCGCACCAGCCTCCGTCCGTCTGTTGTTTACTGAGAATTTCGTTGACGATGGATTCTTGCTGTTCTGGTTTTAGGATCCCAGGGATTTTCGCCGACGCCCACAAGAGCGATATGCGATTCAGGAGCGTCTGCGTCGCATATTCGCGCCTAAGGTACTCGCATAGGAGTTTGAGATTATGTTGGATTTCCGGAGCTGAGCGGTAGTCCTCGGGAGCCAAGCCCACGGCGATCGCTGCCAACGTGGCGCCGTAATACGGCGAGTCGTAAGCCTCCCACGGTTCGTTATTGAACTGAATCCACTGCCACGCACCCTGCTCCGAGCCCTTACTCTCCTGCAAAGACCACATTTCGTCGAACGCGGACCGCGTGTCTGCGCTAAGCTTCCCGCTCCGAGCGTCATAGCTGGCCAGAATCATCGCGTTGAGGACCGTTTCAGTCCCGCGTGATTGGCTGGCCTCGTTCTCATAGTACGGTGCGACCTCCCTCCAAAGACGCACGCGTTTCGTCACATTGTCGATCAGTTTGCGCTCGTTGATGGAGAGGGTTCCTTGATCGGGCGCCGGGCGTAGGGTCGGTCGCGCGAGCGCGTAAGGCATTGCCGTATGGCAAGAGACGCAGAAGGTCCCGTGATCGCGGGCGGCAGGCGGCCATGCCATCCATGCTCCCTCCCGTTGATCGAGATATGCTGCCGCAGCCATCCGGTTCCAAGAATCGTCAAACTTCGTTTCGGGGTGAGAGCAGGCTGCACAGAGTCCCCCAAGTATCCAAATTGCGACTACACACGTTCCTCGTGTTGTCCTGTTCATCGCGTCGGCCATTCTTACGGGTACGGCAGCGTCTTCTCAAAACAGTCAACAGGACTGCAAACCGTCTCACAAGTGCCACCTGCTTGAGAGATCGGCTATCGTGCGTCTGGATTACTTGTCCTCTGGGAAACAAAGCTTAAGCCAGCAATTACCACACCGAACCGGACCGCAGACAAGTCACGACGCAGCAATGGTATGCCATCTTCGGCGCAGGCGGCGGATCATCTTTTGTCGCTCATGAATTGTATATATTGGACACCCATTTTCGCTGTTTGGCATTCTGCTGGAATTCGAAAGGAAACAACCGAAGGAAAATTGCCGCTTCCCTTTTTCATTCAACATGAAACATTCTATGCCGAGGTCGCGGTCGACAGGTGGCTCTAGCAGTCCACCCCCGCGCTTTGCTTATGGTGGCTTCAGCGCTTGTTGAGCAGGCAAATACCGGTCCACGGAAAATTTCCCGGCAGACCTTGAGGCTCTGGCAACAAAGAGTGCAGTTCGGTTGGCAACCGATTGAGCTGTGCCGCGGTCTTCATTAATCCCTGAATATCTTTCGGCTCCCAGCCATAACGCGTAAAGAAATTCGGACCCTCGGGTGGTCCAAATTTGAACGCTGCGCCCGCCTCGCTGAGCTGCCTCCCCATCGTGCGCTGCATCAACCTGAGCTGGCCCGGAGAGGCAAGATCAATAATCCAGCTGTGTACGTGATTTGCCGCAGCAAGGTCCTTCGCAAGGGCACCAACCTCCTCCGGCGTGAAATAAATCAGGAGACCCTCGCTCATTACAGCGATCTTCGATGCGCGGCAGTCTAGTTCTGACAAGAGAGCGCGGCGCGCAGGCACGTCGGATAGATCCAGACGGATTCGCTCGAGTCGACACCTTGGTTTCTCGTCCGCAAGGATCTCTTCTTTGTACGCAATGATTTCAGGTAAATCTACTTCCACCCACTGCAGTGTCGCAGGTGGCTCCAAGCGGTACGGCCGTGCATCGAGACCGGCAGCGAGGTTTACAACAAGATCCGCCCCGCCCTGAATCTCGCGCAGAAGGAACTTGTCAAAAAGGTGCGTGCGCGCCACCCACGCCCATTCGTGTTTCGTTCCGCCGGAGAGAGTGTTGGCAATCTCAAATCCGCGCTCGCCAGCTAGACGTTCGGCATACGGATCATGGAACAGCGGGTCGGGCCTTTGCGTTTCGCGCGCTCGAAAATACGCGACCCAACGTGCGGTGTCGGAAATGTTCTGGATGGGGGGACCAGACTCACTCATCCCAGCACCTTAACTCCTCGTCATACTTCAAATCGATTTAGAAGCAATCCTCAAGTCCCTTAATTCTGATGACTTTTCCGGCGGATGTAAAGGCATAGGATCCCACGACACGCGAAGTGTTCGCACCCATTCGACAACACTGGGATAGAAGCAAGCTTTTACCCAATTCTGGCATACGATTTCACTGGGGTGCAGTCCAGTTCGTCGTCGAAACGTCCAAAATATTATAAGCTGCTGTTTTTCAATTATTTAAGAGGTAGCCGCCAGCCCTATCCTCCCGTGCTTTGGCTGACGGATTGCTTAATTCTAGATTTCCGCCCCCTCTCGGGCAAGCTGGCTTCTTCCTGATGCCGGGTCCGGAGCGATACGGAGGCTCACATAACCTTGAAGCCCACTGTACTCATTGCTGCAACGGCTCGTTGGTTTTCGACCGCTCGGTTGGCAATGGCTTTTGCGAACGCAGGATGGAAGGTTGAAGCTGTCTGTCCCCCTCATCATCCGCTCGCCAAGACAAGCATTGTGCCCCGGCCGCATGCCTACAACGACATGGCGCCGCTGACGTCGTTCGCCGATGCGATCACCGCCACCAGGCCGAATTTCATTGTTCCAACTGACGACCTTGCGACCCGCTACCTGCATCAACTGTATGATCGAGAACGAGGCCGCGGAAAAGCAGGCGCGCCGATCTGCGCGTTGATCGAGCGTTCTCTCGGTGCAACTGAAAGCTTTCCCGTCCTGCAAGCGCGGGCGGCCGTTATGGAGCTCGCCGAAGAAGAAGGCATCCGCGTTCCAAAGACCGAAGTCATCGCGAACCGCAAGGACCTCGCAACATGGCTCGCGCACACGAGGTTTCCAACCGTCCTCAAGGCGGACGGCACTTCTGGTGGCACCGGCGTAAGAATCGTTAGCACCGTAGAAGAGGCTGAAAAGGCCTTCCGCACGTTGCAATCTACCCCACCCTCATCGCGCTCGCTCGTTCAAACCTTTTTGCGTGAGGGCAAGGCGTTGGTGTGGCCGCTGCTGCGCCGCCGGTCCGTCGTAAACGCGCAGACATTCATAGTAGGACGCAATGCCATCAGCGAGGTGGCTTGCTGGCAGGGCACCGTTTTGGCCAGCCTTCATTTTGAAGTGTTACGCAATCAATATCCATGCGGGCCGGCCAGCGTTATCCGCTCAATCGAGAATGTTGACATGTCACTCGCCGCGGAAAGGATCGTCCGCCGGCTCAATCTTTCGGGGTTGCACGGCTTTGATTTCATCTTGGAAGACCAGACGGGATACGCCTACCTCCTCGAAATCAATCCGCGAGCCACCCAGGTGGGACACTTAACGCTTGGCCCGGGACGCGATCTTCCCGCAGCTCTGTACGCTGCCGCTTCCGGAAAGCCTATTCAATTTGCTCCCCGGATCACCGACAACGACACGATCGCACTCTTCCCGCAGGAGTGGATCAGGAATCGAGCGAGTGCATTTCTGGAATGGGGTCACCACGATGTTCCATGGGAACAACCCGAATTAGTTCGCGCCTGTGTTCTCAGCTGTCCCAAACCGAGAGTCCGCTCTTCTCAGCACGAAGAGTGGATTCGGGGGCTCTCCGCAACACGCGTCCGTCGGCCGTGATGATCTCGGCTACAGCTCCGGAACGACCTGCCCGCATAGTTTAAAGGTCATCCCGGAAGCTGAACGCCCGAGATGGGGCAGCGCTTCAAGTGGGGCGAACCCGCCGGCAGCTGCTAGCCGCCGATCTAGACAATCGATCCGTTCGGCGAATGCTCGCCTTTGCAATCCGTCATGTAGGCGAACCACACTGCCGGTGGCCTCTGCTCCCCGGCTGGCCGGCTGTCCCACACCTATCGCCGCTCCATCCCTCATGAGGCAGTTCAGCAAGCGGAATTCGTCTCTCAATTAGTGAAAATAGCTGCCGAGCAGCGCCTTAGGAAGAACCAGCCTCGGGACGCATCCCTGCGGGTTCATTTCTCTTGGTCCGCATTTGTGCATAATTCGATCTGGTGGTGGTCTTAGTGAGTTAACCGAGAATCAGAGGCCTACGCTGCGATTGTCTTTGACCACACTCGTCATTAAGTTCGCCTTCCGAGAATCAAGACGGGATAAAATAACTCTTCTTGAGGATATTGATGGCTACGGCTGCGACGGATGTACTCACGCGGAACGCGAGAAGGCACGCCAGCTTCGTCGCGTTCATTGTAATTTCCAGTCTTGCCTTTTATAAGACACTGAGCGCGTTGGTGAAGTATTCCTTGCACAACCAATCCAGTTCACACATCCTTCTCATTCCATGGGTCGCTTTTTTCTTGCTCTACGTAGAAAGACAAACCGTATTTTTGGTAACGAGAACGAACATTGGCTCTGGGGTTGGCCTAGCGCTGGGGGGGATGATTCTCTATTGGCTAGCCAACCGAAGTCCTTTTCCACAAGCGGGGAATTGGCCTCTATGCCTGGAAACACTTTCGGTGATCCTCGTGTGGATAGGTGGATTTCTTCTTTGTTATGGGTTCGTTGCGTTTCGAGCGGGGGCTTTTCCGCTGCTGTTTCTGCTGCTAATGGTTCCAATTCCGGATGTGGTTTTGGATCGAGCCATTCATGCGCTGCAGGAAGGCTCGACCGAAGTTGCGTATCTCATTTTCCAGGCCGTGGGAACTCCCGTCTCGCGGCACGGGTTCCTGCTTTCCGTGCCGGGTGTCACGATTGAAGTGGCGCAAGAGTGCAGCAGCATTCGTTCCAGCATCGCGCTTTTCATTACATGTCTTATCGCGGCTCATTTGTACCTTCGGACGGGCTGGAAGATGATCCTGCTGGCCCTTCTAAGCTTGCCTTTGTCTGTCATCAAGAATGGGATACGAATCGCGACCTTGACGTTGCTCAGCATTTACGTGGACCCCGGTTTCTTGACAGGGAAGCTCCACCACGAAGGAGGTTTCGTCTTTTTCCTCGTGGCACTGCTTATCCTGTGGCCCGTGTTTTTCTGGTTGGAGAAGTCGGACAAACCGCGCGGGTCTGTGAATTCCGCTACATGAGCAGGACACAAGCCATTGATAAGTACATCGACATACCTCGGGGCAATCAGACATGCCTAACCCAATCCGTGACGTTACTTTCGTTCCGAGGAATGTCTCGCCGACGGAAGTATCGGAACGAGGGAATTCGACATTGGCCCGTGCAATCGTGGGCGAGCATTCCGTTACGCCTTAGGCATTGTGTAGAGGTAGACCGAAAAATTTCTCCACCTTTGCTTTGAAATCGGCATGAAGCGGGGCCTCCGAGGATGAAATGATTCGGAGCCCGGGAAATTTCTAGGAAGAATGACGCAAGCTCCAAATAAAATTCCCAAGGAAACAACTCAGGCGGTGGATGAGATCAGCTCAACGAAACATCGCGGATAAGCGGTAACATGACCGCCAGCGGGTCGGCCGTTACGGGCTGCTGAAGCGCTGCGGTCTGGTCGGTGAGGACTCGCGGCAACCGGGATACTGTGATACGAACTTTCGGCATCTGCGCGTTAATGTCAGCGCACAAGATTTCCCCCGCTGCCTTGGACATTGTGTATTCGGTCATGCCAACCGGGCGCTTCTCGACAGACACGGATGACGGGTAGAAGACACCGACCCCTCCCGGACGGCGTCGAAGGCTGGCTTCGATCAGCCGGTGGAAACCGTAAACATAGAACTCGTTGAATTCTTCGAAGCGGGCCTGAGAGAAAAGTCGAGATTTGACTTGGAATATCGGGGGCGTTGCAAAATAGTAGATGTGGCTCGGCGCTTCGATGATGACGGACAGCTGCTCGTCGGCATCCTGACGTACGTCGTAAGGAATGGCCTCGCAGCGTCCGCCCCAGGCGGTGATGTCGGTCGCCAAAGCCTCGGCTTCGACCTTGCCGACGGCATAAGTTACGATCACGTTTCCGCCGCCGGCAGCGATGACCTTGGCTGTCAATTCCCCCAGTCCGCGCGAGCCGCCGACAATCAGTGCGGTGCTACCCGCGAACTCATCGCGGGCAACGAGGGAGACCACGGTTTCGAGTGTGGCCTGCGCAACCGGCGGATGGCGGGCAAAGGCTTCCAGAGACCCTGACAAGCCGCCGCCGTAGATATCAAGACGTACCATGCGGAAACGCGGGTCAGCGGAGGTTACCCTGAACACGATATTCTCGGCGGTGTCGCTATCTTCGCAGACGGTGATGGTTAGACCGGCATAGAGGGAATGCAACCCGGGAATGACCATGCCAACCAGCAGAGTCGAGCAGCCGAGCGCGGCGAGGCGGCGGGCCCCCAGTAGATGCGCGGCGTGAGGAAACATCCGTTCCATATCCTCCGGATTGCCGGCGAAAGCGAGAGTGCCCGAGCGGCCCGCCATTTCTCCCAAGGGCCGGTCAAGAGGCACTGCCGGACGCGGCACCAGCACGGCATCCGGCAGCGCAAACACGGGAACTGAACTTACTGGGCCGAATGTTACTCTCAGTTGAACTGCGGCGATCCCATGCACTGTCACCTCGGCACGCAACTCGGAGGCGTCCCTGTGCGTTATCACAGCCTTCACCTGATCCCCGACATAAATCATTCGGGCGAAACGCACCTTCATCGCTCCGATGGCCGGAAGATCAGGGTTCCGGGCGGCGAGGCTGTCCAGTAGCCAGAGCAGCGAATGAATGCCATGCACAACGGGCGCTCCAGCTTGCGTACGCCGTGCGGCCAGTGGGTCCATGTGTATCGGGTTGAAATCGCCTGTCAGGGCAGCGAATTTTAGCTGGTCGTCCGGTGTGAATGTGCGAGATGTCAGCATCTAATACCCCGGCGGCGAATCTTGGTTGCCCGACACCGAAACCTCGGCTCGCGCTGTCAAAGGCATGAATAGAGAAGCTGTAATGCCCACAACTCAAGATTCTGTCTAGATAAACTATCTCATCAGAACAGTAACGGAAATATTTTTACACACGGGCAATAAACCCAACAGGTTTTGTCACCATGTGCCATTTGAGAATCAACCCACTGAAATACCCAAAGGACTGATCGTCTTTCAAAGACTCTTCAGCGGGCAAAAGCAGGTGGGATAATAATATGGAAAAAATTCACAGTCTATAGTGAGTGATAATGTATCTTATGGAAAAGAGTGTTGAATTTACATGAAATAACTGGCGCGGCTGAAAGGGCAAGTTGCTATTCTGCGAGTTATCCAACACTTCTCCAAGATGCGCCTTGTTGAGCGTGCCGAATGGGCTCCGAACGTTGGGTTCAGAGGACTCAAACTTCCCGTCGAGATGTGATTTAACGTTCGCGGGCTGCTCGGGCGCCTATAATATCCGAACCACCCGCGGTTGAGTTCGACGACTCACCTCCGCTGATACATGCGCAACGCGCGACCATTGCGGCGCGCACCATTCCTCGAGAGTCGCTCCGGCAAACACCTGCATTAGAACTGGAAATACAAGAAAACCTCTGTTTGCTGCAGGGACATTAAGATTGCTTTTTCGATTCCGCAAACCCGCCTGTTTGTGGCGCGCCGCACTCTTCCCTCGTAAAGAAAAGCACACAGGCTGTGCCACCTGTACCGTCTTCACCGGTCAACTCCTCTCCCGTTGATCCGCAATAGTCACATTTAGAAACCTCGACGTTGTCCCTTATGGACTGCTTCAGAAAGTCGTCATCGAAGCATTCAGCACACACAAACTTCCCTGGCACAGACCACCAGCCGCGCGCTTCTTGCTCCATCTCCCAATCTTTGACCCTACCCATCTCTAGTTACCACCTCGTTTATGTACGGCTCATTTCCCCATATGCAATGGTATCAATGGCATTTTTCGAGGTGCCCAATCGCGGCGTGCAAACCTTGTTTGAATTTTTCAACAACGTGGGAGTGCCCGGCGCTGACACGGCCGGCTCGCCGGAGGACCAAGCCGAGTTTGGCGACGGCTTGCTGCTGACGCAGGGCTATACGATCGTTTGGGTGGGCTGGCACTTCGGCATTCCGCGCGGTAGCGATGACATTGGCATCGATCTGCCGATCGCGATGGAGAACGGGAAGCCGGTCACGGAACGCGTGGTGGCACCCTTTACAGTGGACGTGCCCTCGCAGACTTTGGACCTGGACCCCGATTCCGCGGCGTATCCGCCGGTGGACCTCAATAGCTCCGATGCTGTTCTGACCGTAGTGCAAAACATTTACGACCCGCCGCGCGTGATCCTTCGCAATCAGTGGCAGTTTGCTAGAGCAGCCAACGGGCAGGTCATCCCGGACGCTACGTCCTTGTACCTGCGAGGCGGTTTTGTGCCTGGCCAGACCTACCAGGTTTCCTACACGGCCAAGAACACGCCTGTAGGAGGACTGGGATTCGCCGCATTGCGAGATGTGGCCTCCGCGTTTCGCAAGCTGGGTGCACCCGTCTCGGCGAACTACGAATACGTCTTCGGGATGTCGCAGACGGGGCGTTTCCTTCGCGAGTTCCTTTACGAAGGCTTTAAAGGACATCCTCATGGAGCGGCCCCGGCTCCTTTTAGCGGAACGATCACTCCAAACCAAGGAGTGCTTCCCCCCGTCCAGGTTGTCGTTGCTGTTTGGATTCCGGTTGCTGTCGCTGCTTTTGCTTCGGAAACCATTCCCGGCGTAACGCTAGGAGCCACGGTTATTCCGGTATATCCCGTGCCGGGACTAGCGGTGAAACTACAGCAGGGCACCTCGGTTACAGCGAATATCAGATCATTAGCGTTAACTGTTGAACCACTGGTGGTGATAGCGGCTGTAGTTCCACCAGTTGAATTTCCTGCCTGCCCAAAATTGTCCACATTCTCAAAGCAAGCGCTTATTGGCGAACAGGACGCCGCCAACGATCCGGCCTTCCATTCAGTGATATTTAACTGCAAGTAGCTAAGGTTGGGGTTGCTCGGGGTCACCGTGAAGGATGTCACTCCGGACGGTATGCTTGGACAGTACCAGACATAATGCTGCTGAAAATCGCCGCTACCTTGCCCGCCCCCGTTGGCATTTGTAATAAACGGACTATGAGGACTTGCGACAAAACACGATTCCGTCGCATTGATGTTGTCACCAATAGTTGCAGTTACGCCAGAGATTGAACTATTGCATGCGGAAATGAAACACCACGTAGCCCAAGCAATAATTCCGTTGTTGGGAGATGGGCTGTAATTGACTTGTACATTCGCCCCCGTAGAGACATCGTTGTAGGACTCCCCGCAGAGTGTAAAATTGCCAGTTGCCAGATTTTGCACACAAGTACTGATGGTAGACGAGCCTCCCGCAGGGGCGAACGCCATCATGAAGGTCTGTATGTGCAAGTAGTGATCAGCCGTATCGGTGAAGGTCGCAGAGATAGGCCCTGCCGCCGATTGTATCTCGTACTCTCCCGCGGTTTCACCGCCCACCAGAGGTTGGCTGAGCAGGAACCCTGTTCCTGCCGATACAGGGCCATAGGAGGAATTTGGAGAAACGGTGGCTCCCCAAATGTAGTCCCCATTGTTCGCAGTCGTTGCGGTCCCGGAGGTGATGTCATTCGTGGTCAACGTGGGTTGGTCTTGGTTCATGGCAGAATGGGCATCAAGGGGATTCGATGACGCCACCCCGCTTACTTCCGTGATGAGCAGTGCGGAATGGCCAGGCGAACCACTAAAGCTGGCAGTAACCGTGCAGGAACCTGTGGAATTGGCAACCGCATACCAGTCGGAGCTCGTTGCATTCAGAACGGTATTAGACACCGCATCGACTTGCGTGAAACTACCCGAACAAGAAGAAGTGACATTTGTTGTGCCTGCTCCTTGGGCCATTACCATAACCGCTATCAAGTCGCCATTGGTAACGTTGCTTGAAAATGTTGCGGAGTCCGAGTTGGCATTGAACCCAAGACCAGTCGTGCCCTGGACGAATGCGGGGCTCGTGGAGCCGGCTCCGCCCGAGATCGTCAGCGTGCCGTTCACATAAGTGAAGGTATAGTTGGCCGCCGCGAGCGACTCGCTCGAGAATGTGATCGGATAGCTCCCCACCGGAGACGTGCTGGTGGCCGTGGTCGTCTCGCTCGCCGTTCCGGAGACCGCTGCGGACGTGTCCCCGTTGACGAACCCCGTGATCGTGTAGGTGAAGCTGGGCAGCGCCTGTCCAGAGACGATGCTGGCGTTGCTGGCCGTCACCGTCAGCGAAGCCTTGTTCACCGTGAGGATCTGCTGCACCGGCGTCGCCGCCCCGTAGTCCACGTTCCCGGCCTGCGAGGCCGTTACCGTCACACTCCCCGCTGCGGTGATCGTCAGCGTCGAGCCCGACACCGTCCCCGGGCCCGTCGCCGTGTAACTCACCGCTAGCCCCGATGACGCCGTCGCCGCGAGCGTGATAGGTGCTACCCCGTACGTCACCGGTGACAACGGGTTGAACGTGATCGTCTGCGCGGCTCCGCCCGAGATCGTCAGCGTACCGTTCACATAGCTGAATGTATAGTTGGCCGCCGCGAGCGACTCGGTCGAGAACGTGATCGCATAGCTCCCCACCGGAGACGTGCTGGTGGCCGTCGTCGTCTCGGTCGCCGTTCCGGAGACCACTGTTTGACTTCAGCGGAAATGGGAGTGGGAGCAGACGAGCGGTAAGCTACAGTTTCGAAGCTGAGTTCACCCGCAACTGGGATTAGACTGCCGGAGCCGCGGGGCCCTGGCCGGCCTGGGTTTGGCCGGACGGGGTGCGGC
>DATNHO010000157.1:0-9362 GCA_035604895.1 Terriglobales bacterium | reverse complement strand
CGTCGCGCCGGTGTTGACCTCTATCGCTGTTGGGCCGACGGCGACCATCAACCAGGGCGCTACCGTGCAGGAGAGCGCCATCGGAACGTACAACGATGGGTCCACAAAAATACTTGGCTCGGGTGTGCAATGGAGCAGCAGCGACACCACCTTTGCTACTGTGAGCGGTTCAGGATTGGTGACTGGCACTTCGCCAGGCGACGCAACGATCACCGCGGCTTTTCAAGCGACGAGTGGCACTTCGAGCATCACTGTCAGTCTCGGAAACGTGACCGCCCTCATAACCAAACCTGCCGGCACCGTCAGCATCAAAGGTAATGGCGGACAGCAAACTTTCTTCGCCTATGCCACAGTTGCCGGAGAGAGCAGCCCAGTTGACGTCTCGTCAACCGCAACTTGGACGTTGACGGACACTACCGATTTCCAACTAATTCAGGGAGACCCGGTGACGGTCACGACGCTAACCGATTCCGTTACCACGCCGCCAGCGTCACTCACGATAACCTACACCAGCACCACGACCATCACGGCGACCCCCGTGACACTCACGATAACCCCGTAACGCGCCACAATGTCTGACATCCGCTGCATCGGCATTTGTACCGGGGGCGGCGACGCCCCTGGGCTGAATGCAGTCATCCGCGCGGCCGTCAAAGCTGCCATTCTCAAGTACCACTGGCAAGTCATCGGTATTCCCGATGGCTTCGATGGCCTGATCTGGCCGGAAAAGTCGCGCCCACTTACGCTCAAGGACGTCAGCGGAATTCTGCCCCGCGGCGGGACCATTCTTGGAACCACCAATCGCGGCAATCCCTTCCACTACACGACTGTCGAAAACGGCGCGGAAGTCGTCCGCGATATTTCCGACGAAGTGATTGCCAACTCGCGCACGCTGGGAATCGACGCAATCATCAGCATCGGCGGGGATGGTTCGCAGAAGATCGCTCTCGACCTTTTCAAGAAGGGCATGAAGATCGTGGGCGTGCCCAAGACCATCGACAACGATCTGTGCGCCACGGAAGTCACATTCGGATTCGACACGGCGCTAGTGACCGCGACCGACGCCGTGGACAAAATTCACACCACGGCCGAGTCGCACCATCGCATCATGGTGGTCGAAGTCATGGGGCGGGACGCGGGCTGGATCGCGCTGGAAGCCGGCATCGCCGGGGGTGCGCACGTGATCCTCATCCCCGAGGTTCCGTTCACCATCCCGAAAATCTGCGAGCACGTGGCCTTCCGCGAGTCGTACGGCAAACACTTCACAATTATTGTGGTCGCGGAAGGCATTAAGCTGCCGGTGGAATGGCAGGAGCATCGCCGCACGGGTTCAGTCGGCAATCGCATCGGGGATGCCGTTGCCAGGGGCACGAAAAAAGATGTCCGGGTCAGCGTGTTGGGCCACATTCAGCGCGGCGGTTCGCCGACCCCGTTTGACCGCATCCTGGCCACTCGTTTCGGCGTGGCCGCGGTCGATCTGATCGCTGCTGGAGGATTCGGCAAGATGGTTTGCCTGCGCAATGAACGGATCGAGGCGGTGAGCATCGCTGACGCCGTCGGCCAACTGAAAACGGTGGACCCTCGCGGACAAGTCGTGAACACTGCCCGCGCGATTGGAATCAGCTTCGGAGACTGAGAACAATTTCGAATTGGCAATCGCTGAGTCTCCTAACCGAGATTGCACTCCTGCACTTCTCGGCGGTCTGCGCTTAGGAGCTGGCACTGCGCTATATTGTTTTGTGGTTTCTCTGAAGATGGGTCGGCGATCTTCGTGCCTGCTGCTCTCGCTTGTCCTGGCTCTCGTGTTCTCCGGCTGCGGCCGCAGTCGAGGCCGGGTGCAGGAGATTGCTTATGTCTCCGCGCCACAACAGATTCTGCGCGACCACGTCTCCGCGGTCTTCACCAAGACGGGCGTAGTGAAAAACGGCGATCGCGTGCAGATCCTCGAACGCGAGAAGCGTTTTGCCCGGGTGCGTACCGCGAGTGGCGAGGAAGGTTGGCTGGAGCAGCACTCGCTGGTTCCGCAGTCGGTTTATGACGGATTTCAAAAGCTGGCGCAGCAGGCGCAAAACAGCCCGGTCCAGGCCACTGGCACGACGCGCAATGACACCAATATTCACCTCGACCCGGGCCGCGAGACCGAACATCTCTATCTACTGAGCCAGGGAGCCAAGGTTTCCATCCTGAAGCGCGCCATCGCCGAGAAAACCGTGCCCGGTGCGATTGTGAAGCCCGCCAGCACAAACAAGAACGACTCATCGAAGCCAGCCATGCCCTTCATGGAGGACTGGTGGCTCATCCGCGACCCTGAGGGGCGGGTTGGCTGGGTGCTGGCGCGCATGGTGGATCTCGATGTGCCGCTTGAAATTGCGCAGTATGCCGAAGGTCAGCGTCCGGTCGCGTTTTTCGTGCTCGACCAGGTAGCCGACGGAGACAAGAAGGTGCCACAGTATCTCGTAGTCATGACCGAGCCCAAGGATGGCCTACCCTTCGACTACAATCAGGTCCGCGTCTTCACCTGGAACGTGAAACACCATCGCTATGAAACTGCCTATCGCGAACACAATCTGAATGGCGTTTTGCCGGTAATGGTTTCCCAGGAAGCTTTCGATAAAGAAGGCACGCTGCCGGTGTTCGTTCTGCAAGTCAAGGACGACAACGGCAACCTGAGCCAGCGAAAATACAAGATGAACACACCGATCGTGCGTCGCGTCCTGGCGCCGGGAGAAGTAAAAGCGCCCGCTGCGCCGAGAAAATCCAGACATCACTGAAGCCTACGAGTAGAACTCCGCAATACTTTCCACTACCCATTTCTGCTCGGCTTCCGTCAATTCCGGAAACATGGGAAGAGCGAGCACTTCGCGGGCGGCACGTTCTGATTCAGGCAAGTCTCCCGCGCTGTAACCCAAATAGGCAAAGCATGGTTGCAGATGCAGTGGGAGTGGATAGTAGACCTCTGTGCCGATTTTTCTGTCAGCAAGAAACTTGCGGAGTTCGTCGCGGCGATGCGCCCGGATCACGTATTGATGAAAGACGTGAAATGCTTGCGGAGAAGTCTGCAGCGGATTGACCCGAGAGTCACTCGTTTTCGATACCAGCCCGGCGTCGGCCAGCAAACGGTCATAGGTGCCGGCGCGTCGCCGGCGCAGCTGATTCCAGGTCTCGACATGCGGCAGCTTTACTCGCAGGATCGCGGCCTGGATCGCGTCCATGCGGCAGTTCCATCCGATCGCTTGGTGGTGGTAGCGGCGCGGACTGCCGTGGTTGCGGAGGTTCCGCATGTGCTCGGCCAAAGTCGAATCGCTGGTGGTCACCAGCCCCGCGTCTCCGTACGCGCTCAGATTCTTGGTGGGATAAAAACTGAACGTCGCCGCCACGCCAAGCGATCCGGCGTTCTGGCCTCGCCATTTTGCTCCAATGGCCTGGGCCGCATCTTCGATGACGGAGAGTTGGAATTCATCTGCGATTCGCTGCAATCCATCCATGTCGGCACACTGACCATAAAGATGCACCGGCAGCAGCGCGCGGACTTTGTACGAGCCGCCAGTCCGGAGCCGCGCATTGACTCTCTCCGGATCGAGATTCAAGGTGTCAGGATCCACATCCACCAGCACCGGCCGCGCCCCGGCGCGCACGATGGCGCTGGCGGAGGCAAAGAAACTGAAGGCGGTAGTTATGACTGCATCGCCGGCTTGAACTCCAGCGGCGAACAATGCCAGCCAGAGTGCGTCTGTGCCTGAGGCGCAACCGACGGCCGCGTGGGCGCCCGTGTAGTCCGCGATTTCGCGCTCGAGAGCCTCTACCTCCGCCCCCAAGACGAATTGCTGCGACGAGCAGACGCGCTCCACCGCGGCCAGCACTTCTTCGCGAATCTGGCGATATTGCCGCTGCAGGTCCAGCAAGGGAATGGCATCGAACTTTCGAGCCGGGGATTGAACGGCACGCGGTTTCGCAGTGGAAGACTGAGTCACGGGAAAGAGCGATTCTAACACTTCGCTGTGAGCTATCGGCCATCCACTTGGTTAATTATGGGCAGCGCCGGAAGTGGCGAGTTGCTGTCGAGCGCCTCGCGCCATTGGCCAAGGGATTGAAGCAACGCTGCCAATTGGATTTGCCCGAAGCTTCCGGACGGCTCGCCAAGATTCCTTATGGCACGCTCGAGCACCGATCTCATACCCACGCGGTTTCCCGTGGAGTAGTGGTGGAAGGCTACCGCGATCTGAACCATCCCTTGAACGAACTTCTTGTTTTCAAGTGGTGCCTCACGCCAGATGTCTTCGAGGGCTTCGTGAGCATCGAAGAACTTGGCATGGTTGAACAGGCTAATTCCCTGCGAATACTTGTCGGAGTCCACGCTTTATTTTGGCACAGGCTGGATCAGCTGCAACGAGACGTAGCTAGCTACGTCTCTAGACCCGAAGCGCGAGGTGAGATGTACGCCGGCAGCTACCGGCCGAAAATCACGTAGTGATAGCTCGTGGCCATGAAAAACAGCAAGGGTACTGACAGAAAGAAATTCGTCCGCGATGCGAGAAATGCCTGACGAGCCAAGACAGCCGCATTTGCTGGCGGCGTTCCAGCCAGGGTCCCCTTGATAATCTTCTTCTGGTTTGGCCAAATGATTCCCCAAACGTTGAATAGCATGATGATCCCGAAGCCGCCTCCAACGCCGATTGAAAGCACGTGGTTATCGTCCTGGCCTACGGGCGTGTAGTTCACAAACAGCCACGCCCCGGCGATCGCAACCACAGCGGTGATCACGCCGAGAACATATCCGCTCGGAGCTTGTTTGATCACCGCAAACAAAATTCCCCAAGCCACGATCCAGATCAGGAGAAACAAGCCGATCGTGCTCAACGGGCTAACGCCCATTCGATCCGCATCCGGACCAACGTATATTTGCGCCCAGTACCAGAAGCCGAGGAAAACCGTGACCAGCGCGCTCCAGCGAAACCAATGCAGTGCCGGCAGAGTCAGATATTGAAACACCTTAGATTTCATCCCAGCGTCCACTTGTTTCATGAACGGGACGTTGACCAGATTGAAAAAGTAAAGCAAACCGATCCAGGTAATGCCGGCAATGAAGTGAAACCAGCGCAGGATGAGTGCCAGCGCTTCTGTGCCAGTGTGAGTGGGCATTACCCATGAAGCTGCGAAAGCAATCGCATGTTGCATCGATATTCCTCCGCCATCAGTAAAACTGCTAACGTTGAAAGTCGACTGCTTGTTTTCAGATTTACGTGCAGCGCAGGAATATTTGCATTTTGTTGTACGTATGTCAACCGAGGCGAGCGACCGAGAAGAGTTTGCCGTGAACTTTCAAGGGAGATGACAATGAATGTGTCCGCTGTGAGAACAAAATATGTACCCAACCAGATATAATGCTTGGATCACGGAGGCTCTTGATGGCACCCCAACGCGGAACCGCAAGCTCTGCCAAACCGGCAATGAGCAAGGCGCCCCAGTTCTCAGAGAGTTCGTTTGAAAAGGTAGTCGATTCGCTCAAGCTCTCACCCGAACAGTATCAAAGCTCGATGGAGCTCCGAGAGTGGGTGCTGCGAAACAAGGACCACAAGTATGTTCCTCCCGACCTGCTGAAGGCCTTCGGATTCCAGGTCAATCTGGAACCCTGATCTTGCCTGTGGTAATCCGAACGAGCCGTCCTCTCATGGAACGCTCTCACCCGCCGGAATCACCTCCAACGGCACGCTGACGTGGCCGCTCTCCTCTACATGGATTTCTTTGCCGCGATCTTCGAATTGCCCAATGAATTCGGGATCGAAATAGGCGCCTCTTTCGACCTGCTCAAAAGCGAAAAGCGTGTAATCACCGGGAACGATGTTTCGCATGCTGAATCTTCCCAGCTGATCCGTGACAGACTGGCGGTAATAGTTCGGCTGGCCACGACCTTTTCCATCAGGCACCAGCACTACGGTGGCGTTCGGAACGGGCTGCTCGTCGCTCATCGCGGTGCCGTCAACCCGCCCCGCGCCGGGGCTCAAGACCAGTTCCAGCCCGGAGGGAGCATGCCCCCGGCTGACGGTGATGCCGGTTTCGAGCACGTCCGCGGTGCCGCTCGACTTGAGGTAGTAACCTGCGGGGATCGGCACAAAATCTATCCGGTAGCTGCCTTCGGGAACTTCGCGGAAAATAAAATTCCCATTGGCGCTTACCGTAGCATTGTCGATATCGGGAGTGAGCCTAGCCAGTGCCGAGGCGTCCTGCGGCTGCAAAATCCCCACCGTCTTGCTGAGATCGTCGGTGCCAGCGTCTTCCTGACTGGAGTCCAGAGTCGTTTTGGCTTCCATCCGAATCCGGCCGCTGATGTCAACTCCTGAGCTGACCACGACGTCCACATGCTCCAGGTTGGCATCTTTCACTTCGACGGCCGTACGCCCCCACATGGTTTTGCGATCCTGGGAATCACTGGGCTGTTGCGCCACCACCACGTACGACCCGGGTGGCACACCCTGAAACTCGAAGTTCGCTTGTCCACCGACAGAAACGTTCTTGCCCGCCGCGAAGACGGTTTCCCCCTGATCGCTCAGCAGCGTGACTTGGGCTTCCTTGCTGGGCAAAGAAGTGCGCGCATTGAATACCGTGCCTCGAATACGGACGGTGCGCACGGGGCGAAGATTCATGTCAATTCCCGCAAGCTCCTCTCCCGCACGCAGCACAATCGCAACCGAGCGGGATTGGTCGCTGACCGCGGGGTAGTAAAGAGGAATGTAGGTCTTATCGCCGGTCGACTTGGACGTCAGCGAAGCAGGAGGCTTGAAACGAAGATAGTATTTTCCCGGCGGCACACTTGCAATCCGGTAATCGCCAGCCGCGTTGGTTACGTCGCGGACAACATCATGAAACTCGCGACGACCGCGCAGATAGGAAGATTTCATGGCTTGCACGGATACGCCGCGCAACGGTTTCCCGGCTTCATCCGTGATATGGCCCGCGATCGCGCCGTCGGGCAACAATCGAAGTACGACATCGGTGAGGTGCTGACCGGGGGCCAGTGAGATCAGGTCTCCCCGCAACCTCGCGTTGTCGTGATGGTTATTCACGTAACCGTCGTGCGAAGCCAAAAGGATGTATCGCCCGGCTGGCAAGCCATCAAAGACGAACCGCCCGCTTTGGTCGGTGTCGGCAATCGCGGGTTCCGCATCGTTCTCCGGAGTAAGAGTCGAGTCGGCGGCGAGACCCCTCAGTCGCACGTAGGCTGCCTTTATCGGCTGATCCGAGAGAGCGTCGACTACCATACCCGCGATTGTGCCCTTTTCTTGAGGCGAGAGCCCATTCTGCGCGCGTGCCGAGCGCACGAAGCACAAGCAGAGGACGATCAGGATGGCTCTTCCGAAGGGTAGCTTCATTGCGATCACTCTGAGTTTAACCGAATGGAGTTGGTCCGGGAGATTCGAGGCTCAAAAAGGTCGGATTTTGAGGCAATTTGCCCTGAATTAAAACGTGATAGACTGTCCACCCTGGTGGGCTGTTCCCCCGATTGCGAGTGCTTTCATGCCTGAACCCCTTGCCAAGAAAGTCCTGCTGATAGGCTGGGACGCGGCCGATTGGAAAGTGATCAATCCGCTGGTCGACCAAGGCCTGATGCCCACGCTGGATGACTTCATCAACCACGGCGTGATGGGAAATCTGGCGACCTTGCGGCCCATCCTTTCTCCCATGCTGTGGAATTCGATTGCCACCGGCAAGCGCCCGAACAAGCATGGCATTCACGGATTCATGGAGCCAGATACGCAAAACGGTGGAATCCGGCCAGTCTCCAGCACCTCGCGCAAGGTCAAGGCAATCTGGAACATCCTCACTCAAAAAGGGTACAAAACCCACGTCCTGGGCTGGTTTGCCGGGCATCCTGCAGAGCCGATCAACGGCATCTCGGTTTCAGATCTTTTTCCTTACGCGACGGCACCACTGGACAAACCCTGGCCGCTTCCGCCGGGTACGATCCATCCTGAGAGTCTGCGCGATACCTTTGCGGAGTTGCGCATGCATCCGGCTGATGTAACCGAGGCCGCCATTCTTCCCTGGATTCCGCGCGCGGCGGAGGTCGATCAGGAAAAAGACAAAGGCTTGATGTCGTTCGCCAAGATCCTGTCGGAGAACTGTTCCATCCACAACGCTGCCACCTGGATTCTGCAGAACGAGCCATGGGATTTCATGGCTGTTTATTACAACGGCATCGATCACTTCTGCCACGGGTTCATGCACTACCATCCGCCGCGCATGGATGGGATTCCAGAAGATCGCTTCGAAATTTACAAAGACGTAGTGAATGGGGCTTATCGCTTCCACGACATGATGTTGGAAACGCTCTTGGAACTGGCCGGTCCAGACGCCACAGTGCTGCTGGTTTCCGATCACGGTTTCCACTCTGACCACTTGCGGCCGCGCGGCATCCCGGCAGAACCGGCGGGGCCGGCGGTTCAGCACAGGCCATTCGGGATCTTTTGCATGAAGGGACCACATGTGCAGCAGGACGAGCGTATCTACGGCGCGACCCTGCTGGATGTCACGCCAACAATTTTGACTCTGTTCGGATTGCCCGTGGGCGCTGACATGGATGGTCGTGTGTTGGTGCAAGCCTTCGAAGAACCGCCGCAGATTGCTCGCATCCCGAGTTGGGAGCAGGAATTGGGTGAGTGCGGAATGCATCCCGCCGATCTGCGTATGGATCCGGCTGCGGCTCAAGCCGTCCTTCAGCAATTCGTTGCGCTCGGATACATTCAGCCACCCAGTGAAGATCAGAGCAAAGCCGTAGCCAGTGCGGTGCGCGAAGCCAACTACAATCTGGCGCGCGACTATCTCGACTGCGGACGCCCCGACGACGCCCTGCCGCTGCTCGAAGACTTGGCGAAGAACGATCCCAAGCAGACTCGCTTCCAGATGCATCTGGCGCAATGTTATCTCGCGCTCAACCGCCGCGAAGCTGCGAAACAGATCCTGGAAACCCTGATAACGGCCGATCTAAACCCTCCCGAGGCGGAGGCTACGAATGATGGGCAACCCGGGCAAGCTGACACCGCAGTACCTGTGGAGGCAATGCCAGAAGCCACAGTTCCGGAAGCACCAGCACCCGAAACTACGGCTAAAGAAGCAGCATCCCCGACGGAAACAAAGCCCCCGGACAAACAACCCAACCCTCGGCCATGGGCAGATCTGCTGATGGGCGTCATTCACTTCGAAGAAGGAAACATGGAAGCGGCACTGGCCAGCCTGCTCAAAGCTGAACAGTCCGATCCACGCCTGCCTAATTTGCATCTGCGTATCGGAGAAACCTACCTAAGGCAAAAGAGAACTGAAGATGCCGGTCGCGCCTTCCAGCAAGCTCTCGACATCGATGGCGACAG
>DATNHO010000156.1:0-28997 GCA_035604895.1 Terriglobales bacterium | reverse complement strand
GCATCATTTTTCGTAGATGGGTCACAGGGACCTCCTTGTGACCCAAAACATATCTCAACCATCAAGCAACCACTGCTCCGTTCGCCTCACGCGTAGCGTCCGCCGCCGGGCGGCTTCGTTCAAGTCCGCTTGTGGGAAGTTCAAGCCTCCGTTGGCGCTTGTCGCCGATTGCGGGGGACTACGGTCTACCCGGAACTAATGCTCCCTAAACTACGGTTAGCGCTAACTTCGGCTAGCGCCTCCAAGTGCGCTTGCCTTCAACAATTCGCAAGATCCACAATGCTTGTGCATCGAACGCGATTCCAATTCCAAACCACTTCATTCCCAAAGCGACCACCACGCGCAACCATCCAATTCTTGGAGTGTCGTTTTCGGGCCGAAAACACTACCAAAATCGAGAATAGTAAATGCGCAAGCTCCGCTCGCTCAATCACTTGAGACGCAGCGAGGAAGGGCAATGTCGAGGGAATGTCGTGTTAAAGAAAGGCCAACGGCAGGGCAAACAAATCACTCACCCAGAAATTGTTGCCGCCTCGACATGTGCGGCAGTGTGATCGAGAGTCTCTCGAAATCGGAAGCAGCGGGTCGCTGAGCTACAAGAAACCGCCATGTCTAGCAGATCGCTGTGCCAATCCTTCACCAGACCGAAGAACACACGACGCTGACTATTCCCGAAGAAGCCAGAAATGAACTGCAGCAAATCATAATTGCAGACCAGGTAGAGCACCTGGTGTACATGCGCTTCTCGACTCAGCGAAGCCGCGACATCCCTGTAGTACCGCATTGGTTTGGGGCTGCGTTCGTATTCGAGTGCGAAGCGCTGCTCGCCCGCCTCGCTGCGAACCGTCACAACCGCATCGTAGTCCTTCGCAAAACCAAACGCGGTTAGCTCGTTCTGTGACCGGATCTCCATCGAGCCAATCCAGCGGACAAGCAACCCTGCCCGAAGCACGCTCAGATGAATCTCGTTGAGTCCGAGGGCATGAAGAACACTCCGCTCGGCTTCCTTCCCGTTGAATCGGTCACGGCCAACCAAGCAGTACTCCCCCATGCCCTGCAGCAGGACCGCAGCGGTGGTCGCGAGGGAATACACAAACTCACCCGTGCAACCCGGCGTTGTCTTTCGCCGAACAAGCTCGCGGTCAACCAATCTTCGCAGCCTCCAATCGAAAGACTTGCGGCTGCGCTCATAGTGGTTCAATCGCATGAACTCGAACAGCTGCGAATGCGTGACGAACTCCGAGCGCAGCACTTGACGCAAGAGGGGAACGTCCCGGGATTGGTTGAGTTGAAGAGACCCTTTTGGGTAACGCACGTCAGCCCTCTTCATTCAAGGACACTAATTGCAGGCGAGCGCTCCAAGGCCAGGAGACGAACGGACGAAGGACAAATTTACCGACATCCGTGCGCAGCCAACCGCCTAGAGGCATCAACATCATTGCCTCCTGTTGCTTTCTGCACTCACTGAAGGAGATCAGCAGCGTCTCTTCCGACCTCCACGCCGTTGATCCGACATCCACATGTCCGACCTCACACGATCTGGCGACAACCAAAAGGTAGTCCGGCTGTTGCGGGGCGGGCAGGATGCTCTTGAACAGAACCTTGATCTGTCCCTGCCACACGCAGGGTTCTGCGCACTCAGCGATCGCACCAGAGCTTCGAGCAGCCCCTTGATGCGATTCCTTCCCTCGTCACTCGCGTAATACGATTGAATGCCGCCCACCTCGTAACCCGCGACCAGAGCCCCGTCGACCTGGACCGCCACGTTTTCGAGTAAATCCCGGATGCGGAGTTGCTCGCACAGAGGCGGTGCGCTCAGCGATTGCTCGTACCGTTCGGCTGTCAGTGGCATGCCTATTCTCCCCACCGCAGGTAATCCCGCGTGAGTTCCCGGTCCTGTTCGAGCGCGGAATACACATGAGGCTTCACATGAAACATCACCCAGTCCTGGATGTACCCGCGCTGCTTGCCGTACTTGAAGAGCATGAGTGCGGGAATGCTCAGGACCGGTACGACGTACTCTAGAACCATGTTCATCGGCAGCCCGAACATCTCGCGGTGCAGAAACCGTCCGAGAATGTTCGCGACCACCGCGAGCGCCAGAATGGCAAACAGGTCTTCGGCTTCCAGGCCGAAAAACGTGACCCGAGTCTGGAGATTGCGGTACACAGGTGTCACTTCAAGGCCCATTTCTCGTTCTCCTATTGGATTCCTGCCGTTCCATGCGCGACGAAGAACTCCGCGAGCCGCACCAGGCCCGACAAAAGCAAACAGAGTCCCGCTACCACGAAATGCCTCAACCATCCTTCTGTGGGATGGACCCGCGTGACGATTCCCATGCGCAGAGCGCCAGCGGCAACTTGAAGACCCGCGTACACCGGCATCAGCACGTTGCAAATCCAATCGACCAAGCTCACGAGCGACATCCAGTACACGTCGGGATCATTCCAGGCTCTCTGCGAGGCAAACGTTTCCATCGCTCGCAACAGACCCGAAGCCATGAGGCAGAGAAAGGCTCCATACATCGCGGCCGCATAGGATTCCGAACGCGCAAAGCGCAATACGGCGATGGCGAGGAAGAGCGCCGCAAGGGTGGGCAAAATCACGTTTCCGGCCCAGTTCGTCAGGTTCAAGATCCCGTTCGTAAACGACATCGCTCTTCCTATGCCTCCATCGATAGAACCAATTTCCAGATTCCCGAAACGCACAACATGGCGAGGGCAACCGCGACCAAGCGCATGGCCGGCCGCTTCGTAGCAAAATTGAGGATGGCGCCCACGATCGCGAGTCCTGCGGCGATCGGCATGATCGTGCCAGCCAAATAATTCCAAAGACTGTCCAGAACGTCCGCCGTGGCGAACTGTGTTCCCGTGTTGTAGCTCTGGATCAACGAGTACGTTGCTTGCACGCCCAGTAGAAACATCGCTGCCAGAATCGACGGCAGAGGGTGCCCTCCCGAGGCTGCATCCAGGATGGCTCGCAGAACGAAATACGCCGCGAGCGTCGTTCCGATCCGGCCCACGATGAAATTCGTCACAAAGTTCGACACGTCCGACTGAAACGAGCTCAACCAAGCCGTTCCAATTCCCCCCGACGGCATCGGTGTTGCCACTCCAAACGAGGAGAACCATCCAAGCAGCGGCACGAGCGTTATGAACACGACGGCCCACAACATCCATTTCGTGAAGCCGCCCCCAAGCAAGAACGTTGTTCCACCCTCGCGCCTCAAGCTGAGTCCCGCGAGAACGAGAGCGACCAGGGAAGCGGCCGGGGCGAGCTGCAAAAGCACTTGAATGATGTCGTTCAATAGTTGCGGTACAGCCATTGCTCTCCTTCTTTCTCTTTCACGCCTTGGTTTCTGCAAAACAGTTCGACACAAAAGTGGAGGTGGGCGGGCGGCCCGATTCCTTTCTTCTCCTTTCCTGAACTGCCCACCGCCTCCGTGCTGGAGGTGTGCTGCCTCCCCTTAGTTCACGCCTCCGGTTCCATTGGTGATCCAGAACTCGATCAACCGGGTGATCCCTGAAACAGCCAAGAGCCCCGCTGCTGCCGCCAGCCATCGGCCGACTCCCCGCCCATTCAGCCAGGACACAACGGCGCCAACGACGGCACCGCCCGCTCCTACCGGAGCAATGACGTTCCCGATCCAGTTGATGAAGTTCAGGAAGGCGCCTTCCGGCTGAGCCGCCGTCTGGCCCTGGACTGCCACGTTCGTTGCCGGCTGGGCTCCGAGGTTTTGTGCCCAGAGGCATTGGCTTCCCAGGATGAAACAGATGGCGGACAAGGCCAGTGCCCGCTTCCATGCGTCGTCTATCCTTACCTTCATAGGGTGCGCTCTCCTTTCTGCTTCGCCGGTTCTCTCCGGCGAATACGCCGGCGAAAAGCGGGCCAAGTGCGGGCACCCTAAAACCAGTTCTCTTGTTTGTCAAAAAAGTGAAGGGGTACTAAAACGCTGACTCATATGCGAGGGATTGAAGCTCCGCCGAAGTGAGGGCGTATAACTCGGTGTTGATGACTGCAGGTCTCAAGAGGGAATTGTGCGGGAGGTTTCTCGCGAGCGGCTGTCTGAAGGGAAAACGACGCTCTAATTGATGGACCAGTCTTTCGGTTCGATCTCGATCCGCTCGTGTAACATGCCGGCCTTTTGCAAAGCCCTACTCTTTTGCTCGATGTACGTTTCATCGTAGGCGCTTTCCAAGGTCGCCCCGAGTTCTGCGAGAGTCGCTTCCAGCCTGACGAGTTCGACAGTGAAGTCCGTTTCTTGGAAGCGCCACTTTTCCCGGCACAAGTAGCAGCGGCCCTGATCGTCCAGATTCAAATAAGTCCGGGCGATGCCGTGCTTATACATGTTGATCCCGTTCATCCTCCCCATGAACATAAACCCGGCACAACGCTTCTCGCCGAGCTTATCGACCAACGGCTTCCAATTCGGTTCCATTCCTCGATCAACCTCACTGCTGCGGCACTTGTTGTGCCTCGCTTTGCGGGCTGCCCGCTTGTTGGTACATAGCGCTCATTTCTTGACGGAGCTGCAAGAGTTGGCGAAGTTCTTCCATCGAGGGGGGAGGCGTAGTACTCGCCTGCTGCGATGTGGGTGTTTGCGCCTGGCCTTCGGGCAGCGACGCGCCGTGTTCCATGACGAGGTAAAATCGAGTGTTCCCCGGGACGGTAACCACGATGTTTTGGTTGAACGTCAGGTTGTTCAATTCCTGATCGCCAGCAATCCCGATATTCGTCGCGATCCGGTCCCGCAAAAACGCGCTCTCCGAAAGCGGCGCGCTCACGCCGCCTGACCCAACAAGATATGTGGCCGCTTGTCCGAGACCGGTAAATGTTCGCACCAGGAAATTCGTTCCCGTTTTTTTTCCACTCACCGTGCCTTTCAGAGGCCCATAGGTCAAGCTCATTGACGTGGCGTCAATCTTTTCGGTGGTTCCATCCGGCATTTGAATCGAAGTAAAGCGAATCCCGACGCTCCCAGACCGGTCGGCCTGCTGGAGACTGCCCAGCGCTTTCGCCCCTGCGGGCACCACGATTTCCCCATCTCGTTCGTAGTTGTATTCGATGGCCGCCACCACGGGCTCTTTGACTGCGCTTGTCACAAGGGATTCGAGCCTAGCGATCAATTTTGTGCCCGACGGCAACGCCAATGTGACCGGACCTTCCTCCGTTTCCGTCGAAGCGACTCTCGTCCCATTGCCCGTTGAAGCATTTTGGACGTTTCGCACGAAGACCAGGGACGGCTTGCGAAGATCGTCTGACTCTGATTTCGCGGACGAAGCCGGTTCGGGTGCGCGCTCGCGTGCCGCCGCGTCCGAGAAATCGATCTGCCCCAGGGCGTAAGGGCCGGCCTTCGCCGGAGTTGGTGCGCCGAGTGCTTTCGGCTGAACTCCCGGCATACGGATTGGACGGGCCGTCTTATCGACATCCGCGGCAGTCACTCCTTGGTTTCCGGGAGTCTCCGCCTGGCCGGTCTGCGCTGACAGCAGAGGTGCCACCGATCCTGTCTGTCCAGCCGCTTGCTGGCCCGGAGTGGCTCGTTGCCCCAAGTCCGGCGACCCAGCTGGTCTCGCGTTTGCCGGTTTCCGAGAGTGGTTCGGGGACGAGAATACGCCTAGAAACAGCAGCAACACCGCGATGGCGGCTCCTACAAGCAGAAAGAGAGAACGGCTACGGTCGCGTCCTAGTCCGCTTCGGTTGGCTGGTCGATTCTCGCGCCGCGCCCTCTCGAACGCCTGACGAAAGATCTCACGCCATCCGGGACGATCTCCCGTCTCAACGGGCAGTGCCTGTTCCACCGGTTCTTCCTCGGCGGAGCCGCTATTGTTGCGTTCATTTTCCTCTGCCATTCTGCTCCTCCCACGACGAACTCACTCCGAACCCGATCGGCGCCAGGGCCGGACGATCGACCGCCCCCGATTCCGCCACCTGCAACAAAAGCGTCTCGCTCGACTGCTTGTACGGCGGACGCACGAACACTACAACGCCATCTGCGCGGTCTCCAAGACCGAGACGTCGTCGATTCAGGCGAAAATCTTCGATGGGCAACTGTTCCGCGGTCGACCACTTCTTGCGGCCCTTTCCCGAGGTCGTTCTTCCGCCGAGTTGCACCTGGGGCGGCATCAGTAAGATCGCGTGTTTGGTCGGATTCACGACCGAGAACAAGACAATGACTTGCTCGCCTCCATCAATCACACGGCTGACGCCCGCGCGTACCCGGTCTCCCGAGGTTGATTCTTCACCAATGTGCTCGCCGTACAAGACCGGCAAGGGAGCGCTTTCTTGCTGCTCGAGAAGTTTATCCAGGTTGGAAATTGGAGCGTCGCTTCGAGAAACATCAGGGAAGGCCGGCACTGAACTTCCCATGACCGCAGACACCGTGCTTGCGCGAGCGGCGACTTTCGAAATCGCTTGCGTTCCATCCGTTGCAATTCCTGCGCTTTGCGTCAGAGGAGCCGTCGCTCCGACCAGAGCGAAGGGAAAGCCAGACGGACCCACGAAAAATCCGTTGGGAGCCTCGTATTTCACGAGAAAATCGATGGTTCCAAGATCCGGGGAGCTGTCTCCTCGATTGACCAACAACAGGCTCACCTGGTGTCCGGCTGCTGTGGAGATCAGAAGATTTGTCTCGCTCGGTTTTTTCGAGACGGCCTTGACGAAGACAAGTTTGGGTTCTCGGTCGGAATGCTCGACTTGAAACTCGGTCGGATCACCGACCACCACTGAGTTGACCGCATCGGGCAAACGGATTGCGGTGACGAACCGCGCTGCGACCTCGACGACCGTCACTTTCCCTTCCAGTTCGGTCTTGGTCAGTACGCGCGGCTCGACTTGAGGGACCTGTGCAAACGCTACGCTTGCTCCGAGTGAGAAACACAACAGGCAAAACCCACAAAGCCACTTCATCGTTCGCCTCCTGATGCTGTCGAGACACTGAAGATCGCTGGATTCCGTCCAG
Source organism: Terriglobales bacterium (assembly GCA_035604895.1). Lineage (GTDB taxonomy): Bacteria > Acidobacteriota > Terriglobia > Terriglobales > Acidobacteriaceae > JABDBE01. Next base: position 22,039 of record DATNHO010000156.1, on the reverse strand, counting down.
CCTGGATGCGCAAGGCCCGGTATACCTGTGCCACCCGAGTCACGTAGATGAAAACCTCTGGAGAGGAATATGCTAGACCCCGCAAAAGGATCGGGGACTCGCCCGCGTTATAGGCCGCGAGAACCAGACGCAGGTCCCCGCGGAATAGGCGAATCAGCAACGCTAAGTAGGCGACCCCACCCCGAATGTTGTCTTCAATGTCGAACCGGTTCCGCACGCCAAAACGGATCGCAGTAGCAGGCATGAGCTGCATCAGTCCCTCCGCCCCTTTATTCGAAACTGCGTAAGGATTCCAACTCGATTCGACCTGGATGACGGCATCCACAAGTTCCACCGGTACGCCGAACGCCGAGGCATAGAACGCGGCGCATTTCACGGAAAACTGCCCGACGTCTGTCGGTACAGCTGCTTGCGCGGCTGGGGCCACAAGCGCAACGGTGAAAAGGAACGCCTTTACAAGCACTTTCACTGGTCAACCCCCTCAAGCGGCCGCCGAAGCCTTTGCGGCCGCGCGTTTCAGCTTGTCCCGATAGATCTTCGAATCCACGACCAGACCTTCGAAACCCTCTCGGAGCAGCAGCCGTCCTCGATCTCCTTCGGTCTTTGCCAGTAATGGCAGCAGGACGTCTCTTTGTTCCGGCATGATTTCTTTGACTCCCAGAATCTCCAGTGCTTGTGCGAGGACCAGCATTTCGGCGATGGAGGGAGGCTTCTCCATATTCCAGCCACGGAGCGCGTGCGCCAGGCCAGCCATCTGCCCGAGTAGCCCCGCATCTTGATTCGCACTCCGCGCGGCAAGGATCTCGACTTCCCGGTCGACGCCGGGGTATTCAAACCGGAGATAGAGACACCGTCTGCGCAAGGGATCGCCTAACCGGCGCTCTTCATTGGAACTCAGCACGACGAACGGAACCGTTTCTGCCTTGATCGTCCCCAGTTTCGGGATAGTGATTTGCCACGCGCTCAAGATCTCGAGAAGCAGCGCCTCGAAGGCGTGGTCGACCTTGTCGAGTTCGTCGATCAGCAACACGCAGGGCTTCATCTTGTGCCGAAGCGCTCGCAGCAAAGGTCCCTGCGCAAAGAAATCCAGAGAGTGCAGCTGGTTGCGAATCAGATCCCACTCCTGGCCCAATCGCTCCTTCTGAGTTTCGAGGAACAGCCGTTGCAAGGACTCATCGAACTTCCCGATGGCCTTTTCTTCGGTAATCCCTTCGTAACACTGCAGGCGCTCTACGGTGGTGCCTGCTGCGGCAGCGACGGCATAAGCCAGTTCTGTCTTTCCGCAGCCAGGCGGTCCCTCGACTAACAGCGGCTTTTGCATCTTCGCCGCGAGATACACGACTTCGAGAATTACGGGATCGACCACGTACTGCGCATCGCGCAGTCCGTACGCGAGTTTTTCCGTCGATGCGAACACAGATTCCGCCTCCCTGAGGCGGCGGGAACATAACCCAAGAATTTTTGGTGTGCACTCGGCCGACGCTCGCCATCAGCACTTGAGATCAGAGGATGAAGCTCCCAGCAACATCGAATTCGCACCGATATCGACTGCGATTTAGATTTTCAAAATCACTGCTAAGTGATTCGTTCAACGAACGATGCGCTGTACTTAAGCGGATACCTGAAAGTCCATACTCTGCAAAACGGCTCTACTGCCTAGAATTTTTCAGCCAATTAGAGGCTTCATGACTAGCTTACCGGCATAGCCGGGAAAGCCAGGAAATCTCGGCAGTTGAAGCTCTCATGGCTAGCTCGCGCTGCAAGCTCTTCGGGCTCACGAGGCCCTGTCCGGATTTCGCGGTTTCTGCCATCGGGGCGCGCCGGAACTTTCTTTGGCCAGTGTCTTGTTGCATGGCTAGTCGTGGCAGATTTCAGCATTTCGATTCTGGGGGCGTGTTCGGTGCCCAGTCACACCTTACGCCACAGAAAATAGCGCCAATCTGACGTCTCATGGCTAGTTCTCAGTCTGGATCGCATCTTGATCGGTCCCGTGATTCTCGGTAGTCTCAGCTCGTTTGGCGACTCTGACGGATTGGTTTCGGGAGCAGCGCGTGCACGCAACACCGCAAACGACGCAGCAAGGGCCGTTTTCAAACGTCGAACTGAGGGCCCAGGCTCTCGCCAGCCGCCAAGCGAAAAAACAGTTGCTGCAAATCCCATGGAACCGATTTCGCAAGGCTTACGAGGAATATCCTCAGTGGCTGGGCCTATCGCTTTGGAGTAGGGCTGTCGTTACCGCGCGAGGCGACGCTCCTCCCGAGCTCTTGAAGACCCTTAGAGAGCGTTGCCCTGGCTTTCTCGAGAGTGAAGAATTCATACGCGAGCCAAACCTACTGGCCTTTCATCTTCTGGAATGGGTTCACAACACGATCTTTGGCTACGCGAAGCGGCAGGGTTGGCTCGATGCGCTGACTTTTTACGGAGTCAGGCATATTCGTTCACAGGCAGTTTGGGCTTTCTGGGAACTTTGCGAAAATGAGTGGAGCAGAGTGCCGCCGAAAGCAGTTCCTTCCTTTGAGGAGTGGCGACAGCGTGCCTTGGAAAGGAAAATCTGCGGCGAGGTCACTTATTCAGACATGGGGCTGGCCGTTGAGAAATACATCGATTGGGAAGCAACGGCGCTGTGGGTCCATCCCTTACTCGCTCCCGGTATCAAACTGCCGACATACGTTGTCTCCGAACTAGAACGCAGGTTTCCGCACGACTCATACCGCCGGTCTACGCCGGCGGAAAAGGGTGAGAGAAAATGTCTAAACTGGCGATCCGTCATCAGGGCCGCCAACCAACTCCGTCTGCGCGACGCAAGGGCAGAAGGCTGCCTCTATGATCTTATGGAATCAATACGCTCTCATCCCCGGCATGTTCGCCTCATGGTTTGCGGAAGACATTGGGCAAAGACAAAAACTCGTGACCAACTGCAACGTTACCCGACGTTCCGCCAATGGCGACTTGCTGCTGAGCGGTATGTCGAAGCAAGACGCCCTTGACGAGGCCCTTTTGCGTTTTCGCGTTTACCCATTGCAACAGAAGGAGGAGCATCTGCTTTGCAAGCTCGACCGCGCCTTCCAATTGCTCTATTCCTTCCGTCACGCTTTCGGTGTTTTCAACAATTTCGGGGAATCTGCTTCTCGCTCGAAGTAACCCATGATTTCCATCCGTAAGAACCAGTGGCGTCCGGCCCACAGAAGAGGACGCTGAGCTTCTAGAGCAAGGAACGCATCCCGCGCGGCGTTTTGCGAGCTTCTAGCCCGCGGATTCGACCGCTTCCATCCGAACCATCTTCTCTCGATCGACGACACCCACGTGGATCAAATTCGTGAGGTAGTCAAGGTACCGGTGAGACGTCTCGAATTGTGTAAGAGCCGGCTGGTAGCTCACGAGAATGTGCTGATCGAGCGGCCACAGAGGAATGTGCAGCCCCAGGGTCGCAGCGACCATTCTCGGGGCCTGCAGAATCGGGATGACCACGACGAACTGCAAATGGTGAACGGAAAATCCAAAGCGCACCTGAATGGGCTGTCCCTCCGATAGATAATCCCAAGGACACGTATACAAAAATCCCTTCGGCATCTGCGGCTGCAGGGTTGCCAGAACGATGGAGCCGTTCGGGCCGTCCTCTTCGTGCAACCCAAGATTTTGAAAGATCCCCCAGGGAAGATCGAATCGCGTGGTTTGGACCACGGCGATCATAAATGCGGTCTTCGTGGCCCAGCGCGCCAGCGCCGTTCGGTCGGCATCGGTGAGAGTCATGATGCTGGTCTTCTGATTCATTAAGTGGAGGATCAGAGATTTCGCCGAGGTTTCAATGCGGCTCATCCATCCGCCATTACAGCCGCGACACACCTTTCGCGCTCCAAACGTGCCCAGGCCATGGCTGCGAAGAAGGCGATCGGCTTCGGGCTGGGTTTCATCGTGCATGAAATGCCGAAGGGCGACACCGGGCATTTCGATTTCCCGGGCGAGCCACTGGGGAAGTGAATGCTCAAGCGTGATGACTTCGCCCGTCAGCTCGGTGCCACAGCCTAAACAGTGCCGGTCGCCCATGAAAACATTCTATCTCAATCGATCGAAGAGCCTGCGGGCCCGAAGTGTTCGGATCGGACATTCGGAGTACGATAGTCTACCTACTCTTATCCTCGGGGGCTCGTTCATGCCGGTGTTGTGCGGAACAACGCTCATTTGCCACGCAATGGACGACGGAGTCTTCCTTGCCGCCGACGATCTCCTCCACTTCGAGCGGGACGGCGGGCCACTTCCACATAACCGGGACTTCCGCAAGGTCGGAACCTTGGGTGGGGTCTTGATTGGAAGCGCGGGAATCATGGTCGATCCTCACACGAGCTATCGCGTGACCGAGTGCACCCGCAAACTCTCGGAACGATTCGATGACACCGTGCCGCAACTTCCCAGCGTCGTAGCCGAAGCAATTTTCGACGACCTGCAGAACACCTTCGCACCTTCCCGGCATCTCGTTCTACAGGGAGCATGGAAGAGCTACCAGCCGGGAGGCAGATTACTCAGCTACCTGGTTGCCGGTTACACGAAGAATTTCAAAAGCCCCTACGTCTTTGAGCTGGGCGTCGAAATCAATCCGGCGAACGACGATCTTCGATTTGTGGCGCCGTTCCGACGAGACGCCCATCTTCCTCAAACGGTGCTGATCGGAGAAGACAAGTTCATCCGGCGCGCAAACGCCGGCCATGAACCCGAACAATCCGCCTGCGATGAAATCATTTCAACCGTGTTTCCCGAAATCTTGCGAGACTTTCCGAGTGCGACAGAAGCCCTCAAGATTCGCCTTGCATCTGTCGTGGGCTCAATCAAGCTCGAAGCCCGATTCAATCCCACCCGGGTCGGCTCAAAGGTGTTCGTGGCCCTGACAGACCGACACCAACGCACGACTCTGGCCGCGTCCTATTAACATTCCGCCTTCACTGCCCTATCGGCCAACGAAGACACGAGAAGCTACGGCAACCTCTGCGCGACATTGCCGTGAGGATCGTAGACTTCAAGGTAAGCCGGCTTCCGCAAGCGATCCGGAAAGACAGCGACACACACGCCAGGGGGATTCTTGCTCGACGGATAACAAATCCCGTCGAACCGTCTGGACGTGTGGCACAAGCGTCCGAGAAGATGCGTGGGAGGCTCACCCGTCTGACCGGGAACCCAGCGCCACGCGCCGGTGAGTTCCTGGTAACTCGAACCGATGGCCTCGACGTTCACGGCTTGCGTCAGGTCCAAAACGGACGAAAGAAACCCTTGGATGGCGACAGTGACCCACGGCACGGTGACGATCGTGAAGGCAGGTCCGGAAGGAATTGAAATAAGCGCTTGCGCCTCCTTAAGAGCGGTCACCATGTCCTTCGCCACATAGATTGTTTCGAAAGAATTTTTGGGAGTGTAGCGCCCGCCGAATCGTTTGCTTCCCATACCCCAGAGCGGCTGCGGCTTTCGACGAGGGGCAGGCGCGGGTTTCGGAAACAGATCGTGCAATGCTACGGCGCGGCTGAACGGTCCGTGGATCGGAACCGGCGCGATCTTCCGCAATGCGGCTCCGAGCTGCCTTTCGGGAAGCACTAGGAAGGCTGGCCAGCGAGCGCCGCCTCCAACAGATCGGCCACGACCTGCGCTTTCCCTTGAAGGATCAGCGTGAGGGGAGTCTCACCTCCCAGATCCGGATGAGGACTATTCATCCACGCGAGCACACTTTCCTTCGTCGAGAGAAGTTGCGTCAGGATCGCCAAGCTCCGCGCAATCGGAATCAAATGAGGCTGCACCGAAACCGATCGAGGGCTCTTGTGCAGCCCAGCGACACTCACCTGGGAGAGCTTTGCAAGATTCGAAAGCGGCGTTCCGAGAAACGAGGCGATCCGGCCGGCATCGAGCCGCCCGGTCTCGGGATCGTGAAGCTCGGCGAGAACATGAGAGCTGACCGGATGCGCGGAGGAAGCGACTCGCACTCGACGCTGGTGCTCGCGAGAATGTCTTTCGAGAATCCCCCGGAAGCGGGCTTGGAACGCTGTGGTTTCGACCGCGCCCGCAATGACATCTCCGAAGGAGTACAGATTGTGCCGAACCGCGGCCGATTCGTTCGGCGTAAGCAAGATGATGCGTACATCCATGCCTCGAAGCTGCTTGAGGACTTCAAGTCCCGACACCGTTGGCATACGGATATCGACCAGGACGAGACCAGGAACGTTTTTCGCCGCTCGACTGACGACCTCTTCCGCGGTCTCTACCGACTCAACGTTGAGACCTCCTTCCTCGAGCAATTCCGAAAGCAGCTTCCTGCGTTTCGGCCCCGCCTCTACCAGCATGGCCGTTTCCATAGGTTCCCCTTTTCTAACCAAAATCAACTTAGATTATACTATATTTCTACTTCTACTAGACCGGCCTTCTTTTGTAGGCGGCGCTCTGGGAGCAGTTTGCTAGACAATGATTCAGGTTCAAACCCTATGCAGAGAACAATACTCGGATTCGACACGAGCGCCATTAATGCCCTACACCGGGGCGGACCGGACGTTGCGCCCCTACTCGCCGGACTTGATACCGACTACGCTATCCGTCTGAACGGTACGGCTCTGGATGAGATCGTCGCGCACAGCCTACCCCAAGAACGGGAACGACTGCGCAAGCTTTGCCGCAAGCTGCTTGCGAACGGCGCGGGCGATGTTCTGCTTCCCTTCCACGAGATCACCACCCGACTGGCGGTGGCGTTCGAAGGTGGCCGCCCGTTTGACTGGACGCGCGTCGATGTTCGGTCCAATGAGTACATGCGATTCATATTTGACGACGAAGTAAGCGCCCTGTTTGAAGAGGACGCCGATTACGAGACTGTTTCTTTGGAGCAACGCATCAGCGCAACAGAAACAGCCGGGCAATTCGAGCAGGTCTTTCTTGCGCCACGTCCCGTTTTCCAGAAGCTCAGGGAAACGGAAAAGGAATCCTGGCCGAAGTCCGCCGCGGAGCTCGCGCGAGCGCTCCAAAAGCCGGGCGGCGCCTATTGGAACTACGCCATCGGCCTATACCACAGGGCGACAGGAATCACGGTGGACGAGGAGAAAATCCGACGGTTCGTCCGCGAATGCCCCCCGTTTCGAGCGCTCCTCGCGGCGATCGTGGTCGCCCAGTACGAACGGTCGATCTCGGAGGAAGTGAAGCCAAAGCTCGCGGGCCGGAACGACATTTTTATGGCGGGATATCTTCCTTACTGCGACGAGTTCATTTCAAACGACCATGCGCAGCAGACTGCACTCAGACAGATCGTAGCGATTGCGCAGCTGCAAACATCCGTTCGCTGGTACAAGGAATTCTCCGGACGGTCCTCTCTCAGCTCTGCCGCCAAGAGATGAATGATCCGATGATTCGCCCAGCGTGCTCCCGCCGGATCTCGCGCGACAACTGTCGCCAAAGAAAGCTGGGCCGTTCGGCCTCGCCGCCCACGATCGTGTTACCATCCCGATTATGAAAGAGCCCGGTTTGGATGGACGGCATCGCGATAAAGACGGCGAAATTGACAGTAAGCACAGCGATACGCGCGTCGATACGTTGCGGAAGACTTACGGCGACGATTTTCTACGTGATTTTCGCGGGGACGCGCACCTCGGCACCGTGCTGGGGGAAACAGGTGCCAATTCTCTGACCGAATTAGTAAAAGAGCATCGAAGGAAAAAGTGAGGATCGGACAAAAGGCAGGGCTGTCAAGAGCGTCGCCCGTGCACTGGCTATGGCTCGGGGGCTCCGCTCCGGACTCCTCCTCCGGAACATTCCTCGTCCACCACCATCCCTCAGCCGCTTGGAGCCGGCGAATCACTCTTTCTTTGTCGTCCACGAGCGACAGGGGGCTTGGCTTCGAAGGATCGATCCGATCCGCTTGCCGTTCAGCCCATTCGATCCATTCCAATACCTTAGCTCGGTCCGTAGAATCTGTCCTTCGAATCGCATCACGTCGCACGGCCTCGATGTATGCTCGAATGCGCTCGGCTCCGGATCCGGTTAGCGGCTGGGTTCTTGAATCACGTGAGGTGGACCAGGTGCTGCCGCCATCCGCTCTTAGAATTCGAGCTTCATTCGATTACACCGCTTGACATGCCGGAAGAACGCATTGCCACGAATCGGGCGGTCACACTTGTGGCATCGGCGAACGATTCGTGCATGCTTGCGCAGGGGCACTAACCGGCGAGACGCCGGTTCACCGGATGTCGGAACCCAATCCATCGAGCTGGTAAGCCATTCTCGGGTCTCTCGAGAAAGACGGTCTTGCTCAATGAAAGATCCGTAGCGCCGGCAGAAATGTCTCAGAGAGATTTCCGTAATCGTCGGGTCATAAAATCTCAGGACACCGCGCGCAATCAACGTCTCCACTCTCTTAATAGGTATCGCAAGCGATGCCGCAACCTCCGCCCACACTCGTTTGCCCCGCGAGGGTTTGGCTGGTGGTGTGACGGACCATTCGACCGAACTTCGATTATTTGAATTGCCCGCCGCCGACGAGGCCATCTCACTACGCGGTTCTTGTGCAGCGTTAGGGGTAGGGGGAACGTCATTGCTTCGAATTGCCTGCAATGGGCCGGACTGGCGCAAACAATCGAGCGATTCGCGAGTTATACGAGGATCCCGCACTTCTAATAGACCTTCGACAATAAACCGCTGGATCGCGCCCGTGGAAATATGTAGTTCACTGGCGAGAGCAGATCGGGCGAATCCTTCCACGTGGGCACGGCTGCTCTTGCCAAGCGTGGTGAGGTGATATCGAATGGCGGCTTCGGAGCGATGCAACACTTTCGCAATCACGCGAACACTCTTATAACCTGCAAGGTCGAGGAGCATTCTGTTGTCTTCTTGGGTCCAGTCGAGACGAGCGCGCTCCCGGCCACGTTTAGAAGTCCGTTGAATGAGCCCGCTTTTTCTTGCGTGCTGCCAGATTACGTGAGGCCGCCACTCCGGATGGTGTTTTAGAAGTCGGCGGACGGCTTCCCGCTTACCTTGCCATCCGGCTTGGTACCCCTCGCGCAGGATCCTTTCATCTTCAGGACTCCAGACTGAGCGGAATTGATGCGGCTGTCGCGCTGGATTCTTTAGTCGCCGAATGCGTTGCCACAGCTGCACCCTTTGCAACCCTGGTTCATGCCTCAATATCCTTTCGATCGCCGCGTGAGAACCTTCGCGACCTCGCTTCGTGCCGTCGCGCAGTATTTCGTCCACTTGTTCCGGAGAGAAAAACCGGAAGGAATAGCCACCCGTTGTGTGTTCCCAACGGTCCGCCATGGAAGAAAACACCTTGGTCTATTCGGTCGGGAGACGATAAGCACTCCGCAAAGGCTCACTCGAGGTTTGTTCATCGAAAGCGGTGTACTACCCAGAGTGGCCCATGTACTTTCTATGGCTGCATCCCAACACTCTCTCGCACTCGGCTGCTCTTCATCGTTGCTCGGAAAAGCGGCCAGTGCGCGAGGGCCAGATCGTGCCTTTCAGTGGCGGAGAAGCGGTGGAATAATATGTTTCTGGTCGGAACAATGGCCAGCCAAAGGCGGGGAATCGGAATCAGCAGCGGAATTAGGGTCGCACGACCCGTGCATCTTGCAGGAAGGAAGCTCAGCGAGCCGGCGCTTGGTAGGGATTGCGACCGAAGGAGGGTTTGCGTTGATTCTCCTAGGTCACTCAAACATCAGAAGCTACCGAAACAGTGCTTCTATTGTGCCCATCGGCAGGAAGAGTCTTCGCTCGATCTTTGGAAGTTCGAGAAACCCGTACTTTCTATAAAACGCAGCGGCCGCTGGATCTTTTGCGTCGACGATCACGCCGGCCGAAGCTATCTCCCTACTGTAACTAAGACTGCGGTGGAGTGCGTCCATCAAGAGTGTTGCCCCGTGGCCCTGTCCGCGAAATGCAATACTTACGGCGAGACGACCAAGTAGCGTGGTCGGCACCATCGGATATTTGGGCAGCTTCTTCGCGACTTCCGGGGGGATGATGTCGAGGTGCACCGCATATTGAGACAAAGTGTAGTACCCGGCGATCGTGACTCCGTCAGACGTGAGCACAAACGGAACGGCTACGTGCTTCCTGAGATACTGTATCGCCTGTTTGTGAAGATAATCATCCAGGATCTGAACACCGCATGAAAAAGTCGCCCGGTCGTGTTTCGGACCGAGCGGCTCTATCACGAATCGACGTTGTTCAGGATCGCTGGACAATCAGAGCCCCATCTGTTGCCTATACCGCCGGGCAGCCTTACGTGCGGCTTCGTTCGGCGCCGGGGGATTCAAAACTGCGTTCACAAAGACTTCGCGGGCCTCACCATGCAAGGTCAAGAGCTCGTAGTCCTTGATTGCCGCTGTCGCAGCCTCCTGGGCGCTCGCGACGACAAACTCCGTTACCGAGGTGCCGCGCAGAGCTGCCGCTTGGGCGATTAACTTCTTCTGTTCCGACGTTACTCGAGCTTCCAGACGTTCCTCTTTCAGAGATCGGCGACCGATTGTCGCAGCTCGCTTCATAGCATGCCTCCACTCTGCAGGCAATTGTACGGCGAATCGCCGTACGTGTCAATGGCATACGAATTACCGAACGTCACTACGCCTCGTGGACACGCTCGCGTCAGGAAGAAATCGAAGCCGATCTGCAAGCAGCATGAAAGGTCGACCCAGTCATTGCCACAAACGGGATGGGGACACGAACGACCACAACGCAAAAAGCGCGCTGTCTTCCATAAGTTGAGTTGGTAAAGCTACAGCTTTGAGGACGTGGAAGAGGAACGCCAGACCGCTGACCGTCTCATCTCCAATAAGCCCTTGACAGCCATATAAGTTTTTATATAAGATTTGCCGTGACTAGCCCAGGATCGCAAACGCGGATTCGTTGGCTAGGGGACTCGCAAAGAGTCATTCGCGGTTTCTCAGAAGAGGCGCGCCAGAACCTTGGGAACGATTTGCAGCGCCTCGACGAAGGTGAGGAGCCCTTGGATTTCGCCCCAATGGGCGCTGTTTTGCCGGGTGTCTTTGAGTTGCGGGACCGGGATTCAGACCACTGGTACAGAGTCCTCTACATTCCGTTGGAGGACTTGATTTATGTGTTGCACTGCTTCACGAAAACGACCAACCAGACGCCACAAAAAGAGATCGAAACAGCTGGGAAACGACTCCAACTTGTAAGACAGGAGATCGCAAAACGGAAGAAAGAGGCCAAGCGTGAAAAGTAACGTGTTCGAGCAAATCGGTTTCTCCCCGGAAGAGGCAGCCTCACTGAAGATGAAGTCGGAGCTGCATTCGCAGATAGTCAAGGCAATCAAAAAGCGGGGTTACACACAAGCGGACTTGCAGAAGCGTTTGGATGAGCCCCAGCCAAGGGTTAGCGATTTAATGACGGGAAAGATTTCAAAGTTCAGCTTGGAAACACTCATCACTTATGCCGAGGCTTTGGACTTACACCCGCAAATTCTCGTTGGAGCACGCTAAGGGGCGAACATACCCATTTCGAGATCTGGTAGAAAGGTGACTGTCATTCCCTTTTTCTCAGCGAATGCTCATCCGATCTCAACGTCGTATTGCCCGGCGGTGGCGCAGCGTACAGCCTTTGCAACCACGTGTGCTCTTTCGCAGTTCAGTAAGCGCTTTATGTGATCCGGGTGGTCAACCCCATGATCTGACCCGCTCCTCGAATTTTCGGATAAACACACGCCTGATCTTCTGTGAATTCTCCCTGATCAGCTTCCTCACGCAGTCTCGCGCAGCCCAGCCACCAAATATCTGAGAGTTTTTGGCGCTCCCCTGGACGATCCGGTTTAAATCCGCCGCGGAAAACGGCTCGAATTTCGGCAAGACCTTAGCCCGTCGAGCCGACTCCTCGAAGTTGCTGCTTTGGAGAAAGGCTGTAATAACGCCCTCCGTGACCGCCTCCTTGAAGGCTGGTTTTGAGGCGAGGTTGGCGGCGATCTTCCAACAGGTCCCTTGGAGGTCCTTCTGGGCCTTAAGGGCTTGAAACTTGCCGATAAAGCCATACGGAAGAACACTGAACCTTAGAGGCAGGATCACCTTTCCCCGCGCAACAGCTATTCCTGTCTCTTGATCGGTCCAAAGAGACGAGTGGAAGCTCCTGGTGAGGAGGGGGATGAAAACGTCACATTTCTTCAAAGCGCGTAAGATATCTTGCTGCCATTCAGAGGAAGGTTCGAGGTCCTCGTGGGCCAGGAAGACGTCCATACCCAAGACGGTGAGAGAATCCTTCACACGACCAGCGGTCTTGCGAGCATTGTGGTGGTAACTCACAAAGACTTTCAGCATGGGGTAAGTGTGCTCAATGATCTTGCGCTCTTCGTCGATGATGCGGTACAGGTAGGCGAGACGACATCCGATGGGTTATAGTTTTTGACTCGATTGCCCCTTAGCATAAGCTTGCTTCAACTCTTCCGGCGTCGGCGGAATATCTCTGAACCATTTATACGGAAAGACCTCTTCTCTCTGAGCATTGAGGTCTTTGGGCGTCGTCAAGCCCGTACCCGGTACTCCTTTATCTTTCTTAACGACTAGCGCGGTCAACGGCGGGAGACCGTTTTGGTCACAGTAGTACATGATATGCCCGAGCGTTTGCGCGAACACTCCCGCGCCTTTATAGCCGAGAATCTTTTTTAGTTCCTCGTAAGTTGCGACCTGTCGGTTGGCAGCCTTAGAAATTAGAATCTGCCAGATTTGCAGAGCCCGGTACGGACGCGATGGTTTGGCATCGAAAGTTTGAGCCATTCAGGACCTCATCTATTGCGCCGATCTTGAAGCTTGGCAACTCGAAAGATAGTTAGCTCAGCGGTCTTGCCCCCGACGTTCTTAAAATGGTCGGTGATGAACTCACCTTCCTCGGGTGCTGAGGGTCGTGGGTCAAACACGATGCCGCCAGAACGCACAACCACAGCGTGGCCGATCTCTTGTCCATCGACGTTATAAAACATGACGGCTTCGCCTTGAAAACATCTCCAGTGCGCTGCTAAACGCTCCCTATCTATTGCGCCGTCCGACCCGGCGTACTCGTTTATTGCGTCATCGGGTGTCATGGTCCAGCCGACATTTCTTAGACAGGTGCGAAGTACCTCTGATGTGGTTCCGTGTTCGCCCTTCAAATAAAAAATGAAACGCACCTCGGCCGACTGCTCATCTTCTCCGGTCAGTTCACGAAACACGGCAACGACGCAATCGTTATATTTCTGACGTGGGCGTGCCATTTCGAATTCTCAGATATGCGCTAACCAAGTTCGTACCACTTAATTTCTCGGGGGAATTTTGCTCCGCAATTCTTACATCGCCAGATGCCTTCTCTCTTTCCCATCAAGTTAAAACCGTATATCAAGATGGGTATGCCGATCAGTACGGGCGTCAAGACCAGACCTAGAATGACGACAATACATCCGCTCCCTTCGGATTTGGCTTCTTTTCCTGTCTTGAGCGCCCCTCCGCAGTTGGAACAATTCTTGGGCGGTCCCTCAAAACGAACAGGCGTTTTCAGTGGATGACCGCAGTTCGGACACGCGGCCGCTTGATCGGATACCTCCTTCAAACACTCAGAGCACTTTATGAACGCCAAATCACACCTCGGAAGACACGTTCTATTTTGAACGTCTGAGGTCCTACGGGACTGCGCCACTTCTCAATGCCGTAAACGACCGCCAAGACAATCAAAGCGGCGACGAGAAGCATTGTGAGCCGTAGCGTGATTCGATAGACGCGCTCGCCTCCGCGAACTCGAAGCCAGTTCTCTCTCAAAACTCTTTGAGTCTGAGTCACAAGCTCTTCGGTAAGGTGGGGAATTCTATGAAAACGGGGGCCGTCACTTTCGAAGATACTCTGTAGCTCGGTCAATGCGCCGAGAACCGCCCGCGTCGCATCTCCTTCTAGTGGTCTGTTTTCGTCTGGATTGAGTCGCAAGCGGATTCGCGCTATCAATTCGCTGAAACGAGGCCATTCCTCCCGCACTCTGCCCCATATTGGCCCCTCACTACCCGGAACGATAGATTCACCATGGACGCTACTTACCCGGCCCACAACATCAGCAACGTCTTTTCTAAGTTCGTCTATCCATTGCTGGCGAAAGTCGGAAACCGATTGCTCTTTGGTGACAATCAAACTAACTAACGCCACCACTCCTGCAATGATTGCAGCGAGAAGTACAGCGGTCGCTTCCGTCACAGGGCGTGCCCCTTATCTGCTCGCGGAAAACATCGCGCGGATTCTAGCACGAAATAATTAGTTATACAGAAAGTGAACAGAAGGATAAGAGAAAATGACGAAAGCATCCAGAAATCCGTCCGAACCACCGGTCAGAAAGACGCGTACGGATGAGGTTTGGTAGGGGCGGTGGGGATCGAACCCACGTCCAAAGCTCGGGAAGATTCTATTCTGCTGCTGACAGAGCTTCGATTCTTAACGTCGGAGTGCGGCGAAGCGAGCCCGCGAAGTCGCCATCGCGAATCCGAAGAACCGATTAGTCATAGAACCGAGTGCCGTCAATGTCGAGTGTTACCACTGAGCAGCATTGATTGCGCGCCAGCTTAGGAAAGTTGCCGGCTCTGCCGTATTTTTCCTAGAGCCTCGTCCGCCTGTTGCAATTCCGCCAAGCGTTGCTCGAGCTCTCCACGAAAGATTTCTGCCTGCTCATAGAGTCGCGCATTCTGAATGGCTACGGCCGCGGGAATGGCAAGTGACTTGGCAAGCCGCAAATGCTCGTGTGTAAATGTGTGACCGCGCGTATCACCGAGCGAGAGAAAGCCAAGAACTCGCTGGGACGCAACAAGCGGTACGCAGAGCCAGGAACGCAGATGAGAGAAGCCTTTGAAACTTGCCCATTCCTCCTCTTGAGCTGTATTCGTGATCAAAAGGCTCTGCTTCGTAGCAAGGATCTCCATTAGGAATCGGCTGTCCCGTGCATCGAGGGTTGCCAGCGAGCGAGGGAGGCGCCGATTCGGTTCGCATTTCTGAACCTCGCGAGCGAGAAACAGGCGAGTATCAGTCTCCACCAGGATGACTTGTGCCAGTTCGCACGGAACTAGATTCAGGAGCGACTGAAGAAGGGTGTCGAGCACATAGTCCATGCTCAGGTCTTGCGTGAGCGCGAGGCTGGTCTTGCGAAATGCCTCGGCTTCCGCTCGTGCCGCTTCGGCGATATCCAAATTGCGCGCCATCTGCTCTTCTGCGGATTTCCGCGCTGTGACGTCCTGGGCGGTCCCTACAAGACGCCGGACTATTCCAGCAGGATCCTTGACAGGGAATCCGCGCACCCAGACCCAGTGGGTCGTGTTGTCGGGCCTGACTATTCGGAATTCCTCATCGAACTGGCCCGTTCGAACTGATTCGTCCAATTGCGAAAGCACCCGGACCCGATCCCCAGGGTGTATAACATCCTCGTATGACCTGGGATCTTCGCTTAGCGATTGGCAGGAGCGGCCAGTGATTGTTTCATATGCGGTGTTGACATAGAGGACTTTCATGTTCTCCGCGTCCAGCATCCAAAAAATCTCTTGGATGTTGCAGGCCATCTGCTGAAATCGTTCTTCGCTTTCGCGCAAAGCAGCTTCTGCCCGCTTCCTCTGGGAGATGTCACGAAGCACGGTCACATGCCGGCCCGGAAGAAAATTGGCCTTTGCTGTGTATTCAACAAAGACAGTCCGGCCGTCACCACGCGAAACCCGCGTCTCGCTGTGTTCGTACGTGCGGTCGAGGAATCGCTTCCAGGCCACGTTGAAGTCATCTCTTGCGAAGAATTTGTCAATCGACTTACCCATTAGCCTATCGTGGTCGGTTCCCAAGAGCGTCAACGCCGCCGGATTGGCTTCGAGACAGACGCGATGATCGTCGAGGATCAGAATGCCGTCTAGAGCGTTATCAAACACGGATTTATATTCGCGTTCGGTGGCGTCAAGCGCACTGGCAGTCTCGCGGTGCTCTTGGCGCGCGAGTAGCAGAAACCGAATGTGAAGACCTATAGCGATGGTGAGCGAGATAAGGACGAGTGTGAGCAGAACCGACGACAGCGAACCGCTATAGACGCGGGCCCCGAACGCGGTTACGAGCAAAGTGAGGGCCGCGAAGCCGATGAGAACAGATCCGAGGCGCATCCAACGTTGTGACTGCTGCTTAGAGAAAAATATGTGACGTCCTTGCATCGAGCCCCGCCCTTTGGAGGCTGGCGGTCAATAGCCCGCAACCCCTACTTCGTCGCTAGGCAGGATGCTATGCCCGTGCTTAAAGAGAGTCAACATTTCAAGCAAGGAGCGCCCAAGGGGACGATTTTAGAACTTTTCTTGGCGATTTCGTGGCAGCCTTGCCACATATTGAATTCTCCGCCGGACTAAGCCTGTAGCCTGTTTGAGGTCCTCCAAGGGTAGCTTGGGTACCGAAGCCAACTTAATGGGATGGTCCGCCGCAGAACTCTAGCAGGTATAGAGTGCGGGGCAAGGGGGCATCTCATGAAAATCTACGCACTGGGCATCGATTTGGGTAAGACGCTGTTTCATTTGGTAGGTTTGGATTCCAGTGGGCAAGTGGTGGTTCGGAAACGGTGTTCACGCACACAACTGCTCGCCTTCACCGGGAATTTGCAGGTGCAGTTGATCGGCATGGAAGCCTGCAGTGGAGCACATTTCCTGGGGAAGGCTCTGCGAGCGCAAGGGCACGACGTGCGCTTGATGCCGGCTCAGTACGTGAAGCCGTATGTGAAGACGAACAAGAGCGACTACATCGATGCGGAAGCGATTGCCGAAGCGGTGCAACGACCCCGGATGCGTTTTGTGCCGATCAAGACGGAGGAGCAACTGGATCTGCAGGCACTGCATCGAGTGCGCGAGCGTTGGGTGATGCGACGTACCGCAGTGGTGAACCAGATTCGCAGCCTTCTTCTGGAACGTGGATTGACTTTGCCCGAGGGCCGAAGTCATCTGGGACAGATGCTTCCTAGGATTTTGGAAGATGCTGAGTTGAAGCTGTCCGGGGCGTTTCGTGTTCTGTTGGCGCAACTCAAGTTGGAACTGGAGCAACTGGCGGCACGCATCGAGCAGATGGACATGGTCATCCAGCAAGAGGCTCGAGAGAATGAATCCTGCCAACGACTGACGACGATTCCTGGAGTCGGCCCAGTAACGGCAACGGCTTTGATCGCGGCGGTCGGCAACGGAAGCGCATTTGGAAAAGGGCGCGACCTGTCAGCCTGGATGGGGATCGTTCCGGGAGAATACTCGACCGGTGGCAAACAGAAGTTGCTGGGTATCAGTAAACGGGGTAACAAATACTTACGAAGATTGTTCGTTCAGGGAGCACGAAGCGTATTGCAACACCGAGACAAGCAGGCTCCAGGGCTCAGCTGTTGGTTGGCACAACTACTGGCGCGCACGCACCAAAATGTGGTGGTCGTGGCCTTGGCCAACAAGTTGGTTCGCATCGCATGGGCGGTGTTGAGCAAGAACGAAAACTATCGCGCTCCGGTGCTTGCGGGCACCACCTAAAATCCCTGTTTAAGAAATGACTTTCCTGTCCGGTCTGCTGGCGAAAAAAAAGATGGCAATGGGTCTCTCCCACGCTCTCGAAACCTGATACCGGTAAAGGTCGCTTCCAGACCGTCAAGTTTATAGGGACGAGAGCGAGCGGACATCCATCATGGCCCGGAGTCGCTGACTCCACTCAAGGCCGAATACACTGGCGCAGACCATCTGCCATTCTTCGTTTTTCGCTTGCATCTCTGCGGCGGACCATACATTACCGGTAACCGCGTTATCGGGAGTTACGCCGCTGTGGCGTTCCCGTCTGCTAGCACTGGCTCAAGAGAGGCGGACTCTTGTCAAGTGCGATACCAGAAATCAGGCGTATTTGTCACTTTCGGCGTAGAATCCCGCCGTGACAATTTGCGAATTCCTTTTGGAGAACTTTGCGCGTAATTTGGAGTACCACCCACGTCGCGCCGCGTTCTATCTAGCCTTGGGCATTACCGCGCTCCGCTCTTGGATTTTCTCCGCCCACATCAGACCTGAGCCTTGACGCAAGCGTCACTGGAGAGGGAGTCTTGGGTATGTTTAGACCTAGCCATGTGGCCCTGATATGCATAGCGGTCTTGGCCGTTGGACACGGAGGTTCGGGGGCAGTGCGAATCGTCTGTGGACAGACTGCCCCAGTGCAAGGTTCGACAGCCAGCAAGCCAGAAGCAAAACGGTCGCTAAAATTTTCCGTCATCGTCGTGGGTGATACGTTTGAGGACGGAGTTCAGATGGGGACGACGGAGTTTGGCGCATCCGATGGGGTGCTTCTGCACATGACTTATGGGCAGTTTCCTGATCCAGAACACGCGACGGCAAAGTTTGAAAAAGTGCTTGGTACGTCAATCAAGATTGTCAAGCGCGGGGAAAAATTGGATCAGTCGGGGAAAACTGTTGGCGAAAGAGCGCAAGTCCTTATCTCTGGGAGCAAACCGAACGAAACAATTCCGGCTGTTCTCTGGACGGACGGGCGAATGTTTCGGGAAATCAGTGCGACTTCGCTGCCAGATATTCTCGAACTGGAAAAGGTATATAGGTAACGATTTGTCTGTCGTTTCATGGCGCGGCCCGGGCTTTTTACTAGCAGTCTGGGTTGAGCAAGAGCAGGAGAAAAACCCAACCGTTTGGAGTCGTCTCACGGCTTGGAAAAGTTGGTCCAATCAATTTTGCTTTCACCACGGTTGTCGAGTGGTTCGCCTTGACTGCGTATCTTGATCGCTTCTTGAACCCTAAGTCCTGGTTAGTCAGATAACGGGACATCTTGGTCCCAGTACCAACTTTTCCGGTTACGGCGTCAATCAGGCATGTGGATTACTTCACAGTACGCCGTTAATCGGGCGTAACGGCCCAAAACCCTTCCACAATTGACTTACACGTCTTTCATCGCGACCGGGCACCGCGATTATGTGCTGTGCGTACAAACAACCGGCACTCAACGCAGGACATACCGCTGCATATTGCCGAAAACTTGTTGACCGCGCGCTAGCGGAGCTTCCGACCTCCGTCAGCGTTGTGATGCTTGTCACTGACACGGTGATGCCGCAAACGTACATTGTGTTTTAAGAGAGAACGAGCGAACCGCCGAGGCCGGCCCATGCCAAGGCCCATTGTCTTCCAATCGGTTCCTGCTGCTCCTCACAGCTTCCATTCAGCACCTGTTCATCCATCTGAGCACTTGCACAACTGCAGCCGGCTCGATGGCCATAATCGCTCGCCGCGACGAGGGTATGCGCTGAGCAGGAGGTGGCGTCATGAAGACTCAAATCCTTGAGGCCATCGGTGAAACCGATCTGGACCGTCCGGCGCAGATCCACGCCGCACTCGCGGCCAACGAACGCATCAAATACTACTTGAGTCTCTTACAGCTGGCCCTCGCGCGAGCCGACCATCCCGAACAGCCTTCGGACCCGCTGCGACGTGAGCGCTTGGCCTGCGGCATTGACGATCGCGCTCTCGACAACCTGGTGACTCAATCGCGGCGGGAGAATGGGCACTACCGGCTACCGGGTTATGGCGCAACCTTGGAACAGATCGTTCATGACCTTCGTCTTGTGGCCGCGCCGGTGTTGGCGAAGACGCATGGCCGGCGAGTCGAATTCGCGGAGCGGCTGGAGCGCATGCTCGCCGAGTTGTCGAAGCCCCAAGAAGACTTGACCGACCGTAGTGTCATCGACAATCTGACCAGCGCCGGCGAAGGCGAAGCGGATAGCCTCCACCGCCTCCTCATGGATCTGCACAAAGCGTTAAACGCCATGCAGGCCGAGCTTGCTGCGGAGCAACTGGATGGCGCGTCCGTTTATCATATCGAGCCGGCCGACCGCCCCCTGATTGCGGCCTTCATGGCTGGGCTGAATCGCACCGCGCCGCTCAAGTTTAGTCATCCCGGCCTGGGCACCACCGCTACGCGTGCCGGGAACCGGCTGATCATCCAGAACGATCTCGGAACTACAGACGCGCATGTCATCGTCATCCACGTCGAAGGGAAGCGCATTCAAATCACCCACACCGACATTCATCCGGAGCGTATCGAATTCCTGCGTGTGATGCTCAAGCCCTACGCGGTCTCCTGGGGAGAAGAACAAAGCAAACACGCGGACTCGGGCCTTTCCGGCGTGCCCTTTCGCCTCGTCACCGGGCGTTTCGACGCCAAGGATTCGGCTGAGCTCCTGAACTATCTCGGCTTCCTCGCTTCCCGGCTGGTTTTCCTCATCGATTGGAACCGAGCGCGGAAAGAGTTGCGTGGCTTCCTGCGCGGGAAGGACCGAATTGCTCTGCTGGGTTGGGCCGCCGAAGCGGGGGTTGGCCATCGCGGTTTCCTCGAACTCGGCGGCGCGCAACTCATCAACCGCGCTATCGAAGACACGCATGACTCCGCTATGCATTTCGGCGACCGGCTTTGCGACGTGCTGGGAGACGAAGCGGTGATGGAGTTCGTGCGCTTCGTCTTTCGAGCTGCGACCGAAGGATTACGCGAGAACCAGTCTCCGGGTCTCATCCAGGATCGCGTCCGCGCTGAGCTGCAAGCGCACTTCAGCAGCGAGGGCAAGCGCCTGCTCCAGCTCGCCAGCGAGCAGGCGGCCATGATTTTCGAGATTGCCACGCTGCTGCATGAAGGTGTTCACAGCATCGGCTCCGGCGATCACAACGGCCGCTATAAGGAGCTGGCCGATCGCGCGCGAAAATTCGAGCATAGCGCGGATCAACTCGTCGCCGCCAGCCGCGAGGCTGTGCGCCGGCGTCCCGAGTACATGCCGCTGTTCAGAGTGCTCGAAACGGCCGACAACGCGGCGGACGAACTCGAAGAGGTCGCATTCTTGGTGGACTTGTTGGTCACATCCAAGCCTGGCGAGGAAGTGCTCGAAGAGCTGCGAGCCCTTGCCGATTTGCTGCTCGAAGCCGCGCACGAATGGATCAAGGCGCTAAGCCACGCCTCGCACATTGACAAGCCCACTGCGATGACCACGCAGGACTACGTTCGCGATTTTCTCACCGCCATTGATGCGTTGTTCGCTCTGGAGCATCGCGCGGACGACGCCGAGCGGGCGCTGACGTATGGCGCAGTCCAGAAGGCAGGCGATTTCCGTCAGCTCCATATTTATTCCAAGATGGGCGGCAGCTTGGAGGAAGCGTCAGACGCACTGAAATGGGCCGGTCTGATCGCTCGGGATTATCTGCTCGGCAACGTGCTGCGCGCTTGAAGGTATCTTATGAGCTTGGGCCTGTACGAAATCCTGCCGCACTCCGCCCTGCCGCCGGGTGGTGACGCAGAGGTCGGCAGCAAGGCCTGGAACTTGATGCGCATGGCCGCGGCAGGCCTGCCCGTTCCGGCTGCATTTGTACTGCCCACCGAGTGGTGCTGGCGAGTCCAGTCCCAGGCAGAGGACAACGATCTCCAGCAGACTTTGTCGTCGGGAATCGCAGCAATCGAGAGGGCGACGGGCCTCGGATTCGGTTTGCCACGCTGTCCGCTGTTGGTTTCCGTCCGCTCAGGAGCAGTCGTCTCGATGCCGGGCATGCTCGAGACGGTTTTGAACATCGGGCTCAATGCCAAAACCGTGGAAGGACTGATCGGCTACACCGGCAATCCGCGCCTCGCCTGGGATTGTTACCGCCGCCTCATACAAGGATATGCGAGCGTCGTACGGCGCCTGCCGAGAGGCGCCTTCGATGAAGGGGTGACTCAGGCTTTGTCGCGCGCCGGCGTTGAAGCGGAATGCGAACTCGACTACGACAATCTGCGTCAATTGACTCGCGATTTGCTCGGTCGCTTCCGCGAACTCGCCGGGACCCCGTTCCCGGAGGATCCGCACGAGCAATTGAGGCAAGCTGCGCTGGCTGTCTTCCGGTCGTGGGATGCGCCCAAGGCCGTTGCCTATCGCGCCGCGAATGGAATCAAGTACAACGGCGGAACTGCCGCGACGATCCAGCGCATGGTATTCGGAAATGCGGGCGGGTCCTCGGGCGCGGGTGTCGCCTTCACGCGCAATCCCGCAACCGGCGATCGGGAATTGTACCTGGATTTTCAGTTCAACGCCCAAG
>DATNHO010000155.1:0-19537 GCA_035604895.1 Terriglobales bacterium | reverse complement strand
GACTCACCCGGAACGCTTCGTCCGCCGCCCTCCCAAGCCGCCTTCTCTCCCTACTGCCGTCTGGATCAACAAGCCTCCGGACCAGGAGAAAGCTCCTTAAACTTTCACGCTGTGTGTCTCATTTTCATTGACACGCACCGCTTCGTGTTCTGATGCCGCGACCCGGCATCGCATCGATCAGACATTCATGTGGGGACGCCCAGCCGTGGCAGGACCCATCGCATGATGGCGATATATCCGGCAACGAGCAACAGCACTGTCATCCACTCAGGCATTCACCCTCCGCGTCCTATCTGTGCAGATGCAGTTCCCGCCAAAGGGTGACAACCTCCTTTCTCCCGCTTGTCACGTTTGCCCCCGCACTGCATCTTTAATGCTGGCTGCTGGTGGTCCGCTACAATGATGGCGGCGGAATCCACTATTGGAACGAGCGGCGGAAATCGGCTTGGCGCGTGACCTGCTGGATGGCAAACCGGAGGCGTTCGACCGGTTTGTCGACCACTTCAGCTCCAAGATTTTCAATTACAGCCGCTTGATGTGCGGTCACCGGGAGGATGCCGAAGAGGTGGCGCAGGAAACTCTGCTTAAGGTGTTCGAGAGCTTCGACCAGCTTCACGATCCCGAAAACGTCCGCGCATGGGTATTCCGGATTGCGAAGAATGCCTGTCTGATGAAGCGGCGGAAGAGCACCTACGCACCCGATCGCGAGCTCTCGCTGGACGAGTTCCTGCCGGCATGGAGCAGCGAAAAGGATGGGTTAACGAAACTTGAGATTGCAGACTGGTCGAGCCTGCCCGAAGACCAGGCGATTCGTTCCGAATTGCGGCGTGTTCTGGATGAGACCATCGCCGAATTACCGGCGATTTATCGAACCGTCCTACTGTTGCGTGACGTGGAGGAACTCTCTACCGAAGAGACGGCTCAGGTATTGGATGTGAATACGGATGCCGTGAAGACCAGGCTGCATCGGGCGCGTTTGTTCGCCCGCAAGAAGCTCGATCAATATCTGAGGGAAGACGGACAGGCCTTGAGGAAGGTCTCAGGATGAGTTCGCATAAACACGACGAAAATTGCCGGAAGATGTTCGCGGTGCTCTCCGAATATCTCGATTTGGAACTGTCCGCCGATGCTTGCCGGGAGATGGAGACTCACATTGGCGGCTGCGAACCTTGCGCGGAATTTACCCAGAGCTTAAGGAAAACCGTCGAGCTCTGCCGCGCGTATCAACCCCAGGACATGCCAGGGCCGATAGCCATGGATGCGCGTCAGCAACTAATTGATGCGTATCAGAAGATGCTCGCCGCGCGAAGATACCGGTTGCCGTGAGACCTACTGCTTTTCATGCCAGGAACCGCTGATTGCTTCTACCACTCGTGACTACTGCTGTGCCGAACTGGGACCGATACGATCAGCCCAATTCGCAGCGGCTTCATACACGGAAGATCGTCCGGGCAATGTTCACGAGCACTCCCTTCGGAGACTCAAAAGGACGTATTGTACGCGAATGTTGGAGCTTCCCAGTCCGCAAACGCCTCAGATACGGGGGATCTCGTCCTTTGGCGTGTTCGCTGATCAACTTACTCATGCCGAAGCACGGCCATCGGATCTACAAACGCCGCACGCCGCGCTGGGACTAGGCCGGCAACGAGCGCGATCGCCAGCAACACAGCCACGGAAGCCGCGAGCGTCCATGGATCGATAGCGTGATGCCGAACAGATAACCGCCGATAAAACGAGTGGGCGCGACTGATCCAAGCAGCCCTGAGGAATTCTCTTGAGGCTAGATCCCATCATTGTGCCGTCACGTCACTTGCAAGCTCGAGGGTGGACGAACGCCCAGTGGATGCGGTACCAATAAGGACGCATGCGCTTCACACTCATGGCTTCTCGCCACAGCGCCTTCTACACACCATTCCTCATCTGCATTAGCTTGCTTCGCGACGAGGGTCATCAAATCACTTACAGTGTTCTTGGGCCCGGGCAGCGCAGCTATGCCCTCTTGCGCGACGGCGAAGTGGATATCATGCAGTCCGCGGTGTCCTCGAACTGGAGGCTTCGAGAGCAGGGGATTGAACCTTTGCCTGTACATTTCGCGCAGATCAACCAACGCGACGGTTTCTTCATCATCGGCCGCCGGCCAGAGTCTGAATTCCATTGGAAGAACCTCGAAGGAAAGGCGTTGCTTGCGGACCATGGTCTCCAGCCGCTCGTGATGCTGAAATACGCGGTCAAGCACAACGGCGCTGATTGGAACCAGATCAAAGTCACGGATGCGGGCACGCCAGACAAAATGGAGGCCGCATTCCTCGCCGGCGCCGCAGATTATGTACATCTCCAAGGTCCGGTCGTGGCCGGTGAAGTCTTAGCCTCGGTCGGAGCATCGATGCCCCCTGTTGCGTTCAGTAGCCTGTGCTGCACAAGGGCCTACCAGAAGACTGAAGGCTACAGTACCTTCCTGAAGACGTATGAGCGCGCGAGGGAGTGGATTCGAACCTCACCTGCCGAGGAGATCGCAGCCAAGGAGACCTCTTTCTTCCCTGGCATAGCTGCCGGGGTCCTGGCGGCGACAGTCACGCGCTACCAGGGCCTTGGCTGTTGGGAAGGGGGTATCGAAATCCCACGGGATCTCTACGAGCAAGCCCTCAACGTATTCCAGTCCGTTGGCGCGATCGGCTGGCGGCATCGCTATGAAGAACTGGTGGGTTAGTCGTCCAAGTTGCTGGCCCTTACGATGTCTGCTCTGCGGGTTTTAGCAGGCGTCTCGGCTTGCAGTAACAGTTCTTGTTGGGGCGAATAGGGGAAGGGGAAATTCGGTGGGAAGCGGTAATTCCAAATTTCAGCGCCAGATGGACGGAGGCACTGATACAGTGCGTGCCTCCTGCTTGTCAGAACTGCTGAGAAGTCTTAAACCGGATTAACGTCCTCAGCCTGCAAACCCTTCGGGCCCTTTTTCACCTCAAACGAGACGCGGGCTCCCTCGTCGAGGGACTTATAGCCGCTGGCGGCGATAGCGGAAAAATGGACGAAAACATCCTCGCCATTTTCGCGCTGTATGAAACCGAATCCTTTTGCGGCGTTAAACCACTTTACAGTACCTGTTTCTTTCATATTTCTCCTTCTTGCTTGTGTCTTGCTCCTTGACGTATCGATTGAGGGTGGCACAGAGACGTAAGTTCGGAAGCTCTTCCAGCGAATTCAAACGACGCGTGAGGATTTATACCCTTCTTAGCTTAACATGCAATTGTGCCGGCCCGAGGGCTTCAGCGAAGAAGCCAGATGAACAAAGAAGTTTCAGGTTGCTCGAATGCACAATGTGCGCAGCGAGATGGTGCTGGTCCACACTCACGATCAAGCCACCCTACAGGCCAGACGCGAGCTCTTGGGTTCACTCGGATTCAAAGTCGAAAGTTGCGCCTGAGTTCGACGCACCCTTGGTGGACGCAAAATAATGCCCAGGACCCGTAGTGGACTCGAACAACGTGGATGTGTTGCAAAAACGACTCTGTCGGCGAACCGAACTGATCGCCCTGCTCTCCGGTATCGATTGCTCAGCCTTTCAATCCGACGGTTTCATGGATGAACTGAATCTGCCCAAGAACATCCCCTTTCGGCAACCACCTCACTTGGCCTTTCCGGATCATATGCAGAACCTCGCAGCCTTGAATCGTCCGCCACGCTCCGTCGAACGATCGAAAACCTTGGCTGGCATTCACCCGCCGCTTGATCCCTCGATGGTCCTGTTCCACAACATTGTTTAAATACGGGCAAGTTCGACAGCGGCATCGGCGTCCCAGTTTCCCCTCCCGCTTCAGCTCCTCGATCACCTTCGGGTAGGACGGGTTGCCGTCCACCGTGATGACCCGCGGCCGGGGATGACCAGGAGCTTGCAAGGCTTTCTGGAAGAACTGCTTGGCCGCTGCCGCGTCTCGCTCAGCGGAAAATAAGAAGTCGATTGTGGCGCCGGTAGAATCGACGGCACGATACAGGTACCGCCACCTCCCGCCCTGGGAAATGTATGTTTCGTCGACCCTCCAGGAGCCGTTGGTTGGTTTCAATTCCCGCCGGCATCTCTTGTTCAGTTCGGGGGCGTAGCGCTGCACCCAGCGCCAAATGGTGGTGTGGTCGCGACGGCAATGGCGGCGACCATTGATAGATTCAACAACAACAATCGCAGCTTCACGGTAGTCCTATCAGAGCATGACCTTCAGACGATCAGGACTTCGATCCCCAACGTGCTGAGCTGGCGGGCCATGTCCTCCGTGACCCGATCGTCGGTGATCACGCGATGAACACTTCCCATGTCTCCGATGACGGACAGGCTCCTCCGTCCCAACTTGGTCGCGTCGGTAATTACAGTCACTTGCTTGGCCATGCGCATCATGACAGCATTCAGTTGCGCTTCGAGCACGTCCGGCGTGGATGGCCCGGCCTCCGGATCTAGGCCGTCCACGGCGAGAAAGAAATGATCGGCATGGAGTTCGCTCATCATGCGCTCGGCTTGAGGTCCGACGAATGAGCCGGAGACCTGGCGCAGCACACCGCCAATCATGATCAGCGAGATGTTGGGGGCATCCACCAGCTCTTGCGCGATATTCAGCGCATGCGTGATGACGGTCAAGGCCTCGATATTGGTTTGCTTGATGGCCCGTGCCACCTCGGCCGTGGTGGTGCCGGAATCGAGAATCACGGTCTGGCGCGGTTGGATCAGCTGAGCGGCCGCGCGGCCGATGCGGATCTTCTCCGCGCGATGCAGCGTCTTCTTGATTTGCAGCGGGTACTCCGCCTGCGGTCCGAGCGGCAGAATGGCGCCGCCATGCGAGCGCACCAGGAGCCCTTCGGACGCCAGATGCTCCAGGTCGGAGCGAACGGTCACCGCCGATACTTGAAAACGCTCGGCAAGGTCGTCCACCGTGACGCGCTTCTGTTCATCGAGAACCTTGAGGGTTTCTCTTCTGCGCTCTTCGCAAAGCAGGCGCAATCGTATGCTAGCCATGGTTCAAAGAGGGACCTGCGTTGATTTTCGCAAGCTCCCTTTCAATGCCTGCCCCCTACTTACGGATGCTCCGAGAGAGTGTATCAGATGCCGCAAACAAGGGTGAAGGCGGCAGTACTTCCTGGGTGCCGTCATTTCGCGGACGTGTGCGGCACTCCACCCCAAAATCAGGCCATTCCGAGTGACCTCGACGTCCTATCGGCATGTCACGAGATTTCATGCTATCGTAACTTATAGCACCCCATATAGATATAATTCTTGACGGGCCACTATATGTTGGGGCATTATTCCAAATGCGCTACAACCGCGCACCCCGAAGGAGAAACGCTAGATGGCCCAGCCGGCAACCGCTTTAGATGCCAAAATGGAGTTATTGAAAGCCGAAGAAAACAAAAGGACGCGCACCGGCGTCCAGTTTCCACGCCATTTCACGGCCCGCCTGGAGCCGGGGAAGACGCCCTACGACGAAGTCGTGTGGGAGACCCGCACCGCGTCGATCGGCAACGATAAAGGTTCGGTGATTTTCGAGCAGCGCGACGTCGAAGTGCCGGCGGACTGGTCGCAGACTGCGACGAATATCGTGGCCAGCAAGTATTTTCACGGCAAGGCCGGAACGCCGGAGCGCGAAACCAGCGTCCGCGAGCTGGTTCATAGGGTTGTAGATACCATCGCCGACTGGGGCAAGCGTGACGGCTACTTCTCAACTCCAGAGGATGCGGAGAATTTCCGCAGCGAGCTGGCGCATCTGATGATCCACCAGAAAGCCTGTTTCAATTCGCCGGTGTGGTTCAACGTGGGCGTCAAGGAAGCGCGCGGCTACGGCTGGGTGTGGGACAAGGTCACGGAGAGCGTCATCAAGCTTTCGGGTGAGACGCGGCCGCAGTGCTCGGCGTGCTTCATCGTGTCGGTGAAGGACTCGCTCGAATCGATTCTCGATCTGGCCAAGACCGAAGGCATGCTGTTCAAGTGGGGGTCGGGCACGGGGACGAATCTATCGAGCCTGCGTGAAGAGAACGGGATTCTGTCGGGTGGGGGCAGGGCATCGGGGCCGCTTTCGTTTATGAAAGGCTTCGACGCCTTCGCGGGCGTGATCAAATCAGGCGGCAAAACGCGGCGCGCTGCCAAAATGGTGATCCTCAACGCCGACCATCCCGATATCGAAGGCTTCATCTGGTGCAAGGCCAAGGAAGAGAAGAAGGCGCACACGCTGGTGGAGGCAGGCTACGATTCGTCGCTCGATGGCGAAGCCTACAGCTCCGTCTTTTTCCAGAACGCCAACAACTCCGTGCGCGCCACCGACGACTTCATGGAGGCGGTCATCAAAGACGGTGACTGGTGGACCAAGTCCGTGGTCTCCGGCCAGCCGCTGAAGCGCTACAAGGCGCGGGATCTGATGCACGAGATCGCGGAAGCCACGCACCAGTGCGGCGACCCAGGCATGCAGTTCGATACCACGGTCAACCGCTGGCACCCGTGCAAGAACACGGCGCGCATCAATGCCTCGAATCCGTGTTCTGAGTACATGTTCCTGGATGATTCAGCCTGCAATCTGTCGTCGCTGAACCTGATGAAGTTCGTCACCCCGGGCGGCCAGTTCGATGTTGAGGGCTTCCGCCGCGCCTGCGACACCATGATCATGGCGCAGGAGATCATCGTCGATAACGCCAGCTATCCGACCGAGAAGATCGGTGAGAACTCGCACAACTACCGGCCGCTGGGGCTGGGATTCGCCAATCTCGGCGCGCTGCTGATGTCGTTCGGCATTCCCTACGATAGCGACCATGGCCGCGACTACGCCGGCGCCATCACCGCCATCATGTGCGGCCAGGGCTATGCTACAAGTGCGCGAATTGCGGAGGCCGTCGGACCGTTCTCAGGCTACGCGAAGAATGAGCAGCCATTTCTCGATGTGATCCGCATGCATCGAGACTCGGTGAATCGCATCACCCGCACCAACATTCCGACCGGTCTCTATCAGGGCGCGAAGGACTGCTGGGACCAGGCGTATGAACTCGGCCGCACCGCCGGTTACCGCAACGGCCAGGTGACGGTGATCGCGCCCACGGGCACCATCGGTTTCATGATGGATTGCGACACGACGGGCATCGAGCCGGATCTGGCGCTGGTGAAATACAAGAAACTCGTCGGTGGCGGTGTGATCAAGATCGTCAACAACACCGTGCCGCAGGCGCTCATTAAGCTGGGCTACACGCCCGAGCAGGTGGAGCAGATCGTCACCCACATCGATTCGACGGGCACTATCGAAGGAGCGCCCGGACTGAAGCCCGAACATCTCGCGGTGTTCGATTGCAGCTTCCGGCCGCAGAACGGCACCCGCTCGATTCATTACATGGGGCATGTGCGCATGATGGCGGCGGTGCAGCCGTTCATTTCCGGCGCGATTTCGAAGACCATCAACATGCCCGAAGAGGCGACGGTGGAAGAAATCATGGAAGCCTACACCGAGAGCTGGAAGCTGGGGCTCAAGGCAGTGGCGATTTATCGCGACAACTCGAAGCGCGTGCAGCCGCTCAGCTCGGGTTCCGGCAGCAAGGGCGAGAAGAAGGCGGCGGCGATTGCGGCACCGCCGCCCGCGACGGTGGAGAAGATCGTGGAGAAAGTTGTGTTCCGGCCGGTGCGGCGGAAGCTCGAAGACGAGCGCGCGTCGATCACGCACAAATTTTCGATCGGCGGCCACGAAGGCTACATAACTGTTGGCCTGTATCCGGACGGAACGCCAGGTGAAGTGTTCATCACCATGGCCAAGGAAGGCTCAACCATTTCCGGCCTGATGGACAGCTTCGCCACGGCCATCAGTTTCAGCCTGCAATACGGCGTGCCGCTGAAGTTCCTGGTTGACAAGTTCGCCCACGTGCGCTTCGAGCCAAGCGGTTGGACGGGCAACCCACAGATTCCGTATGCGAAGTCGATTCCCGATTACATTTTCCGATGGATGGCGCTGAAGTTCCTGGGCGCCGAAGCCGCACCACCAGTGGAGATCGGCGACGCGACCACGCTACGGCCAACCGAGCAAGACCCCCAGCAGGCGCTGCCGTTTCCCGCGCAAGTGTCGGATGCGCCCGTGTGCGCCGAGTGCGGATCGATCATGACGCGGAATGGGAGTTGCTACAAGTGCGGGAACTGCGGGGGGACGTCAGGGTGTAGCTAGGGAAGGGAACGTCCTGTGAGTGATAGAGATACTTACCGCTATGTATTGCGCGACGGCCGGAAAGTCGTGCAATACGGCATTTCAAACGGCCCTGAGGATCGCTTTCGAGAACACGTCGGAGATGGAAAGCGAGTTAGCAGCATGACGGTCGTAGGGCCAGCCGTCACCCGCGACTCTGCGCTCAACTGGGAACGGAATCGTATCGAAACGTACCAGCAGAACCATAACGGTAGGCGGCCCCGCTATAACAAGGTTTAGGCCCACAAAGCCTCATTCGCGGGCTATGGCCCGAACAGCTCGCGCCAGTTCACTCGCTTGCGTCTGACCCTGTGCGCGTTGCCTATCAGCCGACTTATCGACTCACGTACCACGCTCTGGTGGCGTTGAAGGCGCCGCTTCAGTGTGTCGATCTCCTGATCCACGAGGTTCAAGTATCGCGGCAAGTGGCCGAGTGTGACTACATCGAGTTGGTAACTATCCTTACGGTTCACACTCCAAAGCTGCTTTCGGTACTGGATGTGTTCGGCCCGGCGGATGATTAATCTGTTCCGGCGCCGTAGCGCTTGAAATAGCTCACCCTGAAGCACCAGAACCGGGTAGTAGACCTGTATATTGACCGGCTCCTCTTGCCCGCGACGAGGGAAGGTCCAGTTCTCATAGTGCTCATCAATGGAACTTTCGGTAGTGGGTCCATTTGAAATGTTCCACAGCGCTTTGGCATTGACAAGCGTATGCGCTTTCGTATGCGACAATGAGGCATGGCAGATGCGCCCGAAGTGCGTTCCACGCCCATCAAATACTTTGCCAGCGTTCTTGGGCTGGCTTGGCAAAACAGCTACAAGAAAGGCCGGGAACGAGTGATTGGCCTACTCCTGGCTCTAGGGACCGCTTTGCTTATGGCCTATGAATCCGGAGCGATATCATTCTCCTGGCAGAATGTCCATTGGCGACCGGCAGTGCTTTCCTATGCTCTGGTATTTTTTGGGCCGTTTGCCATTTTTCATTACCTGCGCGCTCAATGGGAAATGCACAGAGCAGAGGAAGAAAAGAGCCGTGATGCGCTCTCCCGGCTTACTACCGCTGAATCGGAAGTGTCAAATAAGGCCACAGCCTTAAGTACACTGCATTCTCACGTTGAAACACATGGCCAAATAACTGAGACTGTTTGGTCGATCAAGGAATCTGCGCGCGCCGTAAAACGTCGGTGGCCAAATTCCGATTTCGAACAAAGGCCGCTACTCAAAGCATCCTGGATGCCGAACGGAGCGGTGAATGCAGGCGAGTATCCCTGGCTGCCATTTGCAATCCGCTGGCATGAAAGTGTCTATGCCTGTGAATCCGTGGCTCATTCGTTAGCGGCGCTCCATTCTCTGTATTTAAACTCTTTAGATTTCGAAGAGGTGATGGAATTGTTGGACAGGGAGGAGCGACGACAAAAGGGTCTGTCAACTACACCGATGCCTAGCTTAATTATGGGCGCTCAGCGGTACGATCCCATTAATGGAGAGGATGAGAAGAGGTACGAACTGGGGCTATTTGTCCGAGCCGACACAGGCATCGCGTATAACGTAAACTTGCCCGCTGTTCGAATCGGAAAGCATTCACTTCGTTCCGTTGCTCAGGTCGCCATCATGCCGCAGGGTCAACAAATGTTCTTGGCTACTCACTTAACCGATTCCCAGGGGGGTAGCGTTACCGGCGACTGCCTACGGGATATTCTCCAAAACGCTTGCAGGCAAAACCAGAACGGATACATTGTGCCGATTCCTCTGCGGCTAATATTTCACGACACTTTAGGAACTGAGTACGTCGCAAGGCACGAACTGTCATTCGATGCCGACAGAGTCCTTGTTAACTTCTTGAACTGCGAACATATGGTTACGCCGCAGCCCGGAGGGACTGTTTCTCCGTAAGAAGGACAATGTCTTGCAGGGACCATATTCGATCTACGATTCCCGCTTCGGTAGTGGGTCACTTTGACTTTTCTCCCCGCTTGACACCTGAGCCGAACTGGTAGCGTGGCCCATCAGTGGGTTGGATTGCTAGCCTGACAGCAAGGAGCCGTGCCGCTACCTTCACTTGAATTCCGCATCGAAGTAAGTAAGCGTCTGAGCAACGCCAGTACCTATTTTTCGGAGCGTTTCAACCAGGGGGTATCCATTGCCGATGCCTACGTAAACGGTCGGAGTGATGTGCATGCGCACTTTGTAGTGGCGAGGACGCGCCTTTGTGCCCTTTATAGGATCGAGGATTCCGCTATAGAGGAAGTCCATCTTTGCCGGAATGAGCGCATTGTGTTTGTCCAAGTTGCTCAGCTCGGCCAAACGACCCGTCCATGCGCATCCATTGTACGGCTGCAATCGCTCGATGACTGCTATGTGGGCGGTGTTAAGCCCCTTCAGGAAGGTGGACTTGCGACGAAGAAAGCCCTCTGCGCAGCTTTCGATGGGAAACTGGGTGCGGCGTTTCGAAGGGCCGGAGTCCAGCTCCGCCACGCGGCCCACGAGATAGTCGAGGGCAGAACGAAACCCATTGGCGATCTGCCCCGCAAGAATTTGGGACAGATAGGGCATGCGCGAGCTAGGAACGGAAAAAAGGTCACGGCTGTGCTTTGGAAGTTTCTCAACAACCTTCGGATAATGGACCTTAGCCTTGATTACCCTCGCCCGCTTGGAGCACAGGGAGTCAAGATCCTTCAGTTGTTTGTGTGCCCACCGTACTCTGATATAAGCGTGTAGAAGCGACGACATCATTTCTCCTCTTCATGCGGCCAACTCTGCCGATTGGGAATCCATCAGCCCCACGATCTCTTCCATCGACCAAACATGCTGGCTGATGCCCGCTGCCATCGCAGGCGTGACGCGAAGCGTCTGATGAATCCTCGCGAAGTTGTAATGCATGTAGTGAATCGCGACCGCCGCTTCGTGGTTCTCGATCTTCTTTGAAAAACCGTTCGTCAACCGCGTGAACCGCCGCATCCCCATCCGCATCGTGAGATTCTGACGCTCCACGTACGAGGTGGAAATGTGCTTCTGATCCGGCATGCCGAGCACTTCGACTTTCTCCGTACTGACGAAATTCGCGCAACTGTAGCGCGCTTCACCAGCCCGCTCCGCGCCGTAGGTTTTGATGAGCATGGCGTAGTCGATGTCATCAGCAAAGGCGTCAATAATGGCGTTCAGATAGACCTTGTGGCCGTCGGTGGTGAGCTGCACGCGGTGACGAAGACGGCCTGCAAGATTGGCGATAAACTCCGTTGCGCAGCCCGCGTCCCGCTTGCCGACCAGCCAGCACGGAACGAGCTTGGTGTCGGCGTCGATTGCGACCCAAACCCAGGTATCGCCGACGATGCGCTCCTCGGCCATTGCGGGCGTGACGTTCTTTTGCTTGCAACCGACGTACGACCAAATTTCGTCGCATTGAATACGCTGGCAGCGCAGGTTGCGGAATACGTGATCCTGGTAGGCGAAACAGGCCGCACCAAGTTCCAGAAGCAGCCGGGTGACGCTGCGCTTTGCTACGCCCTTCATGCGGCAGATCGAGCGGATGGAATTGCCTTCGACAAGAGCGGAGATGATCTGGGCGCGCCGGTCAACACTCAGCCTATTCATAAATTGAGTATACCAGAGCGCTATGGTATAAGCAAGAGAAAACGGTGGGAAATGTTAGGAAACTCTATGATTTAGCTGGCTCTGCGTTGGCGCGCCCATCGTGCGCGTACGGCTTTGGTTCCGAGCTGACTGCGCTCCTCGGGCGTGAGCATCGCCATGCGGTTTTTGCCGCCCTTTTTGCCGCCCTTGCGCCCCAACTCGGTCATGACCTGGCTGATGAGGGAAGGGTTTAGTTTGACGGGTTCGTCCGTTGGTTCAGCGGTGGAGCGCTTCACGATGTCGTGCGCCCACTGATTTACGTCCTGCGGTTCCTTACGAGCACGCTTTGGCATGGCGCTCCCAGTATCGCATTCTGTGCCGAGCCGTCAAGCATGCCAAGATTCAAAGTGACCCACTACCCCCGCTTCCATCGCCGGAGTAACTCGCAGGGTCTGGTGAACTCTCGCGAAGTTGTAGTGCATATGAAACAGCGCAACCATCGCGACATGATTTTCAATCTTCTTGCTGAAGGCGTTCGTCAAGCGAGTAAAACGGCGCATATTCATCCGCATGTTGAGATTCTGGCGTTCCACATAGCTGGTGGAAATGTGTTCCTGATCCGGGTCGCCAATAACCTCGATGCGTTGAGTGCCAAGACATTGCGCCGGGCTATACCGCGTCTGTCCCTCGGCAGGATCGGTACCGTAAACCTTCACCAGTTGCGCGTAATCAATCGCGGACCCAAAAGCATCAGGAACAGCCGTCAAGTACATCCTGTGGCCATCCGTGGTCAACTGGATTCGGTTCTTGAGGCGACCGGCAACGTCCTGAAGGAACTCGGCGGCACACCCGGCATCCCTCCGTCCTACGAGCCAGCTAAGCACCAGCTTGGTATCAGCATCAATCGCAGTGAACGTCCAGACATCGCCAGCAACCCGCTGTTCGGCCATTTCCAGCGTAACGTTCTTTTGCTTGGCATAGCAAAACGACCAGATTTCATCGACCTGAATCCGCTTGGATGCAACATTGCGAATGGTCGCGTTCTGGTAATCGGCGCACGCCTTGCCAACGCTCGCCAGCAGGCGAAGGACTGCGCCTTTCGATACGCCCGTCATGCGAGAGGTAGAGCGAACGGAACACCCCTCGACCAGCGCCGAAATCACCGCTATCTTCTTTGCGGTGCTGATTACGTTTGCCATGTCTTGAGTATACGACAGCGCTTTCGCATACGCAAGAGAAAAGCGACAAAAGAGGCAGTTTTATGCGGTTTTCTTGGCCTTTGCCCATCGCGCTTTAGCGGCCTTGCGAGCGCTTCGTCGCCGTTGTTCATCGGTCATAGTTTCAAGTCTGCGTTTGCCGCCAATCCTGCCGCCCTTGGCTCCCATGTCGCGCATGACCCGCTGAACGACGGTAAGTTCTACGGTCTCCGTGGTGGCTTCCAGAAACACCCGGCGGGCATTCTGGACGGTATCAAGTTTTTCAGTAGTGCGTGTCCGCTTTGGCATACATCCGAGCGTGGCACGAATGGCCCAAATGGTCAAGAGGGGCAAATTTCAAATAGGCCCACTACCGAACTTTCCAGTGCGTTGATCAGCGAGGTAAACGTTTGATGGTGGCCCTCGCTATGAAGCGCGATCCATGGTGTGTTTAGGCTCTTCCGGTGGAAGCTGCAGTACTGGGTCGCTATCGGCCCTTTGCAATAATGGTGGAACTTCTCAAGGTGCAGGAACTCGGAGAGGCGCCTGAATCTCTGACCGTCCCAGAACTGCACTGGGACTCCGGAACATTTCACCTCTTCATGACGCAAGAACGGGACGGGCGAGTCCGCCGAGAAGAACACAACTGGTTGTTCGTTGTTCTCACACTCAGCGACAACGATTGGAAAGATGAAATCCATTCTCTTTTTTGCCAGACGCGCGCCAGCAATCGCAGAGACATCGAACTCGCGAGATTTCCCGGTTTCTGGATCCGGGTATGCGGGGTTAGTCTCCACGTAGTATCCGTGCTCCGCTAGCATGTCCGCTACGCGTTGCTCAAGAAGGTATCCTGATTTGTTGATCGCTGCGATCATTTCAGGTTTTGTGATGCGCTCATTGTGGTTGGTCATCGCTGCAAATCCCCAGCATCTGCTTCGCGATTCTCCATGACTCAGCGGGTACCGCCGTGATGGACCTTTTCAAACCCTTGTGACTGGACGATGCGGCCGGCTTCATCAGCCGAAAGGGCACGAAGCCTACCCAACCGGAACCTCGACCTGTGTCACGAACAAGTCAGAGTGAAACCGCTGCTCGATCTCCGACGCACCGGCGGTCTCGAAGAACAATGTCAGCGCCTTGATGAGATTCGCGCGAGCTTCTTCCAGGCTGTCGCCCTGGCTGGCGACATCAAGTTCCGGGCAAAGCGCCACGTAGCCGTCTCCTTCGCGTTCGATGATGGCTGTCAGGCGGCGGGATTGCTGCATCCTTTCATTGTAATGGAGTCGCAATGTCAGGCCATGCCAAGGTCGTTCAACCGCTTCCTACGGGCGCGGCTCGGTCGGGGCTTTGGGAAGGAAGCGAGGGAGCTCGGCGTCCCCGGCCCGATCCTCCAGGAACAGGGTCATCATTAAAGAGTGGAGCGACGCCTTGCTGAGCCGCGACCGAAGGAAGCGGTGGTGACCTATCTGATTACCTTTGCCTGTTATGGCTGCCCACTTGCACGGCGATGAGTCGGGCTCCGTCGATAGGGCGCATAACTTGCCTGGGAGCCGCATGGTCGCAGGCGATCCGAAGCGGGTAAGCGCAGAGCAGCGCTTGATGCGCCAGCGGCCGTACTCCATGGATGGGCGGCGCCGGGAAGTGGTGCTTGCCGCGCTGGTGGAGCGCTGCTCGCAGCAAGGCTGGAAGCTGCTCGCCGCCCACGTGCGCACCAATCACGTTCACGTCGTCGTGTACGGCGAAGCAACGCCGGAGAGGATGTTGAACGACCTCAAGTCCTACGCGAGCCGTTGCCTGAACCAGGCCAGACTGGATCAAGGCGCTCGCAAACGGTGGGCGCGACACGGTAGCACACGATGGTTGTGGAAACCGGAGAATGTGTCGGCGGCGATCCGGTATGTAGTCGACGAGCAGGGGGAACCGATGTCGTTCTTTGAGGCGAGCGAGGCCTGAGGGTGACCGCTCCTTTTAGCGCGGCTCAGCAAGCTATGTCCCGTTTCGGACTGCCCAGCGCCGAAGACTCCTCAGTGCGATCTCTCCTCGGCGATGCCGGAGAGCACCACCGGTGCACGGTCCGGGAATTCAGCGACCAGCGACAGGTTCCCGCCCATGGCCTTGACGGTTTTCCGGAGTGTGGAGAGCAGGAGATCGCTGCGCTGCTCGAGTCGTGAAACGCTGTCCTGGGTGATGCCGAGCGCTTTGGCTATGCGAACCTGAGTGAGCTTGCGGGCCTTGCGGAGTTCACGCAGAGTCATCTCCTCGGCAATCAACTCGGCCGCGCGGGCCTCGACTCTTTTGCGCCGAGCCGGGCTCAGCTTTCTGATTTTGTCATTGGCGTTCACAGCCATGGCTAATTTCATCCCTCATCAGATGGGCAGGATAAGCGTCGAAGCGTGCTTGATGCGCGCGAGGCCCCGATCAAACGTCACCAGTGTCATCCCGTGCACGGCTGCCAGCGCTGCGAGGTAAGCGTCGATCCACACGTTCGTGCCGGTGAACGAGCCCTGTGTATAGTGCTTCCAGGCAGCCTCGACCTCCGCCGTTTCGGAGACGAACACCACCCGTTCGTCGCGCACTAAGTCTTCGTAAAGCGTCCAAGCTCTCGGCTGGCTCACAGCTTCACCGCCCATGACATGGTCGTTAGTGATAAGCCTCAAAAAGCCCATCTGGGTGATTCGGCAAAAGGCGGCTTCGGCGAAATCCAGTTGGGCGAACCAATCTTTGGCGATGTGGTGGTGGACGTGCCGGCCCGAGGCGAGGGCAAGCCAAACATTAACGTCAAGTAAGCAGATCTTCGATTTCGGCATTCGTCAGGTTGAGCGTGCCGGGATGCTTCGAGGGAATGAGGGGCAATCGAACGCGGTACCCCTTCTTGACCTGCTTCTTCGCCATCTCATGCTCCACGGCGCTCAGAACGAAATCCTTCAAGCTAACGCCGCGCAGCGCGGCCGTTGCTTTCATCTTGCGGAAGACAGGCTCCGGCACATCGATGGTAGTTCGCATAAATTACACATTAGCATAAAAACACCGCTCCCTTTGGTCGCGGCTCGGTTTCGGCGACTGCATGGCTCGGGCGTTTCACATCATTCGTGAGGCACTCGAGTTGAGCGCGGCTCAGCCGTGTCCTGGAAGTGGAACTCTTCAGATTGACTTCGCGGAAAGCCATGCCGCCGCAGTCAAACACACTGTAATCACGATTGAAAAAACGATAGGGAGGATAAAGAGGTATCTCCAGCTCACAACCGTGATGGCGGCAAAGCTAAGCGCGAGAGCCCAAACAGTGACGCGCATGACCGCCAAAGTCTCTGCCGGAAGGCCACCTAGCTGCCACGCTAATACCGCCGCGAATAGATAAAACACGCCGACCGAGAATCCAGCCGCGACAAAGAGGTCCCAATATGTCCGGCTGAACCCCTGCACGTCAAAGTGAATTGACCGCATTGAGCCAAGAAGCGTATCGACTCCCCATGCGGGATCGGACTGTCGAAAACCAAGTGTATGTCCGGCAGCAAAAAGCAGCAGAAGAACAGCTGCGATTCGATAAAACAGAGAAGCCTTCATGTCTTGCCTCCAAAGTAACGGCGGCAGTGTACCACAGTGCCCCGCATGTTATGGGTGCGGCGGGACGTCTGCTCGTGGTTGTTTACACCTGGCGTAGCGAGAACATTCGGATTATTTCCGCGCGCCCTGCCGAAGCCCATGAGCGCGAAGACTACGAGGGAGAACGATGAAGGATCGATACGATTTCAGCAAGGGTAAGCGGGGCAGGGTGATTCCGGCGGAACCGGAGCCCGAGGGTTAGGCTCGGATCACGATTCGACTCGATCAGGATATTGTGGACCGCTTCTTTCGAATGGCGGAAGAGTCCAGGGGTGGGACTGGGTATCAGACGCTCATCAATGCAGCGCTTCGGGAGTACCTGGACGGCAGGCGCCAAGGTTCGAGGATACGTTGCGGCGCATCATTCGTGAGGAACTGAAGTCGATTGCGACTTGAGTCGAATCGGAACCACTGCTCCTTGCAGTCGCGGTAAGGTGCCGTGGGTTATGGAAGCGAGCGGTTCCCTAAGACGCCAGCGCGGCTTGCAGCATGGCGCGCGCGTAGCCCACGTTGTACGCGAAGGCCGCGTAACCACCGCCACCCGGGTACCCAGAGTGGAAGCCGGGGTGTTCGCGGTCGTAATCGAGGGCGCGCGGATGCTCGGGATAAACCAGGCGCGGATATTTCTGGCGCACGAGTTCTTTCATCACCGCAAACATGTTGACGTCGCCCTCGTCGAGAAACACTTCGGTGTACTTCTGGTACGGAACGCGGACGCGCACGTTGCGGAAGTGCACGTGATTGATGCGGTCTCGCTCGCCGAAATAGCGGCAGACCTCCACGGGGTCCTGACCCATTTCGCGCGTGACACCGCAATCAAACGTGATGCCGTTCGACGGGCTGGGCACGATCTCGATGAGGCGTTTCCAGCCCTCGACCGTCGCCATGATCTGCTCCGATCCGCGGCTGATGGGCGCGGGAGGGTCATTGGGATGCAGCGCCAGGCGCACGCCGGACTGCTCCGCCACCGGAACCACGGCTTTTAGGAAATAGGTGATGTTAGTCCAGATCTCTTCGAGTTTGTGCGCGCCCTCGTTCGGAAGAGGGGGCAGATCCTTGACACGGTCGTAATCGAACGCAGTCAGTCCGGCGCCGGCTCGCCCGATTTCTTCGTAATATCCCTCGACAATGCGGTGGGCGTAGAAGTTGTATTCGACCACCGGCAGCCCCACGCGGCCCGCGGCGCGAATCGATTGCTGCACTTTTTCGATCTCTTCGTCACGTCCGGGCCGGCCATAGATCGTATTGGGGAATCCCACGATCATCATGTTGCCCAGCGAGAGACCGCCGGATCGGAAACTCTCCATGAGGGACCGGATGCGGCTTTCCTCCCAAGGAATGCGCGGCCCACCCATCAGCACGTAATCCACGCCCAGTTGCTTGACGCGGCGCATGCCAGCGGGATCAGGGCCGCCGGCTGAGAGCGGAGTGCCGCCAGCTTCGAGGCAAATTCTTGGAGTGTCGGAACCTTCGGCGCGCGG
Organism: Terriglobales bacterium; assembly: GCA_035604895.1. GTDB lineage: Bacteria > Acidobacteriota > Terriglobia > Terriglobales > Acidobacteriaceae > JABDBE01. Next base: position 1,508 of record DATNHO010000155.1, on the reverse strand, counting down.
GCCGGGAATTGGGGCGGCGCTCTGGGCGGCTGGCAAAGCTAGACCGGCGGCACCGGCGACTTGGAGGATTCTGCGGCGAGAGAGGGCGGTGGGCATGGGGGTGGACCTCGGTCAAACAGGATACACCCCGCAGCACACCTCCGATATGGACAGGCAGGAACGGTAGAAGAGAAGGCTCTGGTGCAAACGCGAGGGTGGCAGGCGATGATGAAGAGATGCAACGGTTCGTCCCGATCGAAGATCTGTTCAAAGGACGGCACTTCGACCGACAGATCATCATTTTGTGCGTGAGCTGGTACACGAGCTTCAAGCTGAGTCTACGGGATCTGGTAATGATGATGGCGAACCGCGGCATCTCTGTGACACATACAACGATTCTCCGGTGGATCCAGCGCTACCTTCCAGAATTCGAAAAGCGCTGGCGGCGCTACGCTCGGCCCGTGGGTGGATCGTGGAGGATGGACGAGACCTATGGTGCGCTGAGCAGCGCGCGATTCAGGAGGGTTCAAGTCCCTCCGGCGTTCGAATGAGGAGCGCCGTATCCAAAGGCGGGGGTAACTCCTCGCCGGCCGGGAGAGTGGAAGGTATGGAGAAGCCTAAACGGGCACGAAGACGAAAGTTGGACACAGCCAAGGCGGACCTGAAGCCACCGCTCTGCAGTACCCGGAGGGCAGGGTGTCCGCCGTGAGGCGGAATCCGAAGGGCATGAGGAGAAGTACCGGGTCGTAATCGAGGGGCACCACCCCGAAGATGAACTGGTCGGCCGAGGGTGGGGCAAGGTCGAGCCTGCCATAGGGAGGCGAAGGCGTTCTCATTCACCCACCAGAAACATGGTAATTGCGGGCGACACGGTACGGAAGAATGGCGCGTGACCTCAGGAGGACTGGCAGAATCTCCGGCGGCTCCGGAGGAAGTGACTCTATAAGCGAAAGCGAAATGGGAAGCGGCGCTCTGCCAGTAGTCGGACTGCTGCGCGGTACCTGAAGCAAGCGAAAGCTTGTGACCGAGAAATCGGCAATGGAATGGGTTGGGGAAGGCGGCAGACGAAGAAGATCGGGAAGTGAGAGGAAACCAGATGAGTAAGGGCGGGGAGGTGGATCAGGCCCGACTAAAGGTTCACGGACAATGGGTGTACCTGTACCGCGCCGTTGACAAAGCGGGCCAAACAGTCGATTTCTTTCTCAGCCGAAACCGGGACGTAAACGCCGCCAAATCGTTTCTGCGCAGCGCGATGAAGAACACCCGCGTGCCCACGAAGATCACGTTGGACGCCTATGCGGCCTCGCACCGGGCAGTGCGAGAAATGAAGGAAGACGGCGAACTTCCGCGGAGGGTGAAGGTCCGCTCCAGCCAGTACTTGAACAACTTGGTGGAGCAGGACCATCGGAGAGTGAAGCAACGAATCCGGCCCATGCTGGGATTCAAGCGATTCGACAACGCGGTGGTAACGATCTCCGGAATCGAGCTAGCAGAGAAGATCAAGAAGGGGCAGTTCAAAACGGGCAAGC
>DATNHO010000154.1:0-5358 GCA_035604895.1 Terriglobales bacterium | reverse complement strand
AGAGGATGCACCTTCGTCGCCGGAGGAAACAAAGATGGAGGTGCCCGCCGTCACTCCAGTCTGAAATGCCGTGTTGAAGGCTGCGTTGGACGCCGCACCGTTGAACGCTTCGCACTCGCCGTAGCTCATGCTGATGATCGCGGGAGGGCCGGTGCCGTTGACGAGGTTCTCGATGGCAAGCAGGCCGCCGAAGGTGGTGGTATCTTTGCAGGTCGCTATCACGATGGCCGCGTTGGGTGCGATGGCGCTGGCAACTTCCGCATCCAGATCCGCCTCACCGTCAGCCGCGTTGGTGCCCGGATCGGTGCAAGTGTTGCCACCAGTCGGGTGAGTGGTGGTGACGGTTCCCGACCACTTGCTGAGAAAAGTACTGCGAAAGGTAGCCACATCGGTGCCGAAGGTATCGCTGTCCTCCACAACCACGATTGTCTGGCCCGAACCGTTGATTCCCTGCTGGTAGAGAGGGTTCAGGTTATAGATGGTCTGGAAATCCGCCGGCACCAGCGAGTAGCAGGTACCGGGCTGCGTGGGGAAGCTGGCCGATGTCGCGCAACCAGCGAAGGTGAATTTACCGCGCAGTCTGAACATGGCGCGCGGCTTGAAGTTGTGCATCGAGACCACGCCGACCACGGCGGGCCCGAGCGCGCGGGGAATCTTCGGATCGGTCATGTTGGCGAAGTGTCGCTCACCGCGCACCTCTAGGTAGTGGATCTCGGTATGAAAGGCTTCGCGGATTTGGCCCGCCGTGCCGGAGAAGTCGATCACCATGAGGTTGGGGTAGACGTAACCAACGGTGAAGCCGTGAGAGCCAAGCCAGCCCGTGATGGAGTCGATGTCTTGCTGCGCCAGGCCGTACTTCTCCCCCTGTTCCGCGGCCATCATCCAGTGGCGGAAATTGGGCGAGCTCTTGTCGGTGAGGCCGTCGATGTACTGGTCGAACTCCTGCTCCAGTTCGGGCGCCCGCTTCAACTGCAGCAGCATGTGTTCCATGGGGAAGCTGTCTTCCACGCGGCCGCGGTCGTTTGTGGCGTTGGCTTCCGGACGCGTGTTGCCGCGAAGCCTGATCAGCTGGCTTTCGTCGATGGCCGCGATGATGAGGACGGGCTTGCCCTCGCTCCCTGTCCGAGCCCACACCCGTGGGATGCCCTTGTGTGCGAGGACCAGCGCCATGCCGGCAAGGGCTAGGGCAACGAGCCCCAACTTCCAAATCATAGATTTGTGATTCCGCGTTTTCCGATTCCGTTTTTTCATGGTTTAACTCCCGTTCACATTTCCGTTCCAAGGCGGCAGCGGCCTTGGGCGCGGTAGCTTGTCGCTTTCCAAATCCTTGATTCAAAGGCTGGCGCTAGTACTGCTCCTCGTAGGGGCAACATCAAGCTCCGCCTCCGGGGGCGTCGCCTGCGAACGGCGAAGAAGTTGCTGCCAATAGCGAGGGTTCTGCTGCACGCGCTTGAGCTGTTCCGCGGTCGCAGGTTGCGAGAAGAGAAGGTGGTGGTGGCTCCAGTCGGTGGCAGATGGACGACTGAAGGGGTCTGACTGCCCGACGGCAAAGAGGAGGAACATGAACGACGCTTCGGAACGGGAGTGTTGCCCCATCATGATCAGCACGCCTCCGAGAATGGTGATCCAGCAAAGCATGGCAAGGATTGCTTCCTTTTACCACGTTTCTGCTACCACTCACAGAGACTTCGACGATACCCACAGGTGTTTACGCTAACTGAGAGCTGTTCCCCAGCTCTGGCTTTGCGTCACCTCGTCATAATGGCTTAACCCAACGGCGTTCATTTCCGAAATGCTGCCATTTCCGCGCCATGGCTGCGGCGGACGAGTTGTACCCGAGGAGTTCAGTCCAAAGTACATCGCGGTTCTGACAAACGGGCAGTCTGGCGAGTGTACTCTCGAACATTTTGGAAGCGAACTCCCGAGAGAGGCATCGGCCATCCCATCGCGGTACTTTAATGTAGAGGCTCGAAGAACTGGCCGCTGCGCACGCCTCGCCAAAGAGGATCACTATGCCCCCTTCCAACGGTCACACCGTAATACGGCGCAGTTCGAGAGTACCGATCCAAGTTCCCGTTCTCGTCACCAGCATGGAGCCCAATACCCAGTTCTCCGAGATCTGTGAGACGCTGGTGGTCAACGCCCATGGGTGTGCGTTCCGCCTCCCCCTGAAATTGGACACTGGAAGCGCCCTGCGCCTGCACAGCCGAGGAGGCCGGCAGGCCACGGCCTACGTGGTTTTCTGCCAGCCCGACGGACAAGGCTTCCGGCTGGGCGCACAGCTCGACCGGCCGGAAAACTTTTGGGAATTGGAATCCTGTCCCGATGATTGGCGTGTAGTGGAGATGCCCGCACCCGCCGCTCAACACCCTCCCCAGGAACTGTCGGCCAAGTCCGCTGTTCTGCACCAACCGCAAACTCCTTCCCGGGCCTCGCAAGACGTTCTCGATAAGGTCAGGGAGCAACTCTCCGAGGACCGCTTGCGAGGCATACTTGCTAAACTCGTTCAGCCCTTGCAGGCGGAAGTTACCGAAGTCCGCGAGAAGCTGGCCGCGAATGCCCGGCGCAACCGCTTCGAGGTGTCGCTTGGATATATTCCCCCGGAGTTGGAGGAGAAGCTATGGGAGCGCCTGCGGCATGAGCTTGGGACGCGCGTCCTGGAGCAGACGCGACAACAGTCCGCCGAGATGCTGGGATCGGCGAAAACGGCCATGGAGGAAAAGATCGGTGCAGCCCTGACCGAGTTTCGGCACCGTCTTGCCGGTGAACTGCACGCCGTCGAACAACGGGCGCAGGTATTGTCAAAGGAACTCACGACCACGACGCAACAGCAGGTCCGCGCCGGAACGGAGAAACTCCAGCGGCAGGCTTTGGAGACGGGAGCACATCTCGACGAACAGGGCGAAAAACTTTTGTGTTCTTTGCAGGAGCAACTTGCGGAATCACATAAGGTTCACCGTCGTGAAGTCGATCAAATCCAGGTCGATGCTGCGGCGAAGGCGTTCCAACTCCAGTCGGAAGTGTCGGACCTTGGCCGGAGAATGGCAGCGCTGAACGAGTCCGTGCGCCGGCTTGAGTCGGATCTTGACGCGCACCTGGAGCGGGTCGCAGCGGAAATCGTCTCCGGTGCGGAAGGTCAAATCGAGAGCGCGGTCGCTCTGGCACTCAAGAACCTGCAAGCACGCGCCTCGAACGAAGTCGAAACCGGGCTCAGCGAGATGTGCGGCCACCTGAGAACCATCCAGAACCGCATTGAAGACTCCTTTTCTGGCTCGGTGACAGCCCGGGCCGAGGAAGCTGTGCAGTCGATCGCTCAACAATTCGAGGAACTCGGACAGCAATCCACGGAAAAGTGGCGTCGCGCACTCGCCAAGGACTTGAATTCAGTGGCGAACACGCTGGGCCGGCAACTTCGTCAGGAGCTTGAACCCGAGGCCGGCCAATGAACGCCCGGGTGGTAATTTAGTCCTTGTATCTTTAGCGCGGATGCGATCTATGGCTAATTCTCAGGCTTTTTGACGAAACACCCGCCGTCGCGCTATCGCTCCAAGTAGAATCGGCGTATCTGTGAGCAAAGCTGCAAACTCTTGCCTTCATCGCGCCGCCGGCGGCTCCTGGCCGGTGGGAATTCCGACTAGGTGGCGATAGAACGCAACAGCCCGGTTGACCGCGGAAGACTCATTTCCCGCGATCAGCCGGTTTGCGTTCTTTCCTGTGCGCACGATGCTGTAGTATCGCCAGACATTTTCCGATTCGCGATCCAGAAAGTAGATCGACTGCATCTCGCCCGGGTGGAAGAGAGTTATGAAGAGATAGTGCACCGTGCTGACGTTTTCGACATCGAAGACGAACCGGTCCGCCGAAGCTTCTACAATGTGCATTCGGTAGGTGGCCTTGCCAGAAAGGTTATCGGCCTGCACATAGTAGAGTACCTTGCCTTCCTTCATCTCTTCGGGCATGAAGTCTTTGCGGCGTTGACTAGGCTGCGAGCCGGTCAGAGCGTAGGCGTCCACAATTAATGTTTGCCACTGCTTGTGAGTGGTCGACCAGTAGCGCATGCCCGCGAGTTCTGAAATGGCCCCGATGTGCCGAAGCAAGCCTTCAGCTCCCGAGATTTCACGAAATCGCGCGACGGTGGTTACCAAGGTTGTAAAGCCCACCGCAGCCCAACCGGTGCACGCGGGAGGCTTCCAGTCGCGGCCGAACTCAGTCTTGCTCCACGACTTCGCGATGGCCGATTCATCCAGACGAGGATAGGGCGGAACGGGTTCCTTTCCGCATGGCGGCTGCGGTCCTAATTGCGAATAGCCGCGCGCCTGGCAGAGCAGCATTGCCAACAATAAAAGCAAAACGCGGTGCCGGGTCCAACTTCGGGCAACTGTCTGATGACGCGGATCTGCGCCCAGCTGACCAGCATAGTTGTTGCCCGGGGCCTGAGTCGGGTACAGAAAATGAAGTCGAATAAAACTTGATCGGCAAACAATCACGTCGTGTCCCCAACAAAGCGATGTCTTCCGCCTAGCTGCCTCAAGAGGGTAGATTAGGCCGACTGCTGTGGCGGGCCGACTGCCCTTTTGAGACGCCAATAGATTCGCTCACTTGCTCTGGCAGTACTGTGCAGAATCGCTCATGTCGTGAGCCACGGCAAGCATGGCGGCACATGCTTCGGTTTGCTCCGAATGTCCTTTCAAGGTGTAGCTCACGCGGTGCTGGCTTCAATGTTAAGGACACACCTGCGACACCACGACATTTTCTCGCACGGCCTGTGTCGTAACGTTTACCGACGCTGAAGAGAGACTTGGCGCCGAACGGCCAGGACGGTGCATAAGCTAATGTTTGCCGGTGGCCAGCGCCTTTTCGATCGCTGTGGTAACTGGTGTGGAGTCCGGCTCGACTTCGGAATCGAACCGAGCGGCCACCTCGCCATCCCGCCCGACTAGGAATTTGGTGAAGTTCCAGCCGATCTCCCAGCCGGTTTTCGGATGAGTAGTTTTGTCGGTCAGGAACCGGTACAGCGGCGTGATATCGGACCCATCCACGGACACTTTGGCCATCATGGGGAAGGTTACTTTATATGTGCGGGTGCAGAAGGCTTTGATCTCCTGATTCGAACCCGGCTCCTGCCCCGCGAAATTGTTCGCGGGAATGCCGATCACAACAAATCCCTGCTCCTTGTATTTTTCGTAGATCGACTCCAGAGCGGAATACTGCGGGGTATAGGCGCAACGGCTGGCAACGTTCACGAGCAATGCAACTTTGCCTTTGAAGTTCGAAAGTGGCGTCGGCTGACCATCGATCGAATCTAAGGTGAAGTCGTAGATTGTCTTGTCCGTGGCCATCAGACTTGTCCCCATAAGT
>DATNHO010000153.1:0-29718 GCA_035604895.1 Terriglobales bacterium | reverse complement strand
CTTGGGCGTTGAACTGAAAATCCAGGTACAATTCCCGATCGCCGGTTGCGGGATTGCGCGTGAAGGCGACACCCGCGCCCGAGGACCCGCCCGCATTTCCGAATACCATGCGCTGGATCGTCGCGGCAGTTCCGCCGTTGTGCTTGATTCCATTCGCGGCGCGATACAAGCGGCGCTCCGTGGTTCTTGGGATTTGCGTCAGACCTTGACTTGATTTGCTTCCCACGAGCATCCCGCAAGCCATCCAGTGGAGCGAATCCCGGTTATGTTACATTCGAGGAACCCGATCACTTTCCGACGCATCGCTCGGGCTTGCGGCAGGTTGCGTACGTATTTGTACTAGGTACATTCGTCTCCTTGCGGGACAAAAGTCTCTCTCCATACACTATATTCCAGCCTTATAAATCACTCGCAATTTCGATCTGAATGTCACGTCCGACAAAACCATGCGCTCGTTCGCAAATTTCAATCAGAGGTTAGCCAGGCGTTATGAGGATTGGATGATAGCCCTGCACTATGCGGAGGACACAAGGAAGTATGCCCAAAAGGTTTTGGGGAGATTTAACAAGTTCCTAGGAACGCGATCAATTTCGTGCGTCTCGCACTATGAGATACGGGAGTTTCTCACCCACATATCCGGTTATGGCGCGACGCTTGAGACAACGTACCGCTACTTGGGCGTTCTCCGCCGTTTCTACGACTTTCTGAATTTGGGAGGCGTGGTTAGCTATGTTCCTCCCCGCCTAGTCCGAATGAAGCATGTAAAACGAGGGGACCTTCCCATTCTGAGCGAATCGGAAATTGAGCGCCTCCTCGCTGCGACACGGACGGTTCGGGAGCGGGCGATTATTAAGTTTATCTACGGCACGGGATGCCGCCTTCGTGAATCGACGCATCTGCGCGTGGAAGAAATCAATTTCGAGAATCGGACCGCCCATGTTCATGGCAAATTTGGGAAAACCCGTATCGTTTTTCTCCCCAAGAGCACCGTTGATGCGTTGCGAGCCTATCTGGCAGGGAGAACCAGCGGCTATGTGTTTCAAGAAGACAGACCTCCACAAAAGGCGAGTCTTGCGATCGCCGATGGCTCTTGGGTTGCCAGTTGGAAGGACTACGGCAGACGGGTGCCATGCGGAGCTTTTAGTATGACGAGGAAAACTCTCGGCAGAGTCGAACTAATGTCGCCTCAAACTGCCCAGAAGAGATTCAAGGAACTCTTGGTCGGCGTCACGCTGACGCGCCCCTTACCTGACCGCCCGCTTACGAACTCGGCGATTTTGATCATCATAAATAACGTCGGATATAGAGCCGGTCTGAAATACGTCGGTGTTCACACGCTTCGGCGGAGTTTCGCGACCCACCTTTATGACCACGGTGCCGCCATCGAAATCATCCAAGCCCTCCTGGGCCACGTCTATTTGGGCACAACTCTGGGCTATACGCGTCTAAGCCGAGCTCGCATGGCCAGAACCGTCGACCAGAGTCACCCCTTGGCGCTTCCTTATGAAACCCAATCCTAGGACGCAAGTCTCAACGGCCTCAAGCGTCGCTTCGAGTCGCAGACCGAACCGATTCAACTCGCATGAACTGGTGCTTCAACCCTGGTTCCTGCCAAGAGCAAGCCGTCTCGCGATAAATGCTCTAATTCCTCCCGATTATCGGAATAAGATGCGCGCTTACTTCGACGACTATGGATGCATGGTCTGCGAAAAGCACGAGCTGTACGATTCGAACGGGATGTGCCTCCGCTGTCACCATCTAATTAGGATACGCCTGGCGACAAGCGTTCGGCGTCGGATGACTGGGAGGCCCGATGATCGCATTGATCTAATAATGCTGCGGAGAAAGGCGCTGGCTCGGAAGTTGCTCGGACGATTCTCGCAACCTTGGAAAAGGGTGGCTTTGAGGCATCGGCTAGACCCAGCCAGCTTGAGGAATCCAGTCGATGAGGCGCTCGGATTCCTGACGCCGGGTAGCTTGACAAACCGACATCAAGAATTTCAAAGCGGCTCTCCAAGAGAACGAGGAATCCTGGGAAAGTCGGTCCGCGATCTTCGAACTCGAAGACCCAGTCGATAACATAGGGCAGGAGGGCAGTTTCGCTCTAGCCTATTTGCTATCGCAGGTACGTTCGATGACTTTAGGAAAGACTTCGTTATTTCTGAATTTCTATTTGACTCGGGTCGCTGACAGCGATTTCTGGCAATCCTTGATAGCTGGTAATTTTCCCAGACACGCAAACGTTCTTGACGGCATACTTGGCTTCGATGTCGCCGAATTTCCCGCGGTCGCTGCCCCAAACCACGATTGTAAATATATGGTTTGGGTACGGCTCGTCGAGATTCAAGAAGGTGGGCCGTCCCTTGCTTTTGCTGGCAAATCGGGCACTCACGACTTTGCCGCAAACTGTAGCCATTTCTCCGACGTGATTCTTGGCGTCCGCAGCGGTTATGTGCCCGGTCTGAGCTTGAGGGAAGGATGGGGCGATCAATAAGACGCAGACCAGCCCTATGACTCTAGAAGCTGTTGCACAACCTGGGACAAGCCTCTGAAATGACTATGGTTGAGTTTTGGGAAATGAGGGATAAGCAAGGTCAGCAGCGCCGAAGGAGGGCCGATGGCGCGATCCGGTCCGTTGCTGACCGAAGCGCAGTGGAAGAAAATCGCGCCCATGCTCCCCAAGCCGCCCAAGCAGCGCAAGGGCGGTCGCCCGTGGATCGAGAACCGTCGTGTGTTGGAAGGGATTCTGTGGATCTTGCGAAGCGGTGCTCGGTGGCAGGATCTGCCGGAGAAATATCCGCACCCTTCGACCTGCTGGCGGCGGCTGCGGGACTGGGACGAGCAGGGCGTCTGGCTGAATATCTGGCGTGCGTTCCTGAGCGAATTGAACGAACGCCAGCAGTTGAAGTGGAGCGAATCGTTCCTGGACGGCAGTTTCGCCCCGGCGAAAAAAGGGGCGACGGAGTCGGAACGACCAAGCGGGGCAAGGGGACGAAGTGGATGGTGGTGGTCGACGGCGCGGGTATTCCTCTGGGAGACCACCTTCACTCTGCATCCCCGGCGGAAGTCCGGCTCGCGGAGACGACGCTCGCGGCGATCCGCGTAGGCCGGCGTCACTGTGCGGGCCGACCGCGTCAGAAGCCGGTGCGGGTGATTGCCGACAAAGCCTACGACAGCGACCCGCTGCGAAAGCGGTTGCGGCGGCGCGGGATCGAACTGATCTGTCCGCATAAAAGGAATCGCGTTCGTCCGGCAATGCAGGACGGCCGCGCGCTGCGGCGATACCGGCGGCGTTGGATCGTGGAACGCACCATCGGTTGGCTGGGAAACTTCCGGCGCTTGGTCGTCCGCTATGACCGCTCGCTCCGAATCTACCGGGCGTTCTTTCAGATCGCCTGCTTCATGATCGTCTTACGGAGGGTTGTGCAATAGCTTGTAGGCAATCGCATAGATCTCGGAGAAGTCCATCCAAATGGACGTACTTTATTAATACTTTTTCACTTGACAATGCCTACTCTATCAAGTAAAAGTCCCACCTATTGGTTTCCGTCGTGCGCTTGCTTGAGCAGCGCCTGCGAAGTCTGACCATCTCCCAGGTTCGTTCTATGCGCTAAGGAGGTCCGTATGTCCAGCACGCCTACACCCCAGCTTACTCCGCATCAACTTCTCACCAAACTACCGGCTGCGTCCCAGCTTGACTTGGATGATATCCAGGGAGACATTCTAATCGGCCTACAGAAGAAGTTTGAGTTCTTCGTCCTTTTCCAGATCCTGAATACAGGATCCTTTCGCGACATTTTGCGCAAACAGATTGCTCAGCACGTCACGACCACCAAACAGGTTCGGCAACAGGAGTTTGAGCTGGCGGAGTTGAAGAAAAAGGGTGATCCCACGATCCTGCCGCTACTCGGACTGAATATCGCTTTCACGCAAACCGGACTCAAAAAGCTGCAGCCCGCAGTCGCCACGACCGATAACTCGTTCAATCAGGGAGGAATCGCGCAGGCACCGTCGCTAGGCGATCCTCTGGTAGGAGGAAAGCTCACGACATGGCTCCCTGAGTATCTTTCCGGCTCGATTGACGGATTGCTGCTGGTCACCGGAGGTTTGGAACCGCAGACCAAGACCAGAGCGCAAGAGATACAAAACACGTTCGGAGCCTCCATCAATGTGATCCGCGTTGAGGAAGGGAATGTACGCCCGGGAGTCGAAGCGGGGCACGAGCATTTTGGATGGAAGGACGGTGTCTCGCAGCCTGGCATCACTGACATTGCCGCATTGTTTCCGGGCCAGCGGTCGATCGACACGAGCGAATTCGTTTTCGGCACCGGCACGAAGCCTATTCAGCCGATTCCGGCGAATCCGGCTCTCGCGAAAAATGGTTCGTTTATGGTTTTTCGCCGCCTGATTCAGAAGGTTCCGGAATTCAATCAATTCGTAAACACGCAGGCGTTGGCCCTCGGCGTTGATCCTGTGATCCTAGGTGCACGCTTGGTCGGTCGTTGGAAAAGCGGGGCTCCACTCGATCTGACACCCGTGCAGGACGACCTCGAGGTTGGCGGCAATGCCAATGAGAACAACGACTTCGATTTCTCGACCGATCAAGGGGAGCGGCGTTGCCCCTTTGGCGCGCACATTCGGAAGACGAACCCACGCGCTGACTTCGATCCCTTGAATCCCGGGCAACAACCTAGCGTCGACCCACGCCGCATCATGCGCCAAGGCATCCCTTTTGGCCCGGAAGTTTCTTTGAGCGAACAGCAGAACAATGCGTCCGCTCAAGACCGCGGACTCCTGTTCGTTTGCTACCAGACCCAAATCGCCGGGCAATTTGAGTTCCTTCAGATCGCGTGGGCTGACAACGACAAATTCATCAGTCCGCTCGTCCCGAAGACCCAACCATTTCCGCCGCAGGCTGTAATCACGGTTGGGGCCGATCCGATCATTGGACAGCCCACAGCGGCGAATCCAAACCCCCAACCAATGGAAGATCCGTTTCCGAACTATCCGACCGGAACTACGTCCAGCCGCCTGACCTCCCTGCCGCGGTTCGTCGTGCCAACGGGCGGAGTCTACTGCTTCGTGCCATCCATTATGGCAATTAAGACGTTGCTGTAGGCGTGGGTTTGGCCCGATATCGGTTCGACGACGAAGATGTTTGCTGGCCTGCCCCGGGGACTCGGTTAGTTGAGTGATCGAGTTGTTGAGAGGAGTGGGTTATGGAACACCATGAGGTAAGGCGATACTTTCAGATTCTTGGTCGTCTCTCCGTCGTACTCCTTGCGCTTGCGGCTGCTTCGTCATTCCCGCGCCAAGTCGAACATGCTGCTGATTCGGCGACCGCTCCGGTACCATTGCTCGCGAAAGCGCATCCGGTCGACTGGTGGGTTGTTTTCAAATTCAATTCCTCAGCCTTTCCCAGCTGCGGAAATGGAGCAACAAGAACATGCTTGTTCGGCGGCGAGGCTCAGGATTACACAGCGTTTGGACAGCAATTTGTCTACGCAAGCAACGAGTCTCGGTCGTTTCAAAAGGGAAGCGACTGCGTCGGCGACACAACTACGGAGCCGCTCGGGGCAACTTTCGACGAGTTGTACAACAATTCCTTTTTTTATGTCGTATGGAACGACCAGTTTTACGACGATCCTCCGATCACCGGTTGCACCAAGGAATGCGGAGCTCCTTGGGGCCATTCGAAGGGCATGCTGGCCTGGAACGATGCGGGCGAGGGGCTCGTATTGCAGGTGACGACGCCATCCTGGCCTGCAGCGGGCAGCAACAAGTCTCCGCGCAAGACGGACGGCAACACGCTGGGTTGTGTGAAGGACGACAATGTCGAGGTCAGTCAGCATTTCTTCGCGCTAAAGCTCACCAAGGACGATCTCGTGAAGGTTCTGACGGCGCTGCAAAATGCGAGCGTCGTGACGGATCCCACGAATCCTCAGATTGTGAACAACGGCGGCCCCGCAGACGTTCAGAAACTTGTGGAAAATCTCGGAGCCAAGTCCAGCAGCACAACCTATACGAAGGACACGCTTTCGACGGGCATCGAGTTAATTTCGAAGTCCTCGCATCTGAATGTGCCCCCGTGGCAGATGGTTTCGGCTGTCCTCGGCGGGGTTCCCCTGCGCGTCGCGACATGGTGGGCGAACCCCAAAATTTACACAACCACAGCGTCCACGACGATTGCGTGCTGGAACGACGCACTCGGTACCCCTGGACCTGTGGAGATTGCGACGACAGGGCAATGGGCGGGAAAGTCATTCGGCTTGACGGGCGGAGCCGGTCCCAACTTCAATCACGCGAAGCTCGGGGTTTCGACGTCCGCCGATCATCACTACGCAATTTTTGGCGACATGAACCAGCAAGGCTCCTCCACCGGCCCGAAATGTTCTAGCAGTCAAAACGGACGAGGCGGGCTGTTCTATGTGGTCGATGATACCGAACTCTCAGGAAGCCTGAAAAACCTGATCGCCGGCAACACGGCGCCGACTGGCCCGCCACCGAAGTGAACCAATCGCGGTTCTATGGCCCTGCGGGCGAGTGCTTAAGGGATGGCGGGGATTTACGACGAGACTGCTGCGTGCTTTGATGGCGAATTTATGCGGTAAGATTGTCTTCCCAGGAGTGCCAAGGAATCGTCGCCGGTCCGACCGCTTGTTGCCTCAGTGCCCGTAAACAATCACACGCCCATCGTATGTCGCTAGGAGCACCTTTCCGTCTGCGACTACCGGTGGACAGAACTTGTCGTACGTATAGCGAGTGTCTCCAGACTGTGGGTTTCCGGGCGTGGTGCTTTGCCACAGGAGTTTCATGCGAGGATTGCCGTTCGAGTTCGTCCCATCGAATGTCGATGCATCGTAAGCCCGAAGCACGCCTTCCACAATCTGCTGGTTTGCGTTCCCATCATTGTTGCGTCCGTTCCAATTTCCTTTCACGGGAACGGAGCCCCAGACGAGGCCGTCCTTGCCGCCGCTCGCCGATAGCGCAATCATTCCGCCAGGCATGGCGTTGTAAATCGTTGAAAAGGCCGAAGCTGTTTCCTGGCTTTCCGCCAGAAAGGTGATCTGTCCGTCCGTCTTGAGCGCCCACGCCCGGAGAGGCGCATTCTCTCCCCAGACAAAGAGCATCGTGCCGTGCGAGGCGCTGTCCCAAGCCACTGGGGAGCCATGCAAATGGTGAGTCTTCCCGTCCGGAAAGTCATTGACGTTGACGAGCGGATTAAGCGCGAAGGTTCCCGGGAAGTATGTGAAGAAAACGGCGTCGAGAAGCGGCTTATTGTCCGAGAGAGCCGGTTTCGTCTGGTCCACGGACTTTCTCCCCAAGTTGCCTCGATCGAAGACGTAGAGAACTCCGTCCTTACCAGCTCCCACAAGCAAATGCGTGCCTGGGGGTAGAATGGGACCCGCCGCACCTAGGTCCTGGTCAGTGAAATCATATCCGTTGGGGCCATTCTTGGGCCGTTGATCGTCGTGGAATGGATTAAACCAATCTTTCACCTTCAGGTCCCCGGCATCGTATTGCAGCCGAATGAAACTCTCTGGAAAATCGGCCGAATCTGTCCATCGGCCGTTGCCGGTCATGACATAGATATAGCCCAGATCGGCAGTGGCAGGCCCCTGGCCTGCCTGCCAGATTCCACCCCCAAATGTTCCCGGAGTTGTGCACCAAGAAGCGGTTTGCTTGAACGTATCAACGTCGAATGCCATCACCCAGCCGTGGGTGCTTGTCGAATCTTCGTCCGTTTGCGCGAATGCCACAAAGAGCGTTTTGTTGACGTGGGCCCCCGCCGGTTGTCGTAAGGGGCTGAGCAACAAAGCAGCTCGCTGCTTCTGCTGGGGCGAATCGAAACGTGCATTTGCGCCTGCGCTCCCCTGGATGAGGAGGGGTTTGTGCACCGGCTGGCCGGTTGCAATGTCTAAAGCATTGAGCTGGTGCATTGCATTGTTTCGTTTGCCGTCTGGACTCGACCAACTCACCACGTAGAGCGTTCTTGTATCGATATCAAGCACCGGAGTACTTAGAACTCCCCAGCGCGCATTGATTCCCCAGAGGTCAATCTCGGTCCTGTTTTGACCGAACTGAGTGGTCCCCATGATTTTCGGGGTGATGGGTATCCCGACATTTGCTTTCCAGAGTTTTGCCCCACTGTTTACGTCGAATGCGTAGACGCTATTCGCCATGGTGCAAATGATTGCCACATCGTGTGGCTGCCCATCGGTGGTGCGGAGCTGCGGAATGTAGAGGGGCTGCGCTTCGATCCGCGGATCATCCCCGGGATCCAGTATCAACTCGTGCAGCTTCTTGAGCGTGCTCACGTTCGAGGGCGTGAGGAACTTCTCTTGCGAGTTCGCGCCGGAACGAATGTTGTCGTAGGAACGAGTCAAGACGGCTTGGGCGGAGAGGCCCGGTATCGACGCCGACTGCACAAGAGCCGCAACAAATGCTGCAAGCACGTGCCATAGAAGCGTGGCGTTACGTCGAGTAAGCGCTTCCGATCGTGCGGATGCAGTCGCAATCGAAAGCAAATGGAAAGCGGAGGAACGCATCGTTGTCTCCTAGAACATCGAGGGCGCTCAGGGTTTCAGATCCCTTGCTCCACCTGCATCGGCCGGGACATCGGGGTCTTTGAAAAAGCCAAATTGTTTCCCCGCGAAATCAAGCACGCGAGTCCCGCCATAGCCGCCGAGAATGCCGACAACGAAAACGCTCACGAGGTTGTGTGCGATCAGGGAGTCGGTTTTGGGCAGCACGGCATAGACGCACATCCATACCAATACAATGGCACCAAGAATCCCCACGAAAATCTGCCATCCGACGGACCGCTTGAGCGCGTCTCGGGCCGCGATTCCGCCTACGACTCCCCCGATCAAGCACAAAAGAAGAACGGACCACATCGTGACGGTCACCTGGAGTGTTTGGTGATCGTAGCCCGGGGTCGAGAATTCTAGGGTTGCGGTGCCGCTCCAGGTGGGTGTCAGCATTACGGTCGCCTCAGAATCATTCGTTTGCACAATCGGGGAGAGGGGGTCGACGTGAAGCGATGGGTTTGAGCTCGTGAAGGTAATCTGTCTCGGCTTGTCGGTTTGGATTGAGCGCCCCTTCGGATCAAAGAATTGCGCCACGACCGGTACGCGATCGATCAGTGAGAGCTTCAGAGGATTCGGGCTCTCGGTGCCAATGCCGTAAATCACAGGAGAAAACGTAACCCGCAGTTGTTGATTCCCCGTTATTGGATACTGGGGTGTGGATGATGCAAGCGAAACGCTAGCATCGCCCGGCGATGTCGATGTCCAGTAGGCCTCCGCCGAAATGTCTCCTTTCTTGATGATTATTGGTGGCCCAGGATGGAGGGGCCCATTCGTAGTCGTCAGCAAGACCTTAATGTCCGAAACTGCGGAACCACCCTGAGGGTCAACGTAGAAAACCTGGATACGGGCTTGGTCTTTTCCGTCGGCCAGAATCTCCCCTCTGCCGGTCGAATTCATCATGAACAGCGCTGGAGCAGAGGATCCTGGTGATTCCGACGTCGTCGGCACCGGTGAGGAGCCTGTTTGTGCTGCTGCAAGCAAAATAAAGCGGGGCTTGAACTGCGCGGCAATTGTCACGAAGCCTGAGGACTTGTGCGGTCGGCCAAGCGGGAATGCGCTTGGCTTCACGACCTTCTTCTTTACATTGTTCGCACGAATTAACACTGAGTAGCCACCGGGCAAGAGCGAGTCGTGTTCCTCGCGGGCGGTCATCGTGAGCAGTGTCGGTTGGGCAACGGCTGCTACGGTGAACTGTGCCGCGCTTTGGTTCGGGGCGATTGTTATGATGTACTTTTGAACCGGCTGACCTGAAGACCCGCTGACCGTAATGTCGATCGTGCAGGACCGATCCCACTTCGCCGGCTGATTATTCGCGTCGAGCAGGGTCACTTCTACGGCGATCGAGTCTCCGACGCGTGGCCCCTGGGTGAGCGGACGCACATCGAGCTTCATGGGCCTTTGGGCCGCTCGCTCGGCTTGAAGGCGCATCGGTGCCTGCGCGCCTGCTCGCAACACGAACTGCAGAACGAACATCCCGAATAACGCGCAAGCCACCACTGGTACAAGGCGTCGCCTCAGTTGGATCGTGATCTCGATCGCGATGCACTGATTCGGGTCTACTCCGTCGACGCCCTTCGCACTTACAATTGGACGCCGATTGTTACCCGGAAGAGCAATGCGCTTTTCCATGCGTAACTACCTCGTGAGAGCACGGAATACCGTTGGGAGGCCATACGATATCACGCCCATTGATATTGTCCAGAAGGTAATTCTCTTTTGAGTGAGCCAAGGCTTAGGACGGATCAAACTTTAAAGGATTCCAATCAGCCCGTTAAGGTGTGTAAGTTGTGAATCACGTGCAGGAACGCTCAGTCTCGCTGTCAATGGCCCAACCTGTTGACGTACAGACACAAGGCTGCCGGTCCGTGCGGGCAGAAGGAACTGGCCCTAGTACGCGAGAAGAATTACGGAACACACTGTGGGTCCAACGGCAGAATGACGCCACCTGCCAGCTGAGACAATAGGTGGAGATAGCTGTTGATGAAGTGTTCACAGGGGATATCGAACCTTATGAGCACCTTGGGCGGCACGCCGAGCTTGATCGGATTCAACTCGAATAGTTCCGAAACGTGATCATAGAGCGGTGGCAATGGCAACTTTGGGACCAAGTCCAGTCGATTCGCAATGCGGAACGTGTTTGGGACAGCCTGATCATATGTTGTTACGAAGAGAGGGTCTCCCGCTTTTGGGCTAGCATAGGTGTAAACCATGGGAGTATTGAACGGCGAAGATGCGTGGGCAGCCACGTCTAGCGCCAGAAGAGTTGCTAGCGCGCCTCCGAGACTGTGTCCGCAAATAGTTAGCGATGTGACCCGTTTCTTCCACGTAAGCGCAGGCAACGCCTTTGCAATTGGAAGCGCGCCTTTCCCGAGACCCGTGGTCATGGATTCGTACATAACTGTGAAGCCGTCTTCCGTATTTCCCCCACTGCTGAGGAAAGGGCAAGGCACTGTCAGGAACTTGGCGTCTTGGATCCACTCCTGAATGCCTTCGGTGCCGCGAATAGCGACGACAGCATCCCCGGTATTTGACGCCTGCAGAACAAGACCGATCGAGACAATGTTGTTGCCACGAAGTGGATTCATGTCTGTCGCGAGGTCATTCGCATAGATCGTCGTAACGACCTGGTACGTCGTTCCACCTCCAATCATTCCCGCATTTACAATCTTGCCGGCCTGACTTGTGAGGTCTGCGGGAGATACAGCATAGGCTGCGGCTATTAGCTGCCCGAACTGCATAGCGACATTAAGATCCATCAGAATTGTCCTTCCGTGGCGTGAAGCTTCGATTGCATCTGCTGCAAATATTGCCTCAGCTCCAAAGCGGGACTGATAGTTAGGCGACCGAAGATTGCCACTCCGTTCTTGCAGTCAGTACAAGGACGGTCGAGCGCTTCCTCCAAGAAGCGATGTGTCCATCGAACCGATGGTGTGCGTGCCTTCGTGTCCTCCCCAGGCGAACAGTAGAAAAACCTGTGGGAAACCACCCGCTCGAAGCGTTAATCCGGCCGAATAGCTGTGAGTGAGATGAGTGAAGTCGATGGCATCACGAGCCAAGGCCACCTTGCCTTCGTCAATGCCGAAACTGAAGCCCAAGGGACCGTAGATAGAATGCTCGAAGGTTTCGCGGAGCAGCATGATGTTGGGCGCGCGGAAACGATAGTCCTGGTAACTGGCGAGCGACGAATTGCCGTTGAGGTCGCCTCCACCCAGCGTGGGATCGAAATAAAAGGGCACGACGTGCCCGACCGGGGCGATAGATTCGGAAATCAGTAGGCGGAGGGCGATGCTTCCCTCGCGATTACGGCTAACGGCCGGACACGTGTTGTCGTCGGCGCTCACGGAACAGTCGTCGGGGCCATTGTGATCTCTGGGCAGCGGCGATCGAGTGGTCTTATAGATCGGGAATTCGTGCGACAGGTCCGCCGTGAAGCGGCGAAACGAGAACTGTGAATCGCCGGGTGCGACATACTCTTGAAGGGTGACGAAATAATTGAGCTGAACGTGGTCGCCGTACGCGGGCTGGAAACGGATTCCCTCGCCGAACTGGATAAACGCCGGCTGACGGGTCAAACCGGGGGCGGTCACGCCGGTATAGAGTTGCTCGATCGATGGGCTGGGCTGGCCGTGGCTGCCGCGAATATCGACGAAGCGTCCGTTCGCTTCCCCGAAAAGCGACAGATTCAGCCACTTCGATTGCGGTACGGGTACGATGGCACTGACACCGGGGATGATCTCGCGCATCCCAAAAAAAGAGCGGCCGGCGCGTGTCGTGTCCGGGCCGAGACCGAAGTAGTCAATCTTGTTCAGCGAGATCGCCTGGGCATACAGATTGAAATATGGCCGTTTCAGGTTAGCCGGATTCGGGCTCTCGGGGTGGACCGGCCTTCCCCTGCCCGTGGATACCTGTTTCGACCCCGTGTAAATCGCCTTCATGTAAACGCCGGCGCGCCAGGAACCGTTGATCGAGCCGACCGCGTCCGTGTCCCAGCTTAGACGCCAGGATTCATTCGGGGTATAGTGGGCGACAAAAGCGGCTCCTGCGCCGAAACCGTCTTCAGGGGCGATGCTGCCGACGGCGATGTGCAGGGGATGGTCAGTGAAGAGAAGCTCCGCGCAACCCGGAATAGACGACATGGAAAAATTCTCGCAGCTCTTCTGAAATCGCTCACCCTCGCCGCGGAAGTCGGCGCCCAGCTTGGATTCGTTCTGAGCGCGAGCTGACCCGACCGCTGCGACAAGAACGAGAAGGAGAATTGTGAATCGCATGCTGGTCTCCGTTACCTTGCCGGCTGCTTGGCATGGTGGGGATGCAGGAGTGCTGTAATTCTTCTGGCGTAGTCCGCGACCTCGGCTTCGGTCCGTATCTCCTTGAGGTCGATTGCCAGTAGCCTCTCAACGTCCGCATGGTGTTTGATCAGGGCCTTCTGGAGGTGGACCACTTGAGCCTGCAAAAGGGTCCCCGCAGGGCGTTGCTTGTTGAAGGAGCCGGGGGCGGGTTTTGGAATCGATATGATCTTGGATGTTCTCGGCATGTTGCGCCTCCACTAGTGAATATTGAAGTAGGGGCAGTCGGTGTCCGGCTGCATATCATCGGTGAACAGGTCGAGGAAGGTATCAGCGGCTTTCTCCCGTGGCGTGGCGTTGAGAAACTTTTGCGCGTCGTCCGTCGAAAGTATTCGTGGATCGAAATCCCTGAGGAGAAATTTCATGACGGTTGCGGGAATCGAAGCGTGCTCGAACGTCCGGCCATTCTGATCGCGGGGGCCGGGAACGACGAAGCCCTTGTGCACCCAAGGAGAAACAAGGACAGCGGGGACGCGCACGCCGAGGCGATCGAAGGCGAAGGGGGCGCCGGTTCCGGTGTCCTGAGCTGAAGCGTTGAATCCGTCGGGCGTGCAGGGCGGCGGAGCGACATGGTCGTAGATGCCGCCGTGCTCGTCATAGACGACTAGCAGAGCGGTGCTCTGCCAAAGATCGGGATTGTCGAAGATGGCGTTGTAAACATACGACATGAAGATCTCGCCCTGCTGCACGTTGTGGTCGGGGTGCTGATCGGAGGCGATTTCCTCGCCTCCACTGCCGTCATGGTCGTTATAGTTCGGCTCGACGAAGCTGTAATCCGGCAGGCTTCCGGATTTGCAGTCCGCGAGGAACTGATCGAACGTGCCGAAGATCTGCGACTGGTTCTTGAGGAGGTTGACGATCTCCATAGTGGAGCTGGGCCCGTCGTAGTAGTAGATTTTGGCGCTGCGCTTGGCGAGCAGTACGCGCTCATAGATGCTGAGGTAAGGCCCCTTCCAATAGAAGACATCCATTCCCACCTGACCGAACGAGGTGCCATAGTGGGCGAAGGCGCGGTTGCAGATGGTGGGGCCGGGAATCGAGGAGAACCAGCCGTTGAAAACGGCGAACTGCGTGGCCAGACCGGTGAGGACAGGCAATTTGTTTTGCGGGAAGTAGTACATGATCTTGTGCGACTGGTTGATGTTTCGTTGCTGCTGGTAGTAGCTCTGGATGAAACCCTTCATTTTGGCCTGGCGATCGTCGCCTTGTTGCCCGCCGAATATTTGAAGATCGACGCCCTGAAAGTGATGGTCGGGGTCGGGATCGAGCTGCCCTTGAAACTCTGCTTGGGGTGAAACCTTGATTTGCGCACTGTTCGTGTCAGGATTGAACTCGTCGCCGGTGAGGCCATCGATGGCCGGATTCTGCTTCTTCAAGTCACCGAGCATGTGATCAAAAGAGCGGTTCTCCATCATCAGGACGACGATGTGTTTCAGTTTGTCGAGTCCTTTAGACACAACTCCTCCTCGATCTAGGGTCCGCCGCTCACGTCAACGAGTGTTGGCAGGCCGCGCCGTTTCCTTACCTCGGCTGCGCTCAAATCCTATGTTTAGCCACAACCGCTTTCAGCTTCTGACCCCTCCGCACGCCTAGGGCGGAAATCGACAAACTCGCGAACCAAACGAGGCTACCCAAACCTGGGTGGCTGGGCCCCCTAGCCTCGGCCCAGGTGGGGACGGCTAAGGTCTCGCCGCTTCAGGGATTGCCGTCTCCTTGCTGACTTTCATCGCCTGCACAATATCGAGAACGTGGTTCCACAGTCCTGAGCCACCACTCGCAAGAAGACCCACAATGGCGTAGCCGACCCAACCTATTTTGTCGCTCGAAAGCGAAGGCATTGTTGAAGCGATTTCGGGCTGTGCGAAATAAGCGATCACGGCCCCAACAACACCCGCGAGAATCTGCATTATCGCCCGGCGGAAGCCCTCGGCATTGCCTTGGAGGTCCTTAGCCAGGGGCGGAATCATTCCCTTCAGGATTTCAACTACTCGCTCGGTCGCGACGCTAATCGCCCCCATTAGAGTCACAAACGCAGTCAGATTGTTCACGGTTCTGCCTCCTCTCACACCTTCGGCGGTTTGCATTGCCTCGGTGACAGTGCCGTTGCCGCCGAATGACCCAATATAGTATTCCTTAGACTTTCCTAACCTTCCGAACTCCAATGACATCGGACAATCGGCGTAGTATAAGTTCATGTCGCTTGTACTTGTCAAGTAAATATATAGGGACGATGCGTACCATTTCTCGTGGGAATGACGTATTGGGCGAGCCGCGCATTCGACTGCCGATCGCGATGGATGTGGGCGTCGATACTCACGATTTTGCGCCCTGGCACTTCGATGAAATCCGGGAGCGAATGAAACGAAGATTATTGAACATGCAGATAAACCAGACTGAAGCTTGGCACGTCTAGCCGTTTGTCGACCGGGTACGTCAGGATTTCCCTGGTGGCCTCCCATCTCGCCTTGGGGACCTGTCACTTCGGACCTTGCTGCCTTTTCTTGTGGCGGAGAGTTCGGCGGTGACTGTTGCGATGATCTTCGATCCGTTGATTTTATATCGCTCAGCCGTTCGAATCAGGTTCGCGTCCTTTGACAGAGTTTCCGCGGAACTGTAGCCCGGGCAGTACAGGTCGGGGATGAGCGAGCACGTCACAACAAACCGGTTGAGGTCGGCCGCCGTCATAGCTCGGACTCTGACCTTGGCCAACCGTTCGTGGTCCACCGAAGTTCCGCCCCAGGATGTCTTTGTCTTCTTCTCCTCCCAGCCATAGACTTGGAAGAGCCGATGATGGTTATCGTGACCTAGGCGGCGGAAGTAATCCAGCGCAACCATTTCGAAGTCCGCACGCGCTAGTGTCGGAGGAAGTTTCTGCCGGACCGCTTGCAGAGTGCGCGAACGGGATTCCTTCTGAACCCGTATCGCAAGCGCGAGCTTTCTGCGCTGCTCACGCTCCTGTGGTGAAATCTCGTAGTGAGAGAATTGTCGATGTGTCTTGCAATTCTCATCCGCACAAATGCGCAGGATAGTCCCCGCCTTGCGGCCGTCTACGATGATTGCGGTCTGTGTCTGGGGGCATTCTCCCTCGCGTTCTGCACGACGATACTGACCTTCGTACAGAGTGTTCGGAGCCTTGGATCGCACCTGCCAGGAAGGAATCTCGGATATCTGAACAGGTGTTTTCCCCTCCTTCACCAAAGGCTCAACCCGCAATTGAACGAGCGCCTGGATCTTCGCCTGGTAACAGGCTGGATCCGTGCACAGAGACTTGTTGCGGATCTCCGGGAAAAGCAGAGGATTATTCCCCGTTCGCTTTGGGCAAGCCGAGCATGCGCCTGCGGCCGGCAGCAAATTCGCATCCTCTGTATCGAAGGGCGCATTTTTCAAGTCGAGCTGAATTTCGCGCTCGATCCAATCGCGAAGCTGGCGGACTGTCACCGCTTCTGCCTTGCGGTCTTTGAGGATCGAATTGGTGCTGCGGTGGCCAGGAAAACACTCCATGAGGGCACGTTCCTGATCTCTCGGTTGTAGCCGCGCGAGTTCCAAGGCGTGAGCCACGGTGAGCTTGCCCTCGTAGAACGCCGTTTGCGCGGCCGAAATCAGATCTGTGAGAGAAATGCGACCTTTTACGTATGACGGGCTCTTAGCAACCTGTGCGGCGATTGTTTCCACGGTATAGTGATCGGGCTTCAGCTCCATCAATGAGCGATAGCCAATCCCCTCGTCCAATTCGTGAATATCGGCGCGCTGTAGGTTCTCGATGAGCTGAATCTCGCGACACTCGGCGTCGCTAAGGTCCCGCACCGTTGCAGGGATCGCGTCTTTGCCCGCCAATTTCGAAGCACGAAAGCGGCGGGCGCCAGCAACCAACTCGTACGTCCCGTCAGCGCCATCGGGAGCAGGCCGGACGAGGATCGCTTGTAAGACACCATGCAGTGTGATGTTTTCGGCCAACTCCCTGAGCTTCCCCTCATCAAACGCCCGACGCGGGTTGCTGCTGGATTCGCGGATTCGATCTAGGGGAATATCCTGAACAGATGAAACCGCACGAAATGCTGGATCGATATAGCCAGCTGACAGTGTGTTAGCCATTTGTTTATCCTCCACTCATGAATTGGGAGAAGAAGACTTGGAGGTAACTTCGGGGTTGCCGACTTACTGGGACTTAGTTCCGTCGGCGGAGAAATGGAGTAACGGTTTTGTGGCGACGCACCAATTTCAAAGGGCGCCAGCCTCGCCGGCCCATCGTGCGATGTACATTTTTAGAAAGGCGCTGAATTCTGATGCTTCCGCCGGAAGCTTCCTTCCCCTGCTACTAATTTCGTAGAACTCTAGGGTAACTACTGGGTCGACGAGCTCGCTCATAGTCACCTTCCGGTTGCGACATGCCGGTAATCCGAAGGACGGAATGATCGCGATTCCTTGCTCAGCCTCAACCAATCCGATCTGAGTATCCAGGAAATTCACGGTCTGGCCGCGTATACACGCCGTGCCAGCCTTCGCGAGCTGCTTGTCGATCAGCTGTTGGTGAGGATAGTTTGCCGTAAGTGAAATAAGAGTCTCACCGTTCAGCGCTGACCATCTGGTGGACACTCGGTTATGTATGCCGTCGTTGTCGGCTCGGATCACCATAAGCGAAAATCGAAAAAAGGGGACACGTCGCACCCCGGGCGTTTTTTTGAAAATGCCTAGACCCAAGTCGAGCTTTCCGGCTTCGACTCGGCGCGCAATCACGCCGATGTTGCCGTCGAAAATTCCGATGCGCAACTCGGGTTGCAGCTCTCGAAAAGCTTTGATGGCCGGCGGCAAAACGTTCGCTGCGACCCAGGGGGTCGTCCCGACTGTAATCCGACGCGCTTTCATCTGCTCTGCTCGTTCAATGCGCGACACCGCCTCGTCCAGCGCAGCCAGAGCGGGTCTCGTGATTTCGAGCAGTTCTCGCCCACGTGGCGTCAATCCAACTTGCCGCGTCGTGCGGTCGAAAAGACGAAAACCCAATTGACGCTCGAGTTCCCGGATTGACACGCTTAGACCGGACGGTGTAATGAACACAGCCTCTGCCGCCCTCGCAAAGCTGAGGTGGTGCGCCACCAGATGAAATGCGCGGAGGTGCCGGGACGTAAACTCCATTGCTGAGAATCTATCACTAAATACCAAGTATTTCGAAGTTGTTGTTCACAATAGCCCGGCGTACAAACAAGCCCAGGAACTGCGTGGCGAATGCCCGCAGCTCCAATGAAAACCAAAGGAGCAAGACTATGACGGAAAAATTGAACATCGTGCTGATCCATGGAGGCTTCGTCGACGGTTCCGGCTGGCAAGGTGTCTACAAGATCTTGAGGAACAAGGGCTACAACGTTTCGATCGTGCAGAACCCCACGATCTCACTCGCGGACGACGTCGCCGCAACAAAGAGAGTCATTGCAGCTCAACCTGGCCGCGCAGTATTGGTTGGCCATTCCTATGGTGGAGTCGTCGTGACGGAAGCGGGGAACGACCCGAAGGTAGCGGGACTCGTCTACATCACTGCATTTGCCCCGGACGCGGGCGAATCTGTCCAAACGCTGATTCAAAACCCGCCCCCGGGTGCGCCCGTCCCTCCGATTCTGCCGCCGCAAGACGGCTTCCTACTGCTGGACCGCTCAAAGTTCGTCGCTTCGTTCGCGGCGGACGTGGACGCCAATTTTGCAGAATTCATGGCCGCTTCCCAAGTGCCCTGGGGCGTTCAGGCGTTTGCCGGAGCGGTAAGCCAACCTGCTTGGAAGTCCAAACCGAGTTGGTACCTTGTATCTACCGACGACAAAATGATTCCGCCGGATGCTCAGCGGGCCATGTCCAAGCGTGCAGGGTCCAAGGTCGTCGAGAGCAAGGGAAGCCACGCAGTCTACGTTTCGCACCCTGATGCTGTTGCTTCTCTCATCGAAGAAGCGGCGGTCGGTTCGGTCTCAACAGGAAGTAAGGCGGCAGCTCCCCAGGGATAAAAAGCGCCAGTACGGCCGTGTTTATTCGCCTACTCGACAAAATCGGGCGCCCTAGAGTCCAGCGGTTTGAAACGTGGCCGCTGGAATCGCCAGGGCGCCTGATTCTTTTGCGGGTTGGCAAGTACGGATACGGAAGCGCGCTAAATCCCTGATAAGGGGGGCAATCCGGAAACTATCGATGACTGCCAACATCCTCTAGGAACTGAGGAGGAATCCGTGACGCAAGGACTGTGGCTACGCTGCGACAGAGTTCTCACCAGAGGTTTCTGTTCGTGAACTTTTCGCCTCGGGCACTTCCCGACCTCGCAGCAGAACCAGATCCAAGAACCACATTTGATCTACCTTGCCGAGATTGATTTCCTGAGGGTGGTTCTTGATGAAGTGCAAGACATCCTTCTTCCGGATACGGTGTATGTCATTGCCGTTCCCGCCATGCCGGTTCGTACCTTGCAGTCGATCCCGAAGCCAGCCGTTCGCGATCCAAACCGAAAGTTTGTGGTGGTCTTCGCCGAGACACTGCTCGAGGTCACGCATCGTATAGCCTTCTCGCACGCGCCGGGAGGTTCCAAGGCGTTTCAGCTTGTTCACAACGGAACTTTCAGGGCGGTGCAAACGTTTTGCGATCGTCGCCGCCGACACGCGACCTACTAGGTGGTCCACAAGCTTCAACTCTGCTTGCGTCCAAGGCCTCCGATCCATCTTCATGGTCAGACCCAATCGTGCGGCTTGCCGTTTGATGTACCACCGCGGCAAGCCTGTGAGTCGAACCATCCGGTTGAGTACTTGGAAGCGCCGATTCAGCCCGCCGAAATAGTGCGCTTTGAGATGGGCATCGTATTCCGGCCGCCATATGTACTTCAGCTTGGCCATCATTGTTCTCCTTGGCGGTTTGTGCTCGAACCAACTCAGGGCGGGACCAACTGGAGAGCGAATAAGCGTGCGCGATAGTTACTGCTCGTCGTCGTCGAGGAAGACCGTCCAATCAGGCGTGTTCGCAAGAAGTTCCAAGACCTGCTCCGGCTCGGTGCCCAGAAGTCGGCGGCAGGTCTCAAGTTCAAATTCAACTTGTTCGGCGATCAGCTTTGCCGCGCAGCGATACGCAATCTCGCTGCCGGGCGGAATGTCAGCTAGTTTCATCGGGTGTCCTTTGCGGGGATCGGTACGTGAGCTATCCGGGGGCGCTGTCAAGAGGTGGGAAACGCGGGTAGTGGGTCAGTTTGAGCGTGAGAGAACCAGACACGCGGCATCCCCACACCTGAGCGATAAGAGCATGCTTATAATGGACGTTATGCGTGGCTCAGGTGGAAGTGGGTACGGATTCAGCAGGAGAGCGCCAATGCCCCAAGCTACACAGCCCGGGATCCAAATGCTTAGCCGCCGAAGCTTTGTTGCAATTACCGCGCTCGCTCTGCCCCGTCTTCTCGACGCCATGCCGATGAGCTTCACCGCATTGCCTGCAGCTTTCGCTCACCTTGAGCAGATCAACGGTGGGCGTCTCGGAGTGGCCGTGCTGGACACTGCTGCCGGGGCACACTCAGGCTATCGGATGGATGAACGCTTCCCGATGTGCAGCACGTTTAAGTTTCTACTCGCGTCCGCCGTTTTACAGCGCGTGGATCGACGTCAGGAGACTCTCGATCACGCCATTGCAATCCCCCGGAAGCCACTGCTGTTCAACTCGCCACTAACTGAGCCGCACGCCGGCGGTACGATGACTATCGCCGCTCTTTGTCATGCAGCTCTGACCCGAAGCGACAACACGGCAGCGAATCTTCTGCTCGAAAGCATCGGCGGGCCGGGAGGCATAACGAGCTTTGCGCGCTCTATCGGGGATACGGTAACGCGTCTCGACCGGACGGAAACATCGCTGAATGAATCCCGCGCTGGCGATCCACGCGACACTAGCTCGCCTGCGGCGATGGCCGGTGACCTGAAGGCAATGTTGCTTGGGAACGTGCTTTCGTCGGCGTCGCGCGAGCAGCTGACGCAGTGGATGGCGGCAAACCTCACCGGCCTGGATCGCTTGCGGGCAAACCTGCCCGAAGGCTGGCGTGCCGCCGACAAAACAGGATCGAACGGCGAGCATACGAGCAACGACATCGCCGTACTCTGGCCCGCGGGCAAACCGCCCGTCATCATCGCGGCTTACATCACGCAATGCACCGGTCCTGAGAGCAAGCGCTCGGTTATGCTTGCGGAGATAGGCAGATTGGTGAGGGAATCGCTCACTTAGCAGACAACGAGCCATCTCTCCCTAGATTCATAAGCCGAGGGTCTGAATTGTTCGGCTATATGGAAAACTGATCCTGCCTGTGGATTCAAACTGACCCACTACCGAAACGCGGGAAAAACTGAAGCGCCTATCGAGGCTAGGTAAAATCCGGGCTAGCTCCTGTAAGGCCTGACTCAGAACGCTAAACCGTGGGGGCCACTTCAAGAAGTCAAGCTGCGGCGGTTTTGGACCAATCTAGATATGGACGTGGTTCAGATTGCAGCCGAGTGCGCTGAGGGAGTCGGGGTCGTGAGGGCGGGAGCGAATGGAAGCGATTTGCAATGGTTCGTCCCAGTCAGGATTGAAAACCATCACTCGCAGGACCAGGGTGCCGTCCTCCTCCTCCTTACCTTCAACTGCGACGGAGTCCCACATCTCCTGGGCTCCGTGACGCCGAACGCGTTGGCCGACCTTGATCCAGGCTGAGCCCGCGGTCGCACGAAAGCGGCCGGCCTGGCCAGCGTCACAATCCACCAGGAATCCACCCTCGTTCGTAGCCGATTTCAATGTGTCCATGTGCTTCTTCTCCCAGTCCGTTACGTTGATTTGAACAAGAATCGGATGAACTTGGAGGCAGCCAGAAGGGCTGCCTCCCTTGCTGCTCCTTAATGCGATCAACAGGAGGAGGCCGTTGCCAGTTCGAGGAACGGACCGAGTTTCGCGGTCGCCTTGAACTGCGCGATGCCATCGAGGTCTTTGAATGCGCTCGTGAACGCATTCGAGAGGCTCCACATCGTTCGGGGAGCGAATTCCTCGACATACGGGTTGAAATACAGGTCATGGATGCGGCGAGCCAAATGCTTGGGGACATCCAACTCGCCCTCGACGAAGGCTCGGTAGATTACCAGCTTCGCCGTTTCGTCAGGAATCCGTGCCGCTTTCCAACCTTCGACTTGCTGCTTCATTGGCTCGAAATTCCGTTGCATGCGGTCCACGCCCACCGAAAGAGTGTCCACAAGGCTCAGGTGTTTGGTGTGCTTGGCAAGCACGGGCGTGAAATCCCCGTGAAACGCCATGTTGTCGCACACCAGCACTCTGTAGCCAACCGTGAGGGCGAGACGCATGGATTTGTCGTTGGAGTTCCGGACACCGATTGAGAATCGGCATCCGTCGAATGTGGTTTCAAGGTCGAGAACACCGAACATCTTCATGCCGTCGCTTGAAACCGCATACTCATCCCGCACTACAGAGATCTGGCGGAAGCTCAAGGTTTCGGCAAGCGCCCCGACGATCTCGAAGTGTGGAAGTGGTTGATGGGTTACGCTCCCCGCGGGTGTCGGAATCACCTTCAATTCTTCGCGGGTGATCTTCGAACTCCCGCAGTGAGCCAAGAGTTGAGACTGCTCCATATGCGTAATTCTCCTTTCAAAGCGTTGAATCTACTCGGAAGTCCGAGACTGTGGAGCGATCCACAGGCGAGACTTCTCGAGTCCCTTTTGTCGGCTGGGCAAATGACGCAGCAAACGAATGTGGATGGCGATGGCCGCCAACGGAGGTCGAGCAGATAGCCCGCTTAAAGGCGCCTGCAACTCGCTGAATAGCTGACGATCGGGGGGATCGCTACGAACAACCGCTGGTGCTGCCGCAATTCGCACATTTGTAGCAACTGCCGTTGGGCACCATGAGCATCCCGCAGATAGAGCAAGAAGGCGCATCTCCACGAGCAGAGGGCTGTTTTTCGGGAGACATCGCTCCTGCGGTCGTCGCGGCTAGTCTGCCGGGTGCCTGCGTGGTGTCCTCTTCCAAGAGTGTTCTCGGTTTGAGGTATTCCGGCGAGAGGAACTTGCCGCCGAGCCAACGGGCAATATAGTCGAGCACCGAGCTGGAGTAGCGAATGTCGGGATTTTCCGTGAATCCGGATGGCTCAAAACGCGTGTTCGTCAGCTTGTCCACAATCGCCTTGAGCGGCACTCCATATTGCAGGCCGATGGAGATCGACAGCGCGAGGCCATCCATGAAGCCCGACAGCGTCGAGCCCTCCTTCGCCATCTTGATGAAGATTTCGCCTGGGGCTCCTTCCTTGTACATCCCGACGATTATGTAACCCTCGTGACCGCCGATCGCAAATTTGTGGGTGATGGATTTTCTCTCATCGGGTAGCTTGCGCCGTTGGGCGCGAACAAACAGATCGCGGTGTTCCGGCACCTCAACGCCACCGGTCTCGGTCTTCTGCCCGTTCTCCGGTTCCATCGCTAGGGTTTCCGCCGACGACCCTCGGTCGGTTGCGTCTCCTACTGGCATCTTTCCCTCCACTGGCACTCGATCACACGACTCCAGCACCGATCGCCGGGGCGACCGGCAGCGTCAAGAAGTGCGGGTGAGAGCAACCTACGCAATTTGCTCCACGGGCCACCGCCGCGACCGCCTCGCCGAAGGCAGGTGGAATCGTGAGCTCCTCGCCAGAGCGTGACCAGAAACGCGGCACCGGCGATCCGCTCGAATCACTTTCATTGCTCGAGTGTTTCAATTCCATGAAGCCGTTTACTCCCCTGAACAGAAGACTGCTCTCGATTGCAGGGCGACGACCATTCTCGGATTTTCCCGGTTGATGGTGCGTGATTAGGAGTTGGCAGGTGCGACCGGAGCGAAACAGTTCGATCCTCACAAGAACGGGTGCGACTACTACTGCGTGAACTCCATTTACTGCAATGGCATCGATTGGATGGAGGCACGACAGCGCTCCACCATCTGGACCACAGAAAGTTACGTACCGGCCCAACTCCTTCACGGCTCCCCCCGATTCGATGCCGCGCACAACGTAGCGCCTCGCCAAATGCTGGTGTTCGAGACTCACGCTGGACTGGGCAACAATGCCTACGTTGTTGAGCCGCCTCAGCACTTGGCGGGATAGAGTGAGACCTCGACGCGCCAAAGAATCTTGCTTGTCCGGCATGCGCACCTCCTCACCCGGATCGCCGAACGGGGATCGGACAACCCACCGCTCGACGGATCATCTCCTTCGAACAACCTGCCCAGCACAGGTACTTCCGCGGATCGTCAATGGAGATCGCCAAGTTGTCGCCACTTCTGTCCTGGCCGGCCTCGGCGCACGATGGGCATTGCGTCACATAGTTCCGGCCAACTGTCCGAACCTTTCCGACGTGATCGAGAATTCGGAACTCGCGACCCGACGTGTGAAATGAGGGAGGAGGTTGATCAACAGGTGAGCGATCTCTCGTAAACTCCGGCGGCATTACTTTGCCCACAATGAAGCTACGGAGTTGATCTTCACTCAACTTCTGGAGCCGGTTCAGATACTCGATCTGCTTCTCCAAGTCGTAATCCGCCCCATAGAACCAATACCTGCGATTGGCGCCGCGATGAATCCCAAGCGGTCCGCGCATGGCGTTCCCAAATTCTCCTTTGCGCAGTTCGTCATGCTTTGGGAAAACCTCAATCCCCTCCACCAAGCCAGCACCCTTGATTCGCATTCCGAGCTGTAATGCCAGGTTATAAATGTAGATTCGGCACTCGCGAGCCAACGCAGGCTTCTCCATGAAAATCCAAAGGTGGCCCCCACGCCGGCTCATTTCGAGCGCGGCTTGCACTTGGTCCTGCTGGAGGAAGTATTGGAGTTTGAGAAGATCCTCCATCGCCCCAGCGTAGTCGGCGTCAATGGCAACCCACTTTGATCGCTGTGTCGCAGGGTTAATGGCGTACAGGCCAATCGTGAGCTCTCCTTGGAGGTGACGGCGAATGGTGCGTGCCGTCAAGGCCAACTCTTGGCCTGTTCCCTTTGCTTTCGGTCGAAAATAGTAGTGACGCCCGCTGTCAGAGTTCGGCCGGAAGGACTGTAGGGTGTACGCCCCTCGGTTGACGAACAGCCGCTTGTAGTCTGCGACGACCTGCGGGTTTGCTCGGATGAACGTCTCCATGGTCCCTCCACGCGTCGCCGACCCCTGTTTTACAGCTCCGCTCTTGTGCGAAGTTGTGACGTACCTAAACCTAAACGCCTTCCGTGTCAAATAAGTGGGGCGTGGGGGCCTAACGAATTGATACAGCGTGAATTACTAGAGGTCGGGCTTCGATAAAGGAGGGCCGTTGGATTCAGGCAGGACTCTGTTCTATTGGGGGCTCAGTCGCTCGGTGGGGCTGAACACCGGGTTGAATGATCCAGCGCTTCCTGCTCGGGAGCAATTGAGGGCGCTCAACGATGTCGAGGAACCGGCACTCGCGCACGAGCTGCTCGAAATCGCCCACCGTGTAGCCACCGAATTTCTCGTCGTCAAAGTCCACCCAAAGCCAAACTCGTGAGCCACGGTCATATACATAGAAAGCGCCAGATTCCGGGTCTCCCGCAGCCATAAGGAACACCAACAGGGCCTTTGGCAACTGCACCCATCTTGCGACGGTCGGATGCTCGGTAAGATCGAGTAACCGAGCCACGGCTCCATCGACCGAACCTCCCACCTCCTCCGGCGTGTGCCGAAGGTCGATGATCGGAACCACATTCATTTCTCCAAACATGGACTCCCTCCTTGAAGTCTGAATTAAACAAACTCCACAACTGTGCCCTGCATCCTAAGACACGGTTCAGTGCTGCTGCGTTAACGGGTGACGACCGTTCCGATAAAGGAATCGCTCCCTAGCTGCCACGTAGATTTCGGTTTATAGTTTCTGGTCACACAGAACGCTACGTGGTTCGAGGAAACCAGCATGATGATTGGCGACCGCTTGCGCGCTGTACGCGAAGAAAAGCACATCTCCCAGGGCGAGGTTGAGAAGCGGACAGGTTTGTTGCGCTGCTACATCTCCCGCGTCGAAAACGGACACACTGTTCCGGCCGTTGAAACGCTGGAAAAGTTCGCGCGGGCATTAGAAATCCCACTCTATCAACTCTTCTATGACGGCGAAGAGCCCCCCAAACTTCCGAACCTTGCCAAGAGAAAGACAGCAGCCAACACTGCGTGGGGGAGTTCGGGGAAGGAAGAGCGCCTTCTGTTCAGGCTTCGCCGCCTTCTCAGCCGCGTTAATCAAAGGGACAGAAACCTGCTGCTAGCCCTGGCTCAAGGTATGACGAAGCAGAAGAGCACCCACCGTTAGATTCTTTATTGGCTTCCGTTTGAAGCTGGCCAACCATTTGACTTCCACTGTGCTGCTAACTAGGTCCCATCGCGCCTAAGGTATTGAGTTACGAGAGGGGCTAAGATTCTTATGGGAACCTGCGGATCAGTTCCGAGTTGCCGACCATCCGCCCGGAATCGCCGCATTCGCTGCGGGACAGGGAACTTCCCACAACCCCGTTTCTGGCCCGCAGCGGTCACATGTCCGGTTAGCCCCGCCGAGGCTAGACGCGAATCGCTGCGCCGTGGATCAGCTTGGCGTCGTCACTGCACAGGAAGAGAATCACCTCGGCAATATCTCGGGGCTTTGGCCACTTCGCAAAATCGGCGTCTGGCATCGCCCTACGGTTCGCCTCGGTGTCGATGATGCTGGGAAGAATCGAGTTTGCTCGGACGCCAGTACCTTTCAGATCCGCTGCCAGTGAATCGACCATTGCCACCGCCGCAGCCTTGGATGCGGCATACGCCGCCGCAGACGCCGCATGATCAATTGCTGCTGTTGAAGCGACATTGACAATTGCTCCGTGGCCTTGCTTGAGCATCGCGGGAACGACGGACCGTGACAGCACGTAACCTGAGTACAAGTTCAGGGATAACATCTGATCCAGAATCGTCAGCTCTGCTTCCCATAGTTTCCGGCCGGCCGCGTAACCACCGACTGCGTTCGTCATGGCGTCAAGTCTTCCGTGCTTTGCGACAACGGATGAGATCATCTGATGAACCGCAGCGTCATTCGTAACATCGACGCCATGGCCCTCCAGTCGTGGCGCATGGGCACCTGCTGCCTGACGCAAGGCTTCAAATTCGTCTTGCCTTCGATATGTGACGACGACCGTCGCTCCTTCTTCCAGAAACGCGACGCTTACAGCACGGCCCAAGCCACCGGTACCTCCGGCCACCAAGGCAAGTTGCCCCGAATATCTTTCGCTCATTGTCGCCTCCGGTTTTGAAGAAGTTGACGGTCCTACACTGCGTGTGAGGGTCGCGGCTAGATTCTTGGGCACGCCCGTGTGCAGAATCCGCCTAGCGCGCGCGAACTCTCCACGGCGCCATGCGGCTGAACAACCCGTCTCGCACGACGAGCGTGTGAAACAAAATCGCTCCAAAATGGGCGATAAACGCCAGGAACAAAAGGTAAGCGAGAACGGTGTGCGTCTTCCTCAGAAACGCGTACAACATCACGCTGTGCGGAAGAATCGGGGGAAGATGCAGCGGCCCATACAGGACGATCGGATAGCGCGCCGCCGACAACATCCCCCAGCCGACCAGCGGCAGCACAAATAGCAACGTGTACAACAATACTTCGGATGCGTGTGCGACGAAGCGCTCCTGCGACGACATAGTTGCGGGAAATGGTGGCAGAGTACTGAACTGGCGATTCACGAAGCGAATCACGACCAAGATCAGGATGGCGATCCCCAACGGGCGGTGGATGGAAACCAGGCGATGGTAGTCGCCCAGCGATGCGACCATGGCAACGCCAATCCCCAGCATGGTCAGGACCATCGCGGCCATCAGCCAGTGCAGAATTCGCATGAGGACTGTGAATTGCGTCTGCTGGGTTGCCATGTTCACTTTCGCACTTCCGTGGGCGATATCGCGCTCGGCGTCTTTGCCTCGCCCGCGCGCCGTGTAAACGACTGTGAATAAATCGCCGATCGCGCGCTGAGAAGAGGATCGTCGGACGGCGCCATGCCGCTCGGCAAAACCAACGGATCGAAATTGATGTCTCGGGCGGGGCTGGTTTCCTCGCTCTCGATATGATCGAGGGTCAGCGTTCCCACATCCACTTGCTCCCGCCCGTCAGGCCACGCCACGGTGGCGTCGTTGGTCGGATCTCCCGGTTGCCCGATGGTGATGATCAAATGCCATTGCAACGGATGCTGCAGGATGCTCGCGATGAGCGCGTCAAACATGTAGTTCTTGTCTGTTTGAGCCGTCGCTGCGGTGCTGGCTGCTGCAAACGGCTGCACCGGCGCCAGCGTCCAGCGCACCGGGATCGACTTGCCGGCTGCGTCGATGAACCGAAAAGCGTTGAGGCTATTAAACGCCGTGTTGTCGAAACCAGACGACGGTGCGTGGCTCTGGATAATACCTAACGCCCGCACCGTTGCGGGATGGCTCGCGGCAAATGCCGCCATTTTGTCTGGATCGGGTTTGCCAGTTTTGGGGTCGGGCTGCGACGCAACCAGATTGTCGTAGAAGGCCTGCGGCGTCTGGAACGGAAATACTGGCAGATTGATCATCGCCGTCCGCCACTCTTCGCCACCCGGGAGCCAGAACAAAAGCCCCAGGCCGCGGACCATGGTAGGCGCGTCGGCAACATTTGGATCGCCGCCGCCAAACGAGAACCGCCCGATCACGGCCACGCGCCCCGGCCTGAAGACGACGGCCTTTGAGAGCCGCGCTCCCTCGCCGTTGCTCTCGAAATAACCGCTGACGCCGACGCCTTTGGCATGATTGCGGCGGAAACCGGAATAGACTCCGTCGGCCCGCTCAAATGCGTCGACGAACCGCGCGGGCGTCAGCGCGTTTGGGCTGAACCAGCCGCCCAGATAGAGAAATCCTCCCGCAACGCACAGAATAACAACTCCAATGCCCACCAGTCTTCGCAGCGTGCTGCCTCTGCTCAGGGCCGCTGGTTGTTTTTCCGCGGACGCGGTCGAGTCACTCGGCAACTGTTCGCTCCAATGCCACTGCAGGCCAACTTATTCCTGGAGCCCCATATCGACTTCCGGCCGGCCAATAACGTACACCCTCGTCCCATCGACGTGCAACGTTCCCCCGGCTTCCGAGGGGTGCGGCATGCGCCCTGAGTCAAAAAGGACTTGAGTCCTCATGTCCAGGAACCCCGTTTATGGCCAGCTAAAGCCACTTGCCCGGTAACCCGACTGCACGTCCAATTGAATTGTTGTTTCGCTGTGTGCGTAGCGAATATTCTTACAGCCGAGCACGAAGCGCGTCCCATAGGCTAACATTCGGCAGAGGGAGTATTGCGCAGCAGTGAACTCAATCATTGACAATGAGGAGCCTCGCGATCACGGCAACGAAGCGGAATTTCCTGCTTCCCGGCAAAGTACTTGGCGCAGCGATGCTGCGGTCCTGATTTACATCGCATGCGCGACGATAGTCGTTCACC
This sequence comes from Terriglobales bacterium, assembly GCA_035604895.1. Classification (GTDB taxonomy): domain Bacteria; phylum Acidobacteriota; class Terriglobia; order Terriglobales; family Acidobacteriaceae; genus JABDBE01. Next base: position 326 of record DATNHO010000153.1, on the reverse strand, counting down.
TCCTCACCGGCGGGCGATATGGATTCCATCGAGACGAACTCGCCACCCTGGACGACGCGCGCCATCTGTCCTGGGGATACGTCGCATACCCTCCGATCACCCCGTTTTTTGCTCGTCTTTCCCTGATTCTCTTTGGGACTTCGCTCGCTGGATTCCGCTTCTTTGCCGCCGTTGTTAACGCCGTTGCTGTGGTTCTCACGGGCCTCATGGCCCGCGAATTCGGTGCCCGCCGCGGGGCCCAGATAGTTGCAGCCCTTGCCACCGTTCCTTTCTGCCTTGCTGCCGGCTCGCTTATGCAGTACGTCTCGTTCGACTATTTTTTCTGG
>DATNHO010000152.1:0-24118 GCA_035604895.1 Terriglobales bacterium | reverse complement strand
GCCATTCAGTTTCTTTCAGCGCACCTTGGCGTTCATATCGATCGCATTCGCGTGGAGACATCCGACATCGGCGGGAGCTTCGGCATCAAGATTACGAGCTATCCGCAGATGGCGGTGTGCGCACTGGCGTCGAAGAAATCTGGCGGACGGCCGGTCAAGTGGGTGGAGACCCGGACGGAACACATTACTTCGAGCGCGCATGGCAACGAACGAACTTTCCGCGATACTCGAGTTGCTCTCGACAAGAACGGCGTTATTACCGCGCTCGTCTCACGGCATATTGACGACTGTGGAGCGTATCCGCGCTATGAGCCGCTGGGTTGCGTGATCTGGTCGCAGGTTTTTCCTGGCGTTTATCGGTTCAAGAATGCGCGAATCGATTTCACCCAAGCGGTCACAAATAAATGCCCAGTCGGCCCCAATCGCGGATACTCGCGCATGCAGCATTTGTGGTTCCTGGAGCGCGTCGTCGACATTTGCGGGCACGAACTTGGCATTTCGGCTGATGAAATCCGCTTGCGCAACTACATTCGTCCGGAGGAGTTTCCCTATACCACGCCGAATGGCTGTGTTTATGACTCGGGGAACTACCCGAGAATGCTGCAAGTGGCGAAAGAGCGCGTGGGTTGGGACGAATGGAAAAAGAAGCAGTTCGCGGCGCGCAAGGAAGGCCGATTCATCGGAATTGGTATTGGCACTACCCTTGACTCGGGAACAAATAATTTCGGCCAGTCGCAAATCGTGAATCCGGGCGCGCCATTTTCTGGCAACTCGCAAGGTGCGAATTGCAAGCTGGACATTTACGGAGAGGTTGTGGTCGCGGTGGGTTCCTGCCCGCAGGGCCAGGGACACGAAACAACCGCCGCGCAGGTCGTTGCCGACGTGTTAAAGATTCATCCTGATCGCATCACCGTGCGCACTGGCTTCGACACTGAACGAAACGTGCATACTGGATTCTCCGGGACCTATGCCAGTCAGTTTGCCGTTTCCGGACTGTCGGCTGTTCACGGAGCCGCGCAGAAGCTGAAAACAGAAATGAAGCGACTGGGGGCGTTCTTACTCGAAACCAAAGAAGATGATCTTGAATTCGGAACCGGCGAGCAGGGCCCGGAGATTCGCGCCACGAGCACAGGAAAGGCCATCAACTACTGGGGGCTTGCCAACATCGTCAATGTAAATAGCGCTGTGCTGCCGCCCGAGTTGTACGAACTCACGCTGAATTGCCGCTACATCTGGCGAGCGCCGTTCAAGGTGCCCGACAAGCAGAAGAAATACGGCAGCCTGACGCTGACCTATGCTTCGCAGCTTCATATTGCAGTGATTGAAATCGAGCGCGACACTTTCATTCCACGCATTCTCGACTACGTTGCCATCGATGATTGCGGCACCGTGATCAATCCGCCGATAGTCGAAGGCCAGGTCTATGGCGCAACCGCCCACGGCATTGGTGCAGCTTTGCTGGAGAATTGCGTTTACGATGCGGTCGGGAACATGCTCACGAGCACCTTCAGCGATTACACTCCGATCACCGCAATGAATATGCCGACGGTGAAATACGACCACATCGAAACGCCTTCGCCGCACAGCTACAGCGGAGCCAAGGGGATGGGCGAAGGCGGAGCGGCTCCGATCCACACGATTTCCGCGGCTTTGCAGGATGCGCTTTTTGCCAGCGGCATCATGATCGACGATTCGTTCAACAACGCCGATAGTTTGTTTCGAGCCCTGGTCGCGAAAGAGATCAGTCAAGTCGAGAAGCTGGTAAAAGTGGAAAGGCGAATTTAGCGTCCGCCAAGCCGGCAAGATGCCGGCGTCACAAATGAAACGGGTTTGCATCGTCGGTTGTGGCGCCATAGGCAGCCTGTACGCAGCGCACCTGGCGCGGGTTGCGGAGGTATGGATTTTTGTTCGGCGCGAAGATCACGCCCGTGCTCTCAACCGCGACGGCCTGAGGGTCTCGGGAACGCATGAGTTTCATGTGGCTCTCAAAGCTACGACGCAACCGGACCAGATCCCCGATTGCGAACTCGGTATCGTAGCAACTAAAGCGACGCAGGTGGAGAAATCGATTTCTGCCATCGGAAATCGTTTCAATCAGGGAGCGGTTATTTCTGCGCAAAATGGATTGGGAAGCGAAGAGATTATTGCGAGCCACACTGGGGGTCAAGTCATTCGCGGTACGACTTTCATGAGCGGCACAAAACATAGCGACACGCATGTGCAGTTCGAACTCGATACCGCAACCTGGATCGGGCCGTTTGAACCGCGACACACGGCGTATGCGCTGGTAAAGGAAGCCGCCGACCTGATCAACGCCGGTGGCCTGAAGGCCGAAGCTTTGCAGGACGCGCGTCCGGCGCAGTGGTCGAAGCTGATCTTTAATGCGTCGGTGAATGGAGTATCGGCGTTGACCGGGCTTCCGCATTCGCCGCATTTCGCCGACGAATCGAAGTTTTCCAGCCTTGGACATCTGCTGCACGAGTTGATTGCAGAAGGCAAAGCGGTAGCAGCGGCGGTGGGAATAAAACTCCACGAGGATCCGTGGGAGATGAACAAAATCGGCGCCGTGACTAATCATCCACCTTCGATGTTGTACGACATTCGACATCAATTGCCGACCGAGGTTGATTTTCTGAGCGGTGCCATCGCGCGGGAAGCCGGGCGTGTCGGCATCTCAGCGCCGCTGCATACTGCTGTCTACCGGTTGGTCAAAGGCAAAGAAGCGTCATGGACGTTCGATGAGGAGAATCGCGCGGTCGAGTCGTAGAAACGTTGCTCGCAAGGTTTACAGGCAAAACCATGTCGTGGCCAATCGACGAAGTGAAACTAAATCGCGTTCGCGCCTTGATGAAAGATCAGGACGTGACTGCGCTGGTCGTGCGTGCGCCGGACAATCTGGTTTATTTGACGAATTATTGGTGCATGAAGGGCTATGACGCAGCAGTTTTTCCCTGCGAGGGCGAGCCGACGCTGATTGCCTTGGAGCCGCAATTGGCGGACGCAGAGCGAAATTCCTGGACGAAGGACATCCGTCCTTTCAAGGGCTATCACGAAAATGATCCTCGCCCGCCGCAATATCGCGCTCTCGATCTTGCACTAAAAGTACTGAAAGAACGCGGCCTCACCGACAAAGTTGCAATCGAGCTGAACATGGGAACGCAGGCCGCCGACCGCATGGTGGGCGAGCCCACGACGCCTACGCAAATGTTTTTCGATGCCTTCGGTGAAGTTGCGGGTCAGGTAGTTGACGCTACACCGCTGCTCAACGAAGCCCGCGCCATCAAGACCGCCCAGGAAGTCGAGCGCATGCGGTTGGCCAACGAACTGGCTGCTCTGGCAATGGACTACACCCGCGAACATATGCATCCCGGAATGAAGGAAAGCGAAGTGGGCGGCATGTATGAGAGTTTCGTGCACGGCGTCGGGGTGGGATACAAAGGAAAAGTAGAAATGGCCCGCGCTTTCACTCTGGTCTGGTCAGGAAAGGGAATCGCTACTTTCACCGCAACCGGCGACCGGCCTATTCAGAAGAATGAGCCCACTTTGCTAGAGATATGGGTGTGCGTGGACGGCTATTGGACCGACCTTACCAAGAATGCGTGTCCCGGCGAGCTCACTCCTGAATATCACAAATTGCTGGATCTGCTGCTGGGAGTTTTCAATGAGGCGATCGTCTATGCACGCGAGGGCGCCGACTTTCCCGAACTTGATCGTCTGATTCGCGAGCGTATTGCGGAAGGCGGATATCCCGGGCAACCTTCGCATCCCATCTGCCACGGCGTGGGGGCGCGCGCGCATGAGTTTCCCTACGCGCATCAAGCTGGAAAGGGCACGATCAAGAAAGGGATGGTGTTGGCTATCGAGCCAGGAATCTATTGGCCGGGCGGCGGCGGTTTGAGACTCGAGGACAATTTTCTGATTTCCGACGAAGGCAATGAAAAGCTGTGCAGCTACCCGGACGATTTTCGTCTGGCACACTAGTAAAGAAAGAAAACTGTGGCCAAATCAAACAGAGGTCCAATCTCTAGGCTCAATCCGAAACTGGTTGAGAGAATCCTCGCTGAGATCAGGGAAGAAGAGATCGTGGCCATGTGCTGCGATGTCATCAATATTCCTAGCCCCACCGGCGACGAAGGCAAGATGGCGGAATACATGCGATCCGCCTGGGGTGGAATCGACCTCGATGTTACCTGGCAGGAGGTTGAGGAAGGTCGCGCGAACGTGATCGCGCGCTGGGAAAGCGCTGGTTCCGGTCGTTGCTTGATGTTCAACGGCCATATGGACACCTCCAACACCGGCCAGGAAGATTTCTTGACAGGGATTAGCTACAAACCAAGCGCCGTGATCAAAGACGGAATGATTTACGGCCTCGGCATCTACAACATGAAGGGCGCGCTGGTCTGCTATACCCACGCGGTGAAGGCGCTGCAGCGCGCAGGAGTAAAACTTCAGGGGGACGTCATCCTCGCCGCGGTCGCCGGGGAAATCGAAAAGACACAATGGAAAGAATTCCGTGGGCGCGAGTATCGCGGGTACGGCGTGGGCACGCATTACCTCGTCAATCACGGAGTGCTGCCCGATGTTTGCATCCTCGGCGAACCCACCGATATGCAAATTATTCTGGAACATTACGGCTCGCTGTGGGTGCGGATTTCGGTCACAGGAATGTATGTTCACACCGCGTTCGCGGTTGGACGCGCTGAACGCAATTCGATACGGCGCCTCCACGACGTCATGGGCGTCGTTGTGAAATGGATCAAAGGGTGGGAGCAGAAAACCTCGTATCGAGGTCACAAAGGCGTCGCCAATCTCGGCTGCATTCGTGGTGGGCAGCCCTGGCGCGTTAGCCGGACTCCGGAACGCGCCGAGTTGTTTCTCGATCTGCGTGTGCCCCCACACATGTCCATGCAGGGAGCGCGACGGGCGGCCAAGTCGCTTTTTCTCGATTTGGAAAAGCGCTATCCAGATTATGGCCTGGAGTTCGAGACTTACGTTTCTGTGCCCGGAGCCACAATTGCGCCCGACCACGCAATGGTGAAGGCGATCGAGATGAATCATCACCGTGTGATGGGCGAAGCTCCCAAGCGCGACGTAGTGCTGTGGTGCTCGGATGCTTCGGTAATGACGCGCTACGGGATTGAGACCGTGAACTACGGACCTTCCAGTGGGCCTCGCGATGCCGAAGGTGAGAAGGTCAAAATCAAAACGCTGGTGGATATCACGAAGATTTACGCTTTGACCGCTGCTGAACTCTGCGGTGTGCAATAGAGAATCTGGCCTCCGAGGAAACTTTGCCAAGCCAAATCGAAATCGATCGTCGCTACAAGAACATCCGAGCCGCAATGGAGCGCGCAGGCCTGGACGCGCTCATCGTTTGCGGTAATCAGTATGCGGGTTTTGAAGGCGCAGTGTTGTATGTTTCGGGTTTCGAAATTGTTCATCGCTACGTGTACGCAGTGCTGCCGCTCGAGGGCGAACCGACTTTAGTGTTTCCTCGGGAAGCCCGTTGGATTGGCGACAAGGTCAAACCCTGGGTGAAAGACCATGTCTGGCCCGATGTTCCTGGGCAGTGGATATGTGATCGCGCACGCGAGCACGGGTGGAAGCGAGTCGGCGTTTACGGCATGAATTTCATCATGGCGGTGCGCGATTATCGCGAGATGGCAAACGGTCCATTTGAGATGGTGCCTTTCGATTTCGAGTTCGACATGGCGCGCGCGGTCAAGAGTGAAGAGGAACTCGCCGAAGTACGCGATGCGATGGATATTATTGTGGACGGATTTTGGGCACTCGTCGCCGCGTACGAGCCGGGCAAGACCGAAGCGGAAATCATGGCTCCTGCCGTCGAGCGATTCTTTGCTCGCGGCGCGGGGCCGCGCATGATGAATATTCTGCTCTCAGGCACTGGTGGCGAAGCGGAGGCATCGTTCAGAGTTCCGGGTCATCGCGTGACTGCGCTTGACGACTTGCTGCTCTATTCTCTCGAAGTTACCGGATCCGGCGGATATTGGGTGGAATTTTCGCGTCCGCTGATTCGAGGCAAACTCAGCCAGCGAACGCAAGCCATGGCCGACGCTTATCCGTTGGCGCTTGAAGCCGCAAGGAAGCTGATGCGGGCGGGCGAACTGGCCAGCAATGTTCATCGTGTCGTGGCTGAAGCTTTTGCCAAACATGGATTTGCCCTTGGTCATTTGTCCGGGCACAGCATCGGCACAACCATGCTCGAGTATCCAGCGATTGGCGCGAAGAGCGAAGTGCAGCTTCAGGAGAACATGATTTTCTCTTTGCATCCACAAGTCGTCGATCAAGATGGCAAGGTGTGTCTGTATACGCAGGACACCTATCGGATCGGCAAGTCCGAAGGGGAGTGTCTGGCGGATGTGCCCTGGAAGTTTTACACGGGAGCGGAGAAACCGAGTGCGGCGTAGACGAGAATGCAGGAAGGCATTTCGTAGATGAAGATTTGCGTAATCGGTTGCGGAGCCGTAGGGAGTTTATTCGCAGCGCACCTCGCGAAAGCGGGCGAAGCCGAAGTGTGGGCTTACGACGTGTGGAAGGAGCACACGGCGGCCATCCGGCAGAGCGGCCTGCGGCTTTCGGGAGCAGAGGAGTTTACTGTCCCGCTCAACGCAACCAGCGACGCCAAAGAATTGCCCCGCTGCGACTATGGGATCGTCGCGACTAAAGCGATTCATACCCGGGTCGCAATCTCCCAAGTCGCCGACATTTTCGACGACCACAGCGCAGTCTGTTCTGTTCAGAACGGTGTCGGCAACGAAGAAATTATTGCCGAGCGCGTGCAATTTGTGATTCGAGGCACGACCTTCCCCGCCGGGCATCCGATTGCGCCGGGGCATATCGGGTATGACATCAAGGGCGACACCTGGATCGGGCCGTTCGAACCCACCAATACTTCCATGGAGAAAGTGGACGAACTCGCGGGCCTGATCACGAGATCTGGGATGAACACAATTCCGCTGAAGGACGCGCGCGGCGCGCAGTGGACCAAGCTGATTTTCAATGCGGCCACGAACCCAGTGGGGGCGCTCACGCTGTTGCATCACGGCGCCGCCACGCATTTTGAAGCGACCGGCCATCTTTTCAGCGACCTCATCGCAGAGGGCGAGGCAGTGGCGGAGAAACTGGGAATTGCATTGCACGGCGACCCGCGGCAACTTGTGCAGAAGGGCGCCAACGCTCCGGGCAAGCACCGGGCCAGCATGCTGCAGGATGTGCTCGCCAAGCGGCAAACCGAAGTTGATTTTATGAATGGGGCGATTGTGCATTGGGGTAAGGAAGTGGGCGTGGCAACTCCTCTGAACAAGGCGATGTGGGAACTGATCAAAGGATTGGAACATTCGTGGAAAGATCCGGAGTGAAAGCTGAAGGCTGAGAGCTAAAAGCTGACTTATGTCGATCCCATTCAACATTGGTGTTCTGCAACTCAGCATGGAGCCGGTGCGAGAAACAGTCGCCATGGCGAAAGCCTGCGAAGACGCGGGGTTCGATGCCTTTTGGATTGCGGAAGCTTATCCGTGGTGGCGCAAGCATTCGTTCGAGGCACGCTCGTCGACTGCGGTGCTGGCTGTTATCGCGGCTGAGGCTCGCCGTATCCAGCTGGGGTGGGGCATTATTTCGCCTTACACGCGTCATCCCGTGCAAATCGCGATGGAAGCGCGCGTGATGCAGGATTTGGCGGGCGATCGCTTTCTGCTCGGCCTAGGAGCTTCCAAGATCTTCATGAAAGAAATTGGCGAAGGCGAAGGTGAAAAGGTCGGACCAGCGACGGTGATGCGCGAGAGCGTCGAGATCGTCAAGGGTGCGCTTGCGGGCGATGCTTTCGAGTATCGAGGAAAGGTCTTCCAGGCTAACGTGCCGCCGCTCAAGGCGGACGCGCATACGCCGCGTGGCATTCCTCCCATTTACGTTGCGGGAACAGGGCCGGTGTTGCAGCGAATGTCTGGGGTGGTCGGGGATGGTTTGCTCACAGCCAGCATCACCACGCCTGCGTTTGTGCGCTACTCGCGAAAGAACATGGAAGAAGGCGCACGCAAGGCTGGAAAAGACTCCTCGAATCTGGTACTCGGCTCTGTGATCGTCGGCAGCATCAACCGCGATTCGGCGAAAGGCAAAGAAGGCGCGCGCGAGCAGGCTGCGATGTATCTCGCCAACAAGGTCCAGAACATCAAAGGATCCGCGGACGTGCTGCTGGAGTGCGCTGGCTTGACCTTCGACGAACTGCTGCCAGTTGCTGATGCCATGGAAAAAGGCGGGCGGAAAGCCGCTGCTAAAGCCGTGACCGATGAGATCCTAAGAAAAGTCTGCCCGATTGCAGGGACTCCGGCAGAGTGCATTGCGCGCATCGAAGAATACCGTGACGCTGGTTGCACTCACATCATGCTGGAAATCTGGGGCGACGATCGCACTGGACAAGCAACGCTATTTGGAAATACAGTGCTGCCGCACTTCAAGAACTAGCTACGGATTCAGGCGGATTGTTTCACAATCTGTCGAAACTCTTCATCGGTCAGCAAACCGCGCTTGGCGATCGCACACTTCTTGACCTCGGCGAGGATTGGAGCGCGCTGTTCGGGCGTTATGGTCAGCCCGAGTTCCTTGCACTTCAGATCGATGCTGTCGAGTCCACTCTTTTTCCCCAGCACGATGCGGCGTTGAGCGTTCACCAGTCCTGAGGAATACGGTTCAATAGCTTCTGGGACGTGAAACTGGGCGGCCACGGCGCCGCTCTCGCGCACAAACAAGTTTTCGCCAACCAGTGGTTTCCAGGCGTCCAGCGTGTAACCAGAGGATTTGGAAACTACTTCTGAAACCTCGCGGACTTTGGTCAAATCTAAAGCGACCGGCACGTCATAGAGACAGCGCAGCGCGAGAGCGATTTCACAAATGTCGGCATTGCCGGCGCGTTCACCCATGCCATTAATCGTACCCTGAATCCATGTGGCTCCGGCGCGAACTGCGGCGACGGCGCAGGCAGTTGCCATGCCAAAATCGTCGTGTCCATGAAAGTGGACGGGAACACTCGGTCCAACCCACGTGCACATTTCACGAACCAGAAATTCGACTGCTTCAGGGCCGCAAGCGCCAATGGTGTCCACGACCACGATTTCTGCGGCTCCGGCTTCGAGGGCGGCGAGATTGATCTTTTTCAGGAAATCCAGCTCGGTGCGCGTGCCATCGACTGCGAAGAAAGCCACGGTGATTCCATTTTCCTTGGCGATCGACGTTGCATCCACGACACGTCGCAGCACGTCGTCGCGCGTTAGGCCATAGGCTTTCAGCTTGATGTCGCTGGTGGGAGCTTCGATGACTGAGGCATGCAGACCTAAGCGCACGAGTTCTTCGACGTCAGCCTTCACAGCCCGGGAAAAACCCCACAGCTCGGCCTTCAACTTCGCCTTCTGCATTAGCTGGATAGCTTCCGCATCTTCTGGGGAGACGCGCGGGAACCCGGCTTCGATACGGCTTACGCCTAGTTCGTCCAGTTTGTGGGCAATTGCCAGTTTCTGGTGCGGCGAGAGGACGACTCCGACCGTTTGCTCACCGTCGCGCAGTGTTGTGTCGTAAAAGCGAATCTCAGTTCGCGGAAACGCGGAGCGAATCTCTGGGCGGGCGTTCAGTTCGCTGACCCATATTTTGGAATTAGTGGCCATGGTCAATTCTTTACCACAGAGACACAGAGAAAAAAATCAGCGAAGTGTCGTTTGGCAAAGAAATCGGCAAAGATAGTTTTTGTACTTTGACGCTTCTCTGTGGCTCTGTGTCTCCGTGGTGATGAAGGTTTTGCTACGGCCGCACATCCTGCGTAGCCAGAGCCGCTGGTTTGTAGCCGTAGGCCTCTTCCCACGAGATGACCCGGTTTCGCAGGATGCCGATCTTCTCGATTTCGCATTCCATCACATCGCCGGGCTTCAAGTACCAGGCCTTCGGGTCGCCGCTGAAGGCGGCCACGCCAGAGACTGTGCCTGTGGAAATGACGTCGCCGGCGCTGTATCCCATGGGCGAATAGTGCGAAAGGATTTCTGGAATTTTCACTGACATCTTGCTGGAATGCGAGCGCTGCCGCGATTCGCCGTTGACTCGTAATTCCATCGCCAGGTTGTGCGGATTGGGAATCTCGTCGGCGGTTACAATCCAAGGGCCTAGAGGACAAAAGGTGTCAATTCCTTTGCAGAAGCTGAATACCCCCGACTTCATTTCGCGGCGCTGGATGTCTCGCGCTGTGATGTCATTGAAAATGACATAGCCTCCAATGCACTCGCCTGCTTCCTCCGGGGAAAAGTGCTTGCCGCCTTTTTTCAGCACCACGGCGAGTTCCAACTCGTAATCCAGTTCGTTTGTGAGATGCCTGGGATAAATCACGGGCTCGTCATGGCCGATAATGGCATCCACGTTTTGGAAGAAAACGATCCACGGCATCACCGGATGCGAGAATCCGGCTTTGGTGGCCTCTTCATGATGCTCGCGGAAGTTGCCGGCGGTGTGAAAGAACTTCCGCGGAACAATTGGCGCTTTGAGTTTGAGTTCGGCGGCAGAGTAAAAAATTGGCTCGCCGCTGGGGCCGGTTGCACCATCGTTGTGCAACGCGTGGTCGAACGCTTTGTGCGCGGCTTCCAGGCTGGTGTCGCCACCCTCGAAGAGTGCGAGCATGCTGGGAGGAACCAGGGCATCGGCAAGGCGATCAAAGGCGCTTTCGTTTTCGACATCTCGCAGATAGAGCGCGCAGGCAGAGCGAAGGTCGACGAAGCGGCCATCGTCCGTGACGGCGCCAATGCGCGAACGCCGCACCGGATCTTCAAATGTGACCAGTCGCATAGTGTGGATCGATCTTAGGAAAGTGTATGGGCAGGCGTGAAGAGTTGTCTAGGAAGACCCTTTGCTTTGAATAGGAAGCCGGGAGAACCCAATCCCCCGGCCCACTCTGGGCATTTTCGGTTGACAGTTCGCCGGGATGCTGTGGTAGCTTTCTTAGACTCGCACTGAAGCCCCCCGCGTGCGCGCCTCTAAAGCCAAGGAGAATTCCGATGTTATCCAAAATAGTCCGCATGTCCTGCTTGGTTCTGGTCACCGTTCTTGTACTGGGTTGCATGACCTGGGCACAGACGACCGAAGTTGCGGCGAACCCGGCAACCCACACCCTCACCATCGTCATCAAGGGCACAATTGGGCCGATCCTGTCAGGCGTCGATCCTCTCGGTCTGGACGGGAAGAACGGAACGGTCAAGATACTGGCCAGTGAGTCGCTGTCTCCCAAGAAACACACCAGCACGTCCGCCACTTACGAGCTTCCTGCGGGCGCCATCAAGGTTACGGCGGGGGACAACCATTTTTCGACCACGTCGCCGTCCAAGATGATCATCAATCTGAAGAGCACGGCGGACACTCTTACCTTGGTCGTCGCCGGTCCGGACGGTGTGATCGTCACGGATACAACCTTTCTAGCGAAGGGAAGTTGGACAAACGCGGTGTTGAAGCACCCCGGCGTGTTTACGCCCTCGCCGCAGAAACTAACGTCGGCCAAGACTGCAGGAGGGCCGGGCTGCAAGCTCAAGTATGTGATCGAGGGACTTACAACTGTTCTCGGTTTCAGCGGAACCGCTTCCAACAGCGAGACTGAGGATCCTGTGCTTCCCAACCCGGATGCAGACCATTACGAAGTGGACTAGTATGTCAGGTCGGGTCCGCATTCGTGGAATGACGGCGGCGCGGGAGACGCAAAGAGTGGGGCACCCGCGCCGGGTTTGTTAAGGCATCGCTGACGCGAGTTCCACGGGCCGTGCTCTCCAAGTGCCCGCCTCGTGGAAGTAGTGGGACGCCGGCGCGTTTCGATTCGATTCACGGTTCGCCATCTTCCCTCGGAGGGCTAAGCATCTGGTTTCCGCCCACTTGGTTTTGACGATATGAATTCCACTTTGCCTGAGTTTCGCGCCCCTACGGCCGTCGAGCGCGTATTTAACCGAGTGTTCGGATTGCTGGTGGGACTCGGACTTGGCTATTCCTACAATTACCTATTGCAAGTGCGGGGCCGCAAGAGCGGAAAACTTTACTCTACTCCCATTGATTTGGTGGAACTTGAAAGCAAGCGCTTCCTGGTTGCTCCGCGCGGGCGTACGCAGTGGGTGCGCAATGCGGAGGCCGCGGGAGAAGTGACCTTGAAGAAGGGCAAAACCCAGCAGAAGTTCCACCTGCGACCCATACCCGACGCGGACAAGCCCGAGATCTTGAAAGCGTACCTGGATAATTTTAGGCGTGAAGTGCAGCGCTATTTTCCAGTGCCAGCGGGCTCCCCAGCCCAGGCTTTCGTCGAGCTTACTCAGAGCTATCCGGTGTTCGAGTTGATCGCGGTCTGATGGCGAAACCACGCCTTGCGGGCAAAAATGTATGCCCTCCGGCTCTGGTATTCGACCTCCGGGTAAGGCTCGCGTTCGAGCACTTCTTCGATCGTGAAACCCGCCGCTTCGAGACCAAGCTTAATCTCCGACGGTTGAAAGAAGAGAAAATCCATGGAGATTTTCTGCCCCCACAACTCATCCTCGTGAAGGGTTTCGTTCCCCGCGTGAAACGCGATCAACAGCAGTCCGCCGGCTCGCAGCACCCGCTGGATTTCGCGGAAGACCAATGACAGAGATGGCTTGGGAATATTCACGATGGCGTAGAAGGCTGCCACTCCGGCGAGCGTGCCGTCCGGGATGTCCAGTGACATCATGTTTCCTTCACGAAAAGCAATGTCGGGATTCAGTTTTCTAGCCTGCTCCAACATGACTGGGGAAAGATCGAGGCCGAAGATCGATGCGCCGGCATCGCGCAGGTAGCGAGCCACGTGGCCTGGACCACAGCCCATGTCGCAAACCTCGCCTCGTCCCTTGGTCTGCTTGGCAAAGCGGTCGAGCAGTTCTCGATCGAGGGGCTTGTGTTGAAGTTCATCAGAGATTCGGCGGGCGTACTCCTCGGCGATGCGATCGTAGCTTTCGCGGATCGAGTTCGTGGTGGTATCGTCCATGCGCGTGTTTTGGCCTACGATCGACTTACTCCAGCACGCTATCGTCCAGTTTTTTTCTTCCCCAGTCGGCGGCGGCTTGCACGAATGCCAGCACTAGGGGATGCGGTTTCCCGGATTTGGAAGAAAGCTGCGGCTGAAATAGCGTCGCGATATAGAAGCGGTGGGTGGGTGATTCGATGGCGCGAATTTCACCCTTGGCGCCGCGGGCTACCACAGGGAATCCGGCTTCCATGGCAGCCCATTCGTAATCTGGATTCACCTCGAAATTGCAGAGGAACTCTTCCGTTGCTGTGTCCTGGGTGTAGAAGGATTGCAGATAGGATCCCGGCCGCAAGCGGATTTCCGGAACCATGCCGGAGAGCTTGGGCGCGTCTTTCTTGCGGTTAGGAACAGCGCAGGCCACCGGATAAATGACGATGTTCTTGGAACCGGAGTTATTCTCGGCGGTGTCCGCATCTTTGATTCCTACGACATTGCGGGCGCACTCGATGAGCGCGTACTGAAAGCCCCCGCAGGTGCCGAGAAAAGGCCAGTCGTGGCGACGCGCCAGTTCGATTCCCTTCAACATGCCGTCAAAACTCTTGTAGGGACCGCCGGGCGAAGCCCAGATCCCATCGAAGCCTTCCAGCATTTTTTTGGCATCAGGGGCTAGGACGGTCGGGGTAGAAATCCACTGGGAATCGAGCTTGATTTGTAGTTTGGTGGCGGCGTGCTGCAGCGCATCGTTGATCGCTTTGTAGCCGCGCGATCCCGGTTCCAAGTCGCCAAGAATACCAATGCGAACAGCGTCGCTCACGGGGTCAATTCTAATTGAGATGGTTTGGTTGTGCTGGTTACGCAGGTATGAAGGTTGGTGACCCCGGGAAAAACTGGTATCACGCTGCGGGCCTCAGCGCCTATTTTACTGCGCCGAAGCTCATGGGGACGTCAGCCTTGTCGGCGTCTTCTACCTTGAACATCGGACGCGGGGTCAGGCTCATAAAGCTGGCGACGAAAGTGTCTGGCATTTGCTGGATGCGGATGTTGAATGTGTTCACGCAGTCATTATAGAACTCGCGGCGGTCGGCGATCTGGCTCTCCAATTCCGTGATCCTTTCCTGCAGGCGCATGAAATTGTCGTTGGCTTTCAGCTGAGGATAATTCTCGGCCACGGCAAACAAACTACGCAGCGCCGATGTCATGCTCTGGTCGGCTTGCGCCTTCTCGTCGACGCTGACGGCTTGCTGGTACATGCTGCGAGCCTCCGTGATCTTCAGCAGAGTGTCGCGTTCGTAGTCCATGTAACCTTTGCAGACGTCGAGCAGTTTCGAGAGTTCGTCGTGGCGCTGCTTGAGTAGAATGTCGATGTTGGCCCATGCTTTGGCCACGTCGTTCTTTAGCGCGATCAGCCCGTTGAAAATCATAACCACGTAAGCGATCAGGCCGAAGATGGCAAACAGCAAACCCAGTGAGACAATCGTGTTCATATTAATCTGTATTGGCTCCTCTACAGCCAGCCAAAGTACACTCCCAAAAAGTAAACGCACAACATGGTGAGCGCGGGCCCTCCCCAGATCATCAGGGTAGATTGCCAGTTCAGCGAGCTGACAACATCACGCTGGCTGCGCCAGGAGATAAAAAACGCCGGATCGTGCGCTCCCTTTCTTATAACGGTTGAAGGATGCAGGTCGAATTGGTCCGGCGCTAGAGCAATGGCGGAGCCGCCCGCCGCTGTCGTTGCCGCGGACGGGTCAATGCCAGCTGCTGCCCACGCAGCTGGATTCGTGATTCCCGCCTTCATCATAGCCGTGGCGATCTTCTGCTGATCCGGCACCGCCGTTCCTTGAGCATTGTGCATGACCAACGAAGGCATCGGCGTTGACTGCCGGATTTCATCCTTGAACGCGGGGAATGGCATGTTGCCGGCGCCGGTCGTGGCAGCGTTCACACCTATGCTTGCGAAAGCGCCTGGCATCGAGACGGTGACCGTTCGTTGCCCGGTGGAAAAACTTCGGATTGGAGTCGGGCTCACACTCAGGCCAGGATTCTGTGCCAACGTCCCGAGGATGAAGAGCGAGTTCTTTGGCTTGATGCAATGTTCCTCGACCTTAATTGTCTTATCGGTGAAGACGTTATTGCGTGCGAGAAAGCTCGAGACGTTGGCAGGAATCTCGATGCCGCTGGAGAACAGATGCGTGCTGAATTCATCCTTGAAGTCGCAGTGAATGTCCATCTCGGCGCCTTGGGGATCGACCAGTATCCGGCCGGTTTCGTCGTCGAGGAAAAAAGGGACGTGCAGGCTTTCGTCGGCGATCTTTACCCATTCTGTGTTTCTGCCCCGCTGCTGCCGCTCCCACGCGGTGGTGTGGAAGTAATAGCACGCAACACCTGTGATGGGCGCGAGCATGGTAAACGGCCCGACGGCGAGACCGTTGATTTCAACCAGACCCATGGCGGCACTGTGGATTTTGGAGGCTGGCGTGTTCAGTATCAGACGCTTGCGTTGCAAGAGGCGGAAACCACGATAGAACCAGTAAACGCCGGCGCAGGCGCCGACTATCGCGATGGCGACGCCATCGCCTCTTGAATGAAGAAAAAATGCCGGCAGTGAGATCACGCGGCTCCCCGACATATCTGCCTCAAGAAAAACGGATACGTCGCTCCGAGTATAGCGGACGAGAAAAAGGGCTCGCAGCAGAAAACCGAGGTGCGCCGCTTACGATCGTAATGGCAGCAGAATGGGTTCGTGCCTACGCGGGCGAGAACGGCGAAACTACCCAAGGCTCGTTGCTTTATATGATCTCGTCAACTAAACTAGTTGACCAGAGCAACTATATGACCGGACTAAATGAACGACAATCTCCTGTTGCCATTGCAAACAGTGAGCAGCGAATTGCGTCGGTGCGCCGCTTCAACCGCTTCTATACCCGCCAGATCGGGGTTTTGCGGGAGAAACCATACGAGAGCCCCTTTTCTCTCACGGAAGTGCGCGTGCTTTACGAGCTTGCTCATCGCGAAAAGCCAACCGCAGCCGAGTTGAGCAATGACTTAGGGTTGGACCCAGGTTACCTGAGCCGAATCCTGACTGGTTTCGACAAGCGAGGCTGGCTCGACAAAAAGCCTTGCGACTCTGACGGCCGGCAAAGCCTTTTGTCGCTTACGAGGCGGGGACGAAAGGCGTTTACGCCCCTAGATGCTCGCTCCCGGGAAGAAGTTGGCAGGATTCTAGGCAGGCTGGGCGCGCCCGAGCAAAACAAGTTAATTGATGCTATGCACACGATCGAGAAACTGCTCGGGACCCAATCGGCGCAAAAGCCACCCTACATTCTTCGGCCTCATCAACCGGGTGATATGGGATGGGTTGTTCATCGTCACGGAGTGCTCTATGCGCAGGAATATCAATGGGACGAGCACTTCGAGGCTTTGGTCGCGGAGATTGTCGCGAAGTTCGTGCAGAATTTCGATTCCAAACGGGAGCGCTGCTGGATTGCGGAGAAGGATGGAGAGATCGTCGGATCTGTATTTCTGGTGCAACACTCGAAGAATGTGGCGAAGCTCCGCTTGCTTCTGGTTGAGCCGGCGGCGCGCGGATTAGGGATTGGGAAGCGGTTGGTGGAGGAGTGCGTGCGCTTTGCGCGGCGAGCGGGTTACAAGAAGATTACGCTGTGGACGCAGAGTTCGCTTCGCGCAGCGCGGGGCATTTATGAGAAGGCCGGGTTCCGACTGGTTGAGGAGAAGCGTCATGATAGCTGGGGGCATGGCCTGGTGGCGGAGACCTGGGATCTGGTGCTGCTGTAGGGCAGGCTCGCGAGGCGCCCGTCCCCACATTAGCCGCGGTGTGTTAGAACCTTATCGCGCTGTTACGGCGCGTTCTTTCAGGATTTCTTCTATTGCAGCGACGCCAGTTTCCAGTTCCTGATCTGTGTTGTAGAAATGCGGAGACATGCGGACACCGGCTTTAGGGCGCCAGTCCACCAGGATTTCCCGCCTCAATAACTCGCGGCAGACCTCGGACGCGTCGGGTACGTCGATAGAGACGGTGCCTCCCCGCTTTTCGGGGTCATGCGACGTGTTCACCCGCAATCCCTGTTTTTCTACCAACTCAATGAGACGGGCGGTCTGGCGCTTTGACTTTTCGCGAATGCGGTCCACTCCAACTTCGGTGATGATCTTGAGTCCTGGGCGTGCGGCTTCAAGTGCGGGCACATGAGGCGTGCCGTTCATGAAGCGATACGGGGGCTCAGTGTATCGGTTGGGGCCAATCTCGAAGGCGAACGGATTCTCGTGGGCAGTCCAGCCGGTGAACCTGGGCTGCAGCTTCTTGCCGAGATCTGGACGAACGTACAAATAACCCACACCTGGGCCACCGCAAAGCCATTTCAAAACTCCGCCGCAGGCGAAATCGGTATTGAGAGCTTTCACGTCCACCGGCACAGTGCCGAGCGACTGGAAAGTGTCCAGCACGACGTACGCGCCGACCTTGTGAGCTTTTTCGATAATCGCCTTGGCGTCCTGAATATAAGCGCTGCGGAAGATTACGTGCGAGATCGGTACCAGCAGGGTTTCCTCGTCAATGGCATCGAGTAACCGCCCGAGTGGGACCGTGACTCCGTCGTCCGTCTTGACCATGTGAACTCGAGCGCCATTGGCTTGCTGGGCTTCCCAGAAATACATCACCGAAGGAAAATTCATGTCGGAGTAAACGACTTTGTTGCGCTTGCCGGAAAAATCGAAACAGGAAGCGACCACAGCCTGGCATGTGGTCACATTCTGATGGGTCGAGACGGAACCCTTGGGCGCATTCATGAGCGCGCCGATCTCGTCGCCTACTTCGGCCGCCAGCATCCACCATCGTTCTTCCCACGCGCGCACGCCGCGATTGGCCCAGGTATCGGCATAACCCTTCATCGCGTCGTAAACGCCGCGGGGCATGGCTCCCAGGGAGTTGCTGATCAGATACGTCGTGCGCTCGAGGATGGGGAACTCGGAACGATAGCGGAGCAGTTCGTCAGTCATGCGGATATTGTACTGGGCAAACGGGCCTCGATGCTAAAGTGCTCTGGGCAGGTCGCACGACTGCGAATCTCGAACCGGGCGGTGTGTCAAATCGAGGCCACTTGCCACTGGAAGGTGCGAAATTCGGCGAGTCTGCGGAAGTCTCGTTCGTTGGCTGTGATCACTGTGATGCCTTGTCGGCCAGCGCTGATCGCGATCAACGCGTCGTTGGTCAATCGTCCCTGTCCGATTCGTTCGTAATCATACTTGGCCGCCAGCCGGGCAAGCACCGTGCCGGCTCGAGTCCAGTCGCTCAGGTTCGGAACAAGGATTCGCCTTGCCCGGTCAAAATCTCGCTCAAGACGCTCCACGACCTGACGGTTGCGGTCGCCAGCGCCGGCATAGAGTTCTTCAAGCACTACTGCGCTGAGCCAAAGAGGTGCAGTGGCAGCGAACCGGCGGAGCGTTAAGACTGCGTCGTCTCCTCGACGCAATGCAGAAATGTAAACAGAAGAATCGAACAGGGCGGGTTGCATCTAGCGATCCAGCGTACCGTATACGTCCTCGATATTAATGCCACTCTTCAAAAAGCGCTCAGTGGCCGCGAGAACCAATCGGTTCCTCTGCTGTTCGGCAATCGCTAAATCCAACGCACGCTCGATGGTTTCAGTCTCTGTTTTGGCTCGCAAAGCCTTTTGGGCGCGCTTGATCTTTAAGGGATCCAACTGAAAGTGCTTGTGCGACCGATTCCTCGCGGTTCCCATTGAGGTGTCTCCCTTGTCTTGCCAAGGATAGCACTGAATGTACATAGATTCCATATTTATGTACATTAGCTCGGTCCATCCGGACGAGGCGGCCGGGTCTACGCGTGCATCACCCGGAGGAATGTCCGCTAGGTTTTTCGCATCGGCGAGTTGGTTGATTTTAGGATCGCATACGCTATGGTGAGGATTAACAGGGTTGACAGGCCGCTGAGCAGGCTGACTCTCGAGTCCCACCAGGTTTTCAAAACGGCTGCGGCCACCAGCGTAAATCCCACCACTGAGCCCCACGAGCCGAGCAGTGAGCGCATGGGAAGCGTGGTTACTTGCGCTGGGTTTATCCGCCGCCGGAAAGAAATATGCGCGGCCAGCGATACCAGCCACGAAAGCATCAGGCCGAACAACGAGCCACTGAGGATGTAAACGAAAGCGTTTCTTGGAGCCCATTTTTCCAAAACCACTGCGACCACGATTCCGTAGGACGAGGCCAACAGAGCCAGATTTGGTGACCCTGCCGCATTGAGTCGGCCCAGGGACGCAGGCGCCCATCCTCCTCGTGCCAAAGAGAACAGCATTCGGGACGCGGAATACAGATTGGCGTTGGCACCCGAGAGGGCAGCGGTCAGGATCACGAAACTCAGGAGGCCCGTGGCTGCCGGAATACCTACCATGCGGAAAACCGTGACAAACGGACTCTCAGTAACGCCTACTCGATTCCACGGCATCACTCCCGCCAGCACGATTATGGCGCCTAGATACACCAGAGCCAATGTCAGGAATGTCCACCTCACGGCGCGCGGAATTTCGGCCGTGGATCGAGACTCGCCGGTAGTGATGGCCACCATTTCTATCCCGCCGAAAGTGTACAGGGCAAAAGTCATTGCCAGAAGTGGCGCCAGCATACCTTTCGGAAAGAATCCGCCGTGCGCGGTGTACTGCGCGGGAACGCGTCCCCCAGTCAGCAATGCTCCGCCGATAATGATGAACGTCGCCATGGTTACCAGCTTGACCATTGCGAACCAGTATTCGAACCGGCCATAGTCACCGACGCTGCGGAGGTTGATCACGACCAGCACGAGCGAGAACACGGCGACCCAAACCAAGGCCGGAACTGCGGGGAGCCAATACTGCATATAGGTTGCGGAGGCGACCAGGTTCGCGCCCACTGAAACTGAAATGGCGATCCAGTATCCGGCGCGCGAGACAAATCCAGCCCACGGACTGAGATATAGATCAGCGTACAAACCGAAAGAGCCTGCGCCAGGATGCATGCAGGACAGCTCGCCGAGCGCCATGGTCACCGTCCAGCACAAGAACGCAGCCAGCGCGAAGCTTAGAATCACCGCCGGACCAGCGATCTCCATGGCAGCGGCCGAGCCTAGCAACAAGCCTGTCCCGATTGAGCCGCCCACGGCCACCATAGCCATTTGACCGGCGCTGAGCTGGTGGCGGAGGCCGCTTTCCTGGTTGAGGCCGTTTTCCTGGGGCACTCCGCGACGTATATCAGAAAGCCCCTTATTTCCCAAAGAGTTATTCCTCCTATGACTTTCGTAATCGCCTCTGATCGTTCCTTCGTTGCCGCACAGGTAACCTGACCCTAGACTTTCTATGGTTACTCCGCGCGGCGCTAGCTCTCATGGCAGACACAGTCAAGCGAATGGATCGGGTCGAAATCACCAAACGGGTGGAACGCGCCGAAAAGCTTCTCCAAAAGGGAAAAACCGCCGAGGCTCTGGAGGACTATCTCCAGGTGCTGGCGGCAGAGCCGGGCAACGATACCGTCTGCCAGATGGCGGCCGATCTTTGCCTTTCTTTGCAGCGTATTCCTCAGGCCGTCAAGCTGCTGGGCGACCTGTTCGTACGGCAGATCGAGGCTGGCGATGCCACGCGCGCAAGCCTGACTTACAAGAAGCTGGCTCGCTTCGTGACTCCGACGTGGGAACAGAAACTGCGCTTCGGCGAACTGCTGGAGAAGTCGCACCCGAAGCAGGCGATTGAGACCTACGAAACTGTTTTTCAAGAGTTGACGAAGCAAGGACGTAAACCAGATTCTCTTACGGCTTTAAAGCGGCTTCTCACTTTGGATTCCAGCGAGCCGAATCTGCAGCGCCTGGGTGAGCTTTCGTCTGAGTTGGGAGAGAGCAAGGCCGCCGCTGCCGCATTCCTGAAGCTTGCCCAGTTGACCCAGACGTCGGGCGGCAACGCGGCTCCATGGATTGAGCGTGCTTACGCGGAAGATCCGGCCGATCCACAGATTGCTTTGGGGTACAGCAAGAATCTGCTGCAGCAAGGGCAGGCGGGCGCCGCCATTTTCGTACTCGAAGCCCAAGTTAAGGCTGGTTCTCCGTCGGAGGAGTTGCGCGACACCTACGCGAAGGCGTTGCTGGCTGCCAATCGTTTGAGCGACGCCGAACCGATTCTCTGGCAATTGTTCGAGGAGAATCCTTCGCGGGTTCAGGAAGTCGCCAACCTCATTGGGCTCTTTATCAATGCCCAGCAGGACGCCGAGGCCGTTGCCTTGGGACGGAAACTGGAGCAAAACCATCGCCGCAAAGGCGACCGCCGGGCCTTCCTGTCCATGATTCAGGACATCGCGGCACGGCATCGCGCGTCTCCGGAAATGCTGGAGTTCATGGGCGAGCAGTTCAACGCATCGAATCGCGAGAGCGACTACTGCCAGACCCTGCTCAAGCTTTTTGATCTGTACTGCAGCGTGGGCAACTACGCAAAAGCGGCTGACTCGCTGGATCGCGCGGCCGAGGTCGATGCGTACGAGTCCGGACATCAGAAGCGGCTGGAAATGCTGCGCGGCAAGATTGACGAAAACCGTTTCAAGGTCATAGCTTCGCGTTTCTCCAGCATGGCCGATGCATCGACGGCGCCGTCTCCAGGTCAGGAGAAGATGCTGGGCGCGGCGGCACTCCAGGACCTCATGCTGCAAGCGGAGATCCTGGTGCAATACGGCATGCGCTCGAAAGCGGTTGAACGCTTGCAGCGCATTCAGGAGCTGTTTCCTCGCGAGGAAGAGCGCAACCCCGACCTGCGTCAACTCTACATGTCGGCGGGATTGAATCCGCAATATGCTGGATCAGCGCCAACGCCGCTCTCATCCTCGGTTCCCGCCGAGGCACGGCCATCGCAAACCGGCGTAGCGCAAGCGAGCGAAACCACAGACGTGAGCAGCTTCGCCCGAGTGGCAGAAATTACGCGCAAGCTTTATCGCCAGAGCAACGCGGACGCGGTCATGTTGACGGCGGCCAAGGAAATTGGATCGCAATGGAAGGTCAGCCGGTGCGTTGTAGCCATGCGTAAGCCGGGCTTGCACACTACCAGCGTGAAAGAGTATTGCAGCGAACTTAGCAAGCCCGCAGAAGCCCGCAGCCTCGAGAAAATCGCAACCACGGTCCATGACCTGGCAATCAATCGCGGCGGCACTCTCACGATCGCCGATATGCAATCGGCTCCGGAGTTGCTGGCAGTCCGTGAAGCCTTGGGGCAAATGGCGGTTACATCACTGCTGGCGCTGCCTCTGGGTGACGGATCGGAACACGTCGGGCTCCTCCTGTTGATGGACAGTAAGCCGCACAACTGGGGGTCTAACGACGTGATGGTGCTGAAAACCATAAGCGACCAGATCGTTATAGCGTTGAATAATGCGGGGCTTCGCCGCCTCGTCAAGAATCTTTCTGTGACCGACGAGCAATCCGGTTTGCTGAAACGTGCGTCATATCTCGACCTCCTGCTGGCGGAAACCCGGCGCAACGCGCAACAGAGCACTCCGCTCACGATTCTGCTCATGCAGTTTGGCGAGAAAGCCGGGATGGTGAAAGAGTTCGGCGAAGCGGCGATCGAAGCTATGATGCAGCAAATTGGCCAGCTCTTTGCCGCTAACATCCGGCAGAACGATCTCGCGTTCCGCTACGAGACCACGACCATCGCCATAGTTCTGGGAGAAACACCCGAGAAAGAGGGCGTCATGGCGGCGGAGAAGCTGCAAAGACTGCTTGCTCAAATACGCTTGCCGGAGAAGCAGGAGTCCGTACACTTCAGCGCGGGGCTCGCGGAAGCGGTAGTGCGCGGAGAGTACGACTCGGTGGATATCGTCACCGAAGTGATCAACCGCGCCGAACAAGCGCTGCAAACTGCTATCTCCCAGGGAGCGGGCAAGATCGTCTCTCTACCTGCCTCGTTTTCCGCCGCCGCCGTGGCCTGAGATTGAATCTTGAGTTGTCGGGTCGAGTCACTCCATCCGATCTGTGTTCCACCTCCCGTTCGGTTGCTGCTCCTCTCTCACGCTGTTAGACTAAGAGTTTTGGTTGGTCGGTTCGGCCTCTTCTGACAGCAGGAATTCATACTCGAAAGCCAAAATTATAGGAAGCCAATGTTGAAGCCAGGAGACATCGCAATTGTCAGCGGCGCGCGTACGCCCTTTGGGCGATATTGCGGCAAGCTGAAAGATTTTACCGCCCAGGAACTCGGCGCCATCGCAGGTAAGGGCGCCATCGAGCGCACCGGGCTGGACCCAAAGGAATTCGACCACGCGGTTTTCGGCAATGCGCAGCAGACCTCCGGCGATGCCCTCTACGGCGCGCGGCATGTTGGACTGCGCGCCGGTCTGCCCATCGAAACGCCTGCTCTTACTGTGAATCGTTTGTGTGGATCGGGAATGCAATCTATTGTGAACGCAGCCCAGATGGTTCAGCTAGGAGAAGCCAATGTGGTGCTGGCGGGCGGCATGGAAGCGATGTCGCAAGCGCCCTTCGTCATTCGCGGGCGTGACGGTTTTACGCTTGCTCCCGGCGGAAAACTGGAAGACTCGCTCATGGTTGCGCTGCTCGACACTTATTGCGGGCTTTACATGGCCAGCACCGCGGAACTTTACGGAGAACAGCAAGGCATCACTCGGCAGGCGCAGGATGAGTTCGCGTTGCGCTCGCAACAATTGGCTGACGCCGCATACAAAGATGGCAGGTTGCAGGAAGAGTTGGTTCCCGTGCCGCTCAAAGACCGAAAGGGTGAGCCATCCGGCGAGACGCTGAGCGAGGACGATCATCGCCGTCCGCAGACTACGATGGAAGGCTTGGCGAAATTGAAACCGGCGTTCGGCAAGAATGGCAGCGTCACGGCCGGAAACGCGAGCGGGATCGTAGATGGTGGGGCCGCGGTCGTCGTGATGTCGCTCGAGGAAGCTGGCAAGCGTGGTTTGAAACCGCTGGGGCGAATTGTGGGCTGGGGCATCGCCGGGGTTGAGCCCAAACTGATGGGCCGCGGCCCGGTGCCGGCAACGAAGCTCGCTTTGCAGAAAGCCGGCCTGACTTTGGATTATATCGATTTGATCGAAGTGAACGAAGCCTTCGCGGCGCAG